>JAAYVP010000072.1 GCA_012517115.1 Brooklawnia sp. | reverse complement strand
GAATTGGCGTGCAGCCGAATGCTGGGCGGGGAGTCGTTATTCATCGATGCTCCCAACTGAGCGCCAGACCGGTGGCTACTGCGTTGCGTGGCCCCTCGGTGCCACGAATATTCGCGCGTCCGGCCACCACGCGATAGTCGGCGAGCGCCTTGGTAACCAGTTGCGGGATTTCGAAGTCGAGCGCCGATCCACCGACAAGCACCACGAAGTCGATGTCACGGACGTTCTGGGTGGGGCTAACTTGGCGCAGCGCACGCAAGGCGTTGGTGACGAAGACCCGCTCCTTGGCGCGGATGCGGACCTGCCGGATCGTCTCGACGGGCAGATTGAGATCGAGTGGGACCATGCCTTCGGGTTTCAGCACTACGACGCGCGCGTAGACATGCGGCGGCAGCGGGTCGCTGAAGAACTGCACGGTGCCGTCCTCGTGTCTGATGTTGAAGACGGTCTCGACCTTGGCCAACGGGTAGCGTTTGACGTCCTCGGCGGCCTCGAAGGTTGCCAGTCCTAACTCAGACTGGATCATCAGGGTCACCATGTTGCCGGCGCCCGCCAAGTGGGTGGAAATGCCGGAGCCGTCGGCGCGCATTACTGAGGCGTCCGTGGAGCCAGCGCCCATGTCGAGGATCGCGATCGGCGGGGCGGTGCCGGGCGTGGTCAAGGCTCCCCGGATGGCCATGTCCGCCTCCACACCCCCGACTTCGACCGGGATGCCGATCTCGGACGACATCTCGGCGGCGATGGTCTCCATTTGCAGCCGGTCGGCCTTAACCATCACGGCGATGCCGACGGCGGCCTCCATGGAGAACTCGTTGGCTATACCGCCCGCCACCTCGCGCGGCACCTGCGTGTCTACGGCTAGCAGGTCGGTGATGTGAATGTCCTGAGGCGGCTTGTTGGTGAGCCGACTCATCGTGACCCGGACGTTTTCCATCATGCCGCCCACGTTGGTGCCGGGGGCACCAGTGATGTCCTGGATCTGTCGGGCCTTGGCGGAGGCATTCATGATTTCTCCGGCGCCGCGGTCAACGTCCACCTCGTGGGTAGCTGCCCGACCGTGGAAGGTCAGCGTACCCGCCGGGATCCGGCGTTCCTTGACGTCGCCCTTAGGTGTCCTGATCACCACAGCCGACCGATTGCCCACCAACGAGCGAGCCAACGGCACGACCTGCATGGTGTCGCCGGCGTCCAGTCCGAATAGGGTGGCGATGCCGAACGGATTGGACAGGGTCTCGACGATGCGTCCCATCTCGGCGACTTCGATCGCCGCCAACATGCCCAGCGGCACCTTCTCGATCCGGCTGACCTCGTCGACGATCGGGATCTTGTTGTCGAGGCGGTTGTGCACCAGGACGCCGTCGTCGCGCTGCAGGATCGCACCGTTGACCTGAACGCGCCCGGCGGTCTCATTGAGTACGCGGGCCACCTCGTCGAAGCCGTGATCGCGATCCGCCACCACCAGATACGGCCCGCCGCCGGCGGTCTTCGCCAGGTCATCCAGCCTGATGGTGGTGCCCACCCCGATACCCAGGCCTCCTGGGGTGGACGGATTGTGTCCGATCATGGTGGATTCCGTGATCACCGTCTCGGTGATGGTTTCCATCGCAACGTCACCGATAACTGGGGCCGCCTCATTGATGCGCACCAGTTCCAGTTCGTCGAGACGACGCCCGGCCCGCTCGAGTGCGATGGTCAGGGCTTGGAAGACCCCGCTCAGGTTCTCTTTGGTGCCCTTGATGCCTGTGGTGGGGATGATGGCCGTCGCCAAGAAGGTCAACTTGTCGCCATCACGCTCGGCAAGCGCAACTTCGGTGCTTGCGTTGCCGATGTCGATGCCTGCCACCATCCCCATTGCCCGGCTCCTTCCTCAACCGTTCCGGTCAGTCGGCGCGCAGCCGGCCGCGACTCTCGTAGACATCGGCGGCTTCCCGGACGAAGTCCGCAGAGACCTTCGCGCCGTACTTGCTCTCCAACTCATCGGCGATCTCGTACAACTCGGCCTTGGTCGAGCGGTACGGACGCAACGCGTTGTAGATGGCGAGCAGCCGATCATCGGGCACCGGATTCAGTTCGGCGGCCCGGCGCAGGTTGCGAGCCAGCGTGGTGCGACCCGCGTCCTCAGCCACCTGAGCCTGCATTTCCAGGGTTTGCGACGAAATCACGAAGTCCGTCGGCTTGAGGGCACCGGACTTCACCTTGTCGAAGGTGAGCTCGTCGAACG
>JAAYVP010000441.1 GCA_012517115.1 Brooklawnia sp. | reverse complement strand
GCCAAACGCAAGTTCATCCGCGCCTTGGACGCGCACCTTTCGCAGCGATACCCGGTCTTTGCCGGCCTCAGTCAGGGTTGGCCGGCGAATTCGTCTATTCCGCCGTACATCCGCCAGCCTGAAGAGCGCAGCGAGGACTTCGAACTGGTCAATCAGGGCTACCTGGGCTACCTGACTCTCGGTTACACCCAGCGGGAGGTTGACCTGCTGGTCTGGCTGGAGGCGCTACGCGACAAGCAGTGCGCTGACAAGCCCTGCCAGTTGGGTGAGCTGCTGGCTGGCCGCAATGAACCCAAGGGTGGCTGTCCGGTGCAGGTGGCGATCCCAGACATGATGCGGTTGCTGGGCACCGGCCATTTCCGTGAGGCGATGGACCTGATCGAGTCGATTAACCCGCTGCCCAACGTGACCGGACGCATCTGTCCGCAGGAACTGCAATGCCAATCGGTCTGTGCGCACTCCGGCCGGCCCATCGAGATCGGCCAACTGGAATGGTTCCTGCCGCAGCGTGAGCGGCTGGTCAATCCCGACGGCAACACTGCCAAGTACGCCGGTCTGCCCGACCCCTGGCAGGTGGCCACCAAGCCACCCATTGCCGTGGTTGGGTCTGGGCCTTCCGGGCTGATCAACGCCTTCCTGCTGGCCGCCGAAGGCCATCCGGTGACGGTGCTTGAGGCGTTCCACGAGTTGGGCGGTGTGCTGCGTTACGGCATTCCGGAGTTCCGGCTGCCGAACTCGCTGATCGACGACGTGGTGGGCAAGATCAAGGCGTTGGGCGGCACGTTCATCACCAACTTCGTGGTTGGCAAGACCGCAACCCTCGCCGAACTCAAAGATGCCGGGTTCGCGCACATCTTCGTGGGCTCGGGAGCTGGCCTGCCGCGGTTCATGAACGTGCCCGGTGAGCACCTGCTCAATGTGATGAGCGCCAACGAGTTCCTGACCAGGGTGAACCTGATGCAGGGCCATCGCGACGACCATGAGACGCCGCTGCCGGTCTGCCGTAGCAAGCAGGTGATGGTGATCGGCGGTGGTAACACCGCGATGGACGCCGCCCGTACCGCCCGGCGGCTTGGCGGGCAGGTCACTATCGTCTACCGGCGCACCCAGGACGAGATGCCTGCTCGGGTCGAGGAGTTGGAGCACGCCTTGGAGGAAGGCGTGCAGTTGGCAACTTTGCGGTCACCGAGCGAGTTTCTCGGCGACGACGCGACGCACTTCGTGCGCGCGGCGACGCTTGAGGTGATGGAGCTCGGCGAACCGGACGCTTCCGGCCGGCGGCGTCCCGTGGCCACCGGCCGAACCGAGACGGTGCCCGCCGACCTGGTGATCATGGCCCTGGGCAATTCGGCCAACCCGATCATCAAGGACTCCGAGCCGGCACTGACCGTGACCACCGCAGGGGCGTTGGAACTGACCGAGGGCAGCCAAGCCACTTCGCTCGACGGGGTCTATTCTGGCGGCGACGCAGCGCGCGGCGGGTCGACGGCAGTGAAGGCGGCCGGTGACGGCCAGGCCGCTGCCCGCGAGATCAGGGAGGCGTCCCTGCTGCCGGCGACGGAGATCCGTGACATGGTTTCGCGGGCGAAGCGGTTCAACGAGCTGGCGGGGGCCGCCAATACCATCACCGGTCGCCGTGAGCTGGGGCCTGGCATCGTCGAGCTTCAGGTCTATGCCCCGCTGGTCTCTCGTTCTGCCCAGGCCGGGCAGTTCGTCCGAGTGCTGGGCGAACCCAAGGGCGAGCTGATCCCGCTGACATTGGCCGACTGGGACGCGAACGCCGGCACGATCGTCCTGGTCATTCAGGCCATGGGTACCAGCACTCGGCGGATCAACCAACTCCAAGTCGGCGACCAGTTGGCCGGTGTCGCCGGCCCGCTGGGGCAGCCGAGCCTGCTGCATCGGGTGCCGGACGAGCAGACAGTCGTGTTCACCGCTGGTGGTGTCGGGTTGCCACCGGTGCACCCGATAGCTCGGGAGCACCTGCGGCTGGGTAACCACGTCACGCTGATCGCCGGCTTCCGAAACGCGGACCTGCTCTTCTGGGTCGGTGAGGGGGAGCGGGTCGACCAACTGCAGGCCGAGTTCGGCGACCGGCTCGAGGTGATCTACACCAGCAACGATGGGTCGTTCGGCATCGAGGGTTTCGTCACGGTGCCGCTCAAGCAGATGCTGGACGCCAACGCGGCCGGTGAGGGACGCCCGATCGCTGAGATCACCACCATCGGTCCGCCACTGATGATGCGCTCAGTCTCAGACTTGTCGAAGCCGTACGGGGTCAAGACGATCGCGTCCTTGAACTCGATCATGGTGGACGCCACGGGCATGTGTGGTGCCTGCATGGTGCCGTTCGTGGTGGACGGGAAGATGATCCGCAAGCACGCCTGCATCGACGGCCCCGAACTGGACGCCCATGCCATCGATTGGGATAAGTTCCTGCCGCGGTTCAACCTGTTCAAGGCGCAGGAGACGGCGAGCAAGGCCCGACACGGCTACGCCTGAGCTGCGTGGCTACGCCTGAGCTGCGTGGCGGTTCTCGGAGTCGAGGCTGTTCAGGATCGACAGGATGGAGGTCTGTGGCCCGACCACCACGGCAGCGTCGGCGCTGGTGTCGGCGCCCACAATCGCGATGCGCTCGATGTCAGTCATGGCTTCACTTTATGGCCGGCCGCCTTCGTCGGGCCGGGCCCAGCGACGGGGTGCGCCTATGCTGGCCGGGTGCAGATCACGATGCTGGGCCCCGGCGAATATCTTCTCCGGCAGGCCGAACGAGTAGAGCAGTTGACTGCTACGGTCTCGCACAACCGGGTGGGCAACGCGAAACTCGCCTGGCTGGGTCGTGAGATCGTCGCCGCGGTGAGGTATCAGGTTCCGCCGATCGTCAAGGACTGGGCATTGCTGAGCGACGAGGGCGGTGACCTGGCCGCCGTTGAACTGGAGGTCAACCTCGTCAGTGGTGGCCCGGCCGAAGCAGAGATCTGGCTACATCCCGACGCCGATCCAGCGCTCGTCCTGCCGTTCGTCCTGGAGATTTGTCGCGACTTCGCCCGGGAGTATCGTCGCAATAACGTGATCCTGTGGTACCTGCATGCCGATGTCAGCGAGCAACTGACCTCACCGACCGGCATTGGCTCGATCGGACGTGACGTTGTCGCCGACCTGCTGGTTTCGGCGGGCGCCCAGCTTGCCCACGTCTACCGGATCTCCGAGATCGATCCGTGGAGCGCGGGTGAACCCGAGCCGCCTGCTGATGGTTATCGGCTGGCGCACTGGTTCGGTCCCACACCGGCGCGCTGGCGGGCTCAGGTGGGCACCATGCACGAGATCACCATGGCGGACGCCCCGATCGGTGAAACCGGTTACATTGCCGAGAAGTTCAGTGCTGATCGAGTAGCGGCCGACGAGGCCAGTGCGGTCGAGGCTGGACGGCTGCTGGTGACGGTGCTGGCGCTGGCTCCGGATGGGGCGATCGCCGGCCTCACCCAGATCGCAGTGCAGGACGGCACGACAGTGGCCTACCAATGGGACACTTCGGTGGCGTCCGGACACCGCGGACACGGACTGGGACGATCGCTGAAGACATTGGCCACCGCGTTGGTGCGCGAGCGGTACGGCAATGTGCGGCGCATCATCACCCACAACGCTGCTGACAACGTCCATATGCTGCGGATCAACACCGAACTGGGTTGGCGTCCGCTAGCCCACAAGGGTCTGTGGTCTCTCCCGGTGGGCTGAGCCCGGACCCGATGCCGCAATGATCAATGCTGCGGTGCCGGTTCGGGTGGTTGACGCCACTCGCTCCGCTTGGCTGGCCGGCCGCGCCGTGGGAGCGGGGCGACCTGGTCAGGTAGTCGTCCCGCCTGCTGCAGTTCCCGTCGCAACAGCACCTCGATCTGGGCGTTCACCGAGCGCAATTCGTCGCTGGCCCAGCGCTGCAGGGCATCGTGCACGGCTGGGTCAAGCCGCAGCAGCACCTGCTTTCGCTCAACCATGACCCCCCACTACGTGTAGAGGCTGCCGGCGTTCACGACCGGACTGACTCGGGAGTCGGAGCACAGCACCACCAGCAGGTTGCTGACCATGGCGGCCTTCCGCTCGTCGTCAAGGTGCACGATGGCGTCCACCTCGAGCCGGTCCAGGGCGTTCTGCACCATGGTCACGGCGCCCTCGACGATCTTCTCGCGGGCAGCGATCACGGCGGACGCTTGTTGGCGTTGCAGCATCGCTTGGGCGATTTCGGGGGCGTAGGCCAGCGCCGAGATGCGGGTCTCGATCACCTCAAGGCCCGCGATGGCGATCCGGTCGGCGACCTCGTGTGCCAGCTCATCGGCCACCAGTTCCGTCGACCCCCGCAGCGTCTCTTCACCGGGCGCGGCGTTGTCGTAGGGGTGGCTGGACGCGACGTGGCGCAGCCCCGCCTCGGACTGCACGCTCACGAATGCCTGGTAGTCCTCGACGGCGAAAACGCTCTTGGCGGTGTCGGCGACTTGCCAGACCACGATCGCGGCGATGTTGACGGGGTTGCCGTCGGAGTCGTTCACCTTCAACTCGTTCGTCTCGAAGTTGTGGACGCGCACCGAGACCTTCCGTTTCGAGGTGAATGGCACGGTGGTGTGTAGGCCGGCCTCGCGGATCGTGCCGACGTAGTTGCCGAAGAAGGTGATCACCCGGGTCTCGCCGGGCTGTACGATCGTCAGCATCGACGAGATAATCGTCGCGACTAGCAGACTCGCAATACCGGCGATCATCAAGGCCTGTCCGTCCGTACCGGACTCCATGCGTAGGCCACCGATGATTATCGCGATCGTGCCGCCTAGCAGCAGAGCGAAGGCCACCAGCACGCCAAGGACCCCACTGATGTGCCAAGCCTGGCGTTCCGAGATATCGACTCGCGCGCCCAGCAGTCCGACGGGACGCCCCGCAGGTTCTCCGGCGATCGACTTGTCGGCCGGGACTCCCGGGTTGTCGCTCTGGTTTGCCATCACGATTCCTTTCCGAAGAGGGTGATATCAAAATGATATCACTTTATCTTCGGGCACAATATGTCTCGTGATGAGGACTCGCCAGTCTTGGGTAGCCAGCGCGTCCGTGCTGCAGACCCCAGCCGCAGTGCGGCCCTTCGTGGTGGTCAACCCGCTGGCCAGGCGGGCCAGCAGCGCGGTCGCCGAAGTCGTCGGCCAGTGCTATCGGATGGGGATCGATGCTCCGCGATCGGTCGCGACCACCCGGGAAGAGCCGGGCTCCCAGCAGGCCCGTCAGGCCATTGAGGCCGGAGCCGACGTCGTGGTGGTGATCGGGGGTGACGGGACCGTGCGCCAGGTGGCCCGCGAACTGGCGGGCACCGGGATCCGGCTTGGCATCGTCGCGCTGGGGTCTGGCAATGTGCTGGCCTACAACCTTGGCCTTACCGGTCTCGACCTGCGCACCAAGGTGTCGATTGCACTGTCCGGCCCCAGCACCGATTTGGACCTCGGCTGGGCCAGGCTGCAGACCGTCGACGGCCGCGAGCTCAATGAACCGTTCCTCACCATGGCTGGCATCGGCCGGGACGCCGAAACCGTCGCGCGAACAGATTTGAAGGCCAAGGTGCGGATCGGGGCGGCGGCCTACGCCCTGCAGGGCGTCCGGCAGGCAACCCGCCCGGCGCTGCCCATGCAAATCAAGGTGGATGACCAGCCCGAGCGCAGCATCGTGAGCTGGTCGGTGCTGGCTGGTCTGATCAGAGAAGCGCCTGGCGGTCTGGTCGTGTACCCGCAGGCCCGCTCCGACGACGGGTTGATGGAGGTTCTTGAGGTACCGATCAGGCACTGGCTGCAGTGGCTGCCGGTGGCTGCCAAAGGCGTCATCAAGCCCGACATGGAAGTCGCGGCATTGCGCTATCGCCGGGCGGAACGACTGCGGGTACGCCCCGCAGACCCCGCGCCTGTGCAACTTGACGGTGATGTCGTGACGCGCGTCACGTCATTGCGGGCCTGGATCCAACCGCGCGGCCTGCGGGTGCATCTGCCGGCACGCGATGAGGGGGCGTAGTGAAGGCATCCGCGGTCGGGTTGCTGTGCGAATTGCTATCCGGCCGTCCCAACGCCCAAACTCGGCCTGCCATCTTCGAGTTGCTGGCAAAGGCGGACGCTGAGGAACTGAACCAGATGCTGGCCGAGCCTAAGCTGACCGATCGGCTGGTGGCCGTCTTGTCTACTGTTCGGTTCGGTCGCAGCCACCGTGGCGAACTGCGCGACCTGTTGGGCGTTGCCCGGCGTGGTGAGCTTGATCTGCCGGCTCGGGCAGCTCTTGTGCATGCGTTACAGACCGGACACACATCAAGACGGGACGAACTCGTCGTCCGAGACCTGTTCACGGACGTGCAGGGGGTCGATTTGACGGTGCTGAAGAACCTGATCGACGCCACTCCGAACCACAATGACCTCGAAGAACTCATCTACCGAGACATCGACAGTGACGAGATTCGGCAGCAGATCCTCGAGCACATTGCCGTCCAGGCCACACTGGTGAGCGATCTTGAAGCGAAGGTGCTGTCTGATATCGACGACACCACGATCTGCAGCCTGCACGATCGGCGCTTCCCAAAGGGCCTTGTCTACCCGGGAGTGGTGGCGCTCTGGGAGGCCCTCGATCTCGGGCCGGACTCGAAACCCAGATCTTTCGGCGACCTGACGTTCATCACGGCGCGACCGGCCGACCTGTTCGGCTGGGTTGAGGACCAGACCCGCAAGAAGCTGCGTGGGGCCGGAGTTTCGGTGTCGTCCATGCTGACGGGCTCGATGCTGCATCTTCTCAGCCATGCCGGCATGGCTGAGAAGAAGATCCAGAACATCAACCACTACCACGCCCTGTTCCCGGAGTATCGGCTGGTTTTCATCGGCGACTCGGGTCAGGGGGACGTGCGGGTCGCGGAGCGCCTGCTGACCGAGTTCGCCGGTAGTGTTGATGCGGTGCTCATCCACGACGTTGTGAGCACTGACGCGAGTTCGCGAGCCCGCTGCGCCGAGCGGGGGATCGTCTTCTTCGATACCTACGTCGGCGCGGCGATCGCGGTTCGACAGTTGGGGCTGATCAGCGAGGCCGGGCTATGGGCGGTGGCCGATGCCACCCTCAGCGAGTTCCAGAAGGTGCCCTGGCGAAGTGCTGAGCAGGAGGCCCACGCCCGGCAGTTGCTAGATCGAGACCTGGCGGCATTGCCGGTGCCACCAGGGGCCTGAGGGCTTCGCCGGTCGTACCGACCCTGGTCGGGGCATCGCGCGATGCCCTGCGGCGGGATACCGATCCCGGTTAGGGTGGAGGGGCCGTGTTGTGTCAGGAAGGGCGTACCAAGGTGACCGATCAAGTTCAACTAACCGGCCTCGACCAAGTGCCGCTCGATCTTGCTGCGGTGCGGGCCACCGAAGGCCCAGATGGCCTCGACATCGGCAAACTCCTCACCACCACCGGGCACGTTACTTTCGATCCGGGCTTCGCGAACACCGCCTCGGCCACCTCGGCGATCACCTTCATCGACGGCGACGCAGGCATCCTGCGTTATCGCGGGTACCCGATCGAGCAGTTGGCGAAGGAGTCCACCTTCCTGGAGACCGCCTATCTGGTGATCTACGGTGAACTACCCACTGCTGCGCAGTTAGCGACCTGGGAGGACCGGATCCGCCGCAAGACGATGGTGGATGAGCGGATGCGTGAGTTCTTCCAAATGTTCCCGCGTCGTTCGCATCCTATGCCGGTGCTGGCGAGTGGACTGATGATGCTGTCGACGTTCAGCTTCGATTCGGTGGGCGACGCCCCTGAGGCGATCGAGAAGGCCACCGAGCGGCTGATCGCGAAGGTGCCGACGTTGGCTGCTTACGGCTACAAGAACTCGCGTGGCGAGGCGATGCTCTACCCGGACAATTCGCTCAGCTATGTGGAGAACTTCCTCCGGATGAGCTTCGGTTACCCGACCGAGCCGTACGAGTTCCACGACGAGATCACTCGCGCTCTTGATGTGCTGCTCGTGCTGCACGCCGACCATGAACAGAACTGCTCCACATCCACGGTGCGGTTGATCGGATCCGCGGGCGCCAACATCTACGCGTCGGTGGCTGGCGGAGTGAACGCACTGTCCGGTCCGCTGCACGGTGGTGCCAACCAGGCCGTTGTCGAGATGCTGGCGGCGATCAAAGACTCCGGCATCAGCGTCAAGGAGTACGTGCAGCAGGTCAAGGACAAGAAGGCCGGCATCAAGTTGATGGGGTTCGGTCACCGGATCTATCGCAATTACGATCCCCGGGCGGCCATCATCAAGCAGCACGCCGACACGGTGATGCGTCTCAAGGCCGGACGACGCGACCTGCTCGAAATCGCTCAGGAACTGGAGCAGACCGCACTGTCGGACGACTACTTCACCGAGCGCAAGCTCTACCCGAACGTCGACTTCTACTCCGGTCTCATCTATGAGGCGATGGGCTTCCCGAAAGAGATGTTCACCGTCCTGTTCGCGATCGGACGCCTGCCAGGCTGGATCGCCCAGTGGCGCGAGATGCGGTTCGATCCGAAGCTGAAGATCGGCCGCCCACGGCAGGTCTACGTGGGTCCACCCGCGCGCGACTATGTGCCGATCGGCAAACGCGGCGCAGCCAGCACCGGTCAGGAGTGATCGGACAACACCTCCAGGGGCGGCCGCGCAGTGGGTAAACGTGGTCCTGCGGATACTTCTAGACAGTGATCCATTCGGCTGATCCGCCACTACACTCAGGGAGAGGACTCCCAGATCCGCCGCTCGAGGCCGAGCACACACTCTGCAAAGGACACAATGTGAGCAATCTGACCTGGACCGATGAAGACCGGCGTGCCGTCGACACCGCACGCATCCTGGCCGCCGACGCGGTGCAGAAAGTCGGCAACGGGCACCCGGGCACCGCAATCTCGCTGGCGCCGGTTGCCTATCTGCTTTACCAGAAGGTGATGAACATCGACCCGACTGACGACAAGTGGATCGGCCGAGACCGGTTCGTGCTGTCGGCTGGGCACGCGTCCATCTTGCAGTATTCGCAGCTCTACCTTGGTGGGCTCGGGTTGGAGATGGACGACATTCAGTCGCTGCGCACATTCGGGTCGCTGACCCCGGGGCACCCGGAGTTCGGTCACACGAAGTTCATCGAAGTCACCACGGGACCGCTGGGCGCGGGCGTCAGCAATGCGGTGGGTATGGCCATGGCGGCTCGCCGAGCCCGCGGCGTTTACGACCCGAACGCCTCCGGTGACAGCCCGTTCGACCACTTCGTCTATGTGATCCTCGGCGACGGTTGCATGCAGGAGGGCGTCCAGGCGGAGGCGGCTTCGCTGGCCGGCACCCAAGAACTGGGCAACTTGATCATGATCTACGACGCCAACCAGATCACCATCGAGGGCAACACCAAGATCGCCTTTGGCGAAGACGTGGCGGCCCGCTATGCGGCTTACGGTTGGCACGTCCAAGACGTCGACTGGACGGCCGGCTCCACCAGCTATGGCGAGAACATCGAAGACCTGTACGCGGCGATCCTTGAGGCTCAGAAGGTCACCGACAAGCCGTCGCTGATCCAGTTGCATACTGTCATCGGCTGGCCCTTGCCGAACCTGCAGGGTCAAGAGAAGGTGCACGGCTCAGCGTTGGGTGCCGAAGAGATCGCCGAGCTGAAGAAGCTGCTCAACTTCCCCGACGAGCCTTTCGGCATCGAGGAAGAGCTGGTCGAGCGCACCCGCAAGCAGCTTCGTGAGCGCGGCAAGGCAGCTCGAGCCGCCTGGGACGCGAAGTTCGCCGCTTGGCAGCAGGCCAACCCAGAGGGCAAAGCCCTGCTTGAGCGCGTGGTCTCGCGCAAGCTGCCTGACCTGGAGCTCCCGGTCTTCGCCGAGGGCTCGAAGGCGACCCGTTCGGCGTCTGCTGAGGTACTGACTGCGCTGGCGCCTCAGCTGCCTGAGCTGTGGGGTGGCTCTGCTGACCTGGCCGGCTCGAACAACACGACGATGAAGGGCGAACCCAGCTTCCTGCCCGAAGACCGCACCACCGCGGAATGGCCGGGCGGACCGTACGGGCGCACCTTGCACTTCGGCGTCCGCGAGCATGGCATGGGCGGCATCCTGAACGGCATCAACGCAGACGGGCTTACTCGCGCTTATGGCGGCACCTTCTTCGTCTTCGCTGACTACATGCGCCCAGCCGCGCGGCTCGCTGCGCTTTCCAATATCCCAACCATCTTCGTCTGGACGCACGACTCCATCGGTGTTGGCGAGGATGGCCCGACCCATCAGCCGGTCGAGCATTTGGCTGCCTACCGAGCGATCCCCAACCTGGCCATCGTGCGTCCGTCGGACGCCAACGAGACCGCTGTCGCTTGGGGTGAGGCGCTCAAGCAGACCAAGACACCGGTCGGACTGATCCTGTCGCGCCAGAACCTGCGCACCTTGGATCGCAGCAGCGGAGAGTACGCCTCGGCTGATGGTCTGGCCAGGGGTGCTTACATACTGAAGGAGGCCAGCGCCGCCCCGAAGGTGATTCTGATCGGTACCGGATCCGAGGTTGAGGTAGCTGTGGACGCGCAGCAGGCGCTGGAAGCCGAGGGAATCCCCACCCGCGTGGTGTCCATGCCTTGCCAGGAGTGGTTCGATGCCCAGGATGAGGCCTACCGCGAAGAGGTGCTGCCGGCGTCGGTGACCGCCCGGGTCAGCGTCGAGGCAGGCATCGCGATGGGCTGGGCCAAGTACGTAGGCGCCAAGGGCCGTTCGGTCTCCCTCGAGCATTACGGTGCCTCCGGCAAGGGCACACTGCTGTTCAAGCAGTTCGGCATCACCGCCGATGCGGTTGTCGCAGCCGCCAAGGAGTCGATGGGCGCCTGAGCCTCAGGTTGGCGATATGTGAGCGGGGCCGTCCTTGTGGGCGGCCCCGCTGCGTGGCGTCCGCCTGATTGTGACGATTTGAGGTGGATCGACGATCCAGTGGACGGTTGGAAGGACCAGGAGAAGTAGTCCTACCGGATCGTCTGCCTCAGCCGGCACGCTGGACGTCGTTGAGCAGGATTCGGTGCAGTTCGTCGGCCTGCTCGAAGGCAACCGAGTGTCCGCTGTCGGGCAGGCGGTACCAGCCCTTGTCAGGGGCGTCCAGCAAGTCAAACCACTCTCTCGCCAGATCACTACGGGCGGCCAGTTCGTGTTCCCCGACCAACAAATAGACAGGCACCTCCAGCGTTCTGGCGCTGCGGCGCAGATCGAGTGCTTGCAATTGCGGGTACATCACCGAGTTCATGTCGAGCAGCCCTCGCAAGACGTTGATTTTCTCCAACCAGGCGTACTCCTGTCCCAGGACGCCCCAAGGGCCGAGCCTGGCCGCATCGCCACGCTGCCGGTACGCCAGGGGAGGGGTGTAGCTGCTCTGAATCAGGGGATAGAGGCTGAAGATCGTCGCGTAGTCAAGCGTCCCACCCCGATAGGGCGGTGGCCCCATTGAGATCAGCCTCGCGACCAGCTCACCATCGCCTTGTGACATGGCTTGAACAATCAAGTCACGGTAGATCGCCTCGTCGCTGGCCCGCACATCCACCATCTGCCCGCTGCCGAGGTAGGCGTGGAACATCTCTGGGGCCTGTTGCACGGCCAGCACCCCGAGGAGACTGCCCCATGACTCACCGAGCAGGTAGATCTTCTGCTGCCCATAGCGTTCGGCCAACAGCCCCGCAAGCTCAACCGTGTCGGCCACTGCCTGGTCGAGGGTTAGAGTCTCGGCGTCCAGCGCCGGATACGACTTCCCGGTCCCACGCTGATCCCAGCCAACTACGAGGAAGTCGTCGGTGAGCGGCGCGAACAGCACTCGAGAGTACGGCAGGTCACTTTGACCCGGACCGCCGCTGAGGTAGAGCAGGACCGGCAGGTTAGGGCTGGCACCACGCACCTGGATCCATTGCTCGTGTCCACCCAGTTCCACGCGGACCAGTTCCGAGACCGCGCCATCGTTCGGTCGGCCTTCGGCATCGCGCAGTGGGGGCGAAGTGGCAGGCAGCAGCAGCGCTACCGCCAGGACGACGGTCAGCCCGGTCGCGATGAGTGGGCCGACAGGCCGGTGTCTGGCATGCTCTCCGCGACTGCCCCAACCCACCCCAGCCAGCAGCGAAACGGTCGCCAGTCCCCAGGCAGCCAGCCGCCCGAGCAAGTACGCCAGCGGCCCGAAGGCAGAGCCCAGGCGTAATGGCCCAGTGGTGACCAGCCCAGCTCCTGACCGGGCGATCTCGAAGGCGACGATGAAGCCAACCGGCGCCAGCCACAGCATCCAGCGGGACCGGGCCAGCAGACCGGCTATCAACCCGGTCGCGGCGCCGCCAGCGAGCCAGGCGATCGCCTCGGCAGCGGTGATGGGACCTAGCGGTTGCAGCCATCCGGCGAGGACGCCCACAGCGGCCACCAGCCCCGTGCCGAGGAGCAACCCGAGCCAACCAGTACTTTTTGTCATGGCACCAGCGTGCTCACCCGGGAGCAGAATCGCATCCGGCCCGGGATTGGTCTTCGGCGTGAATCTCACGCTGCACCTCTGCCGGCCGGATACCGCTGCAGGTTGATGTCGGTGTACATCCCGCAGCCGTTGTGGCGTTCGGGGTTGTCGGCTAATTTGCGGGAGTGATCACGTGGCAGGGTCTGCGGCAACTCGACCGTCAGCGCCCGTGGTTGCTGGACGCTGCGCTAGCCCTGGCGTTGCTGGCAGTGTCACTGTCTATCGAGGCGATGTCATCACCGTCGGTTTCACCGCTGCACGTTGTCTTGAGTGTCATCACCGCTACCGGCTACGCGGCGCGACGTGCCTTCCCTGTGCCGGCCTTCTTCGTGACCGGCACTGTCGTCCTCACCATGATCCTGCTCGGCTTCGGCACCGCCGTGATCGGTGCGGGCATGTTCTTGATGGCCTACTCGGTTGCGGTCAACCGGACCGCCCGCGCGACCATCGCTGCGGCATGCTTCGCCGCCGCGGTTCTGCTGGTTGCTGCGGCGGTGGTGCCCGAGCGGATGACCTTGGGTGAGCTAGCAACCAACCTGGCGTTGTTTGCTGGTTCCTTCGCGCTAGGACGCTCGGTGCGCATCAACCGGGCGGCCGCGCAGCTGGCGGCCGAGCACAGCGCGCTGGCAGAACAGGTGCAGCGTGAGCAGGCACGTGCCACCATCACCGAGGAGCGGCTGCGGATCGCCCGGGAACTGCATGATGTGGTCGGGCACTCGCTGGGCGTGATCGCGTTGCAGGCCGGCGTCGGTGCCCGGGTGGTCGATACTGACCCAGTCGAGGCGAAGGCCGCGCTGGACGCCATCGCAGAGCGAAGCCGTACCTCGCTACGTGAGGTACGCCAAATCCTGGGGGTGCTTCGCGATCCGGGCACTGCGGCTAGCCAGAGTCCGGGACTGGCAAGTGTCCCAAACCTGGTCGCTGACTTGGCGAAGGTGGGATTGCAGGTCGAACTGGAACAGCAAGGCGAACCCTGGCCGCTGAGCCCGGCGAGGGACTTGACCGCCTACCGGCTGCTGCAGGAGTCACTCACCAACGTCGTACGCCATGCCGGCACCGATCGTGCCTCGCTTCGGATCAGCTACGCCCCAGCCGTTGTGGAACTGCGCGTCCTCGACCGTGGGCGTGGCCCTGCCCAGGGCAGCACCCCAGGGTCTGGACTGCGCGGGATGGCTGAGCGGGTGGCGGCTTTGGGTGGTGTCGTCAACGCCGGCGCAGCTGAAGGTGGCGGGTTCGAGGTGGTGGCACGATTGCCCCGACAGGAGGACGAATGATCCGTGTGGTGATCGCAGACGATGAAGCCCTGGTGCGTAGCGGCCTGGCGGTGCTGTTGCGTCACGAGCCAGGATTCGAAGTCGTCGGGTTGGCTGCCGACGGATTGGCCGCTGTGTCGTTGGTAAGTGAGCAGCACCCTGACGTGGTGCTGATGGATATCCGGATGCCCGGGATCGATGGATTGGAGGCCACCAGGAGACTGGTCCGCGATCCCGGGACTTCCGACAGTCGCATCCTCGTGCTGACCACTTTCGACCACGATGAGAACGTCTTCGCAGCCCTGCGCGCCGGGGCCAGTGGGTTCCTGCCAAAAGACACCGAACCAGAGCGCCTCCTGGAGGCCATTAGGGTCGTGGCTGCCGGTGAGGCGCTGCTCGCTCCGCACGCTACCCGGGCTTTGATCGAGGAGTTCCGCCGGGGCGCCCCGTCGACTGCACCAACGCACGGGCTCGACGTGCTGACCGACCGAGAGATCGAAGTGCTGGCCGCGGTTGCGGCGGGCCTGTCAAATGCCGAGTTGGCTGACAGACTGGTGATCAGCTATGCGACGGCGAAGACGCATGTCAGCAGGCTACTGACCAAGTTGGACGCCCGTGACCGGGCACAACTGGTGATCTTCGCCTACGAGCACGGTGTCGTGCAGCCGGGAGGCATAAGAAAATCAACTGATTGAGCAACGCAGGAACCGGGTCCTTTGACCTGCCTCAAGACCCGACATCGGAATCATCGGTGTTCACCATGAAGCCTGCCGCCCGCACCAGGTATTCACGCAACTCCGCGTCCTCGGCAGGTGGCAACCCCAGCGAGTCGACTGCGGTGAGCATGTGGTGCACCCAGCGATCGCGCTGGGCTGAGGTGACCCGGAACGGCGAGTGCCGGATTCGCAGCCGGGGGTGGCCGCGGGTCTCCTGATAGGTATGCGGGCCACCCCAGTACTGCACCAAGAACAATCTCAGCCGATCGGCCGCCGGGCCGAGGTCCTCCTCCGGATACAGCGC
Source organism: Brooklawnia sp. (assembly GCA_012517115.1). GTDB lineage: Bacteria > Actinomycetota > Actinomycetes > Propionibacteriales > Propionibacteriaceae > Brooklawnia. Next base: position 17,356 of record JAAYVP010000441.1, on the reverse strand, counting down.
CCGCAGCGGGGGATCACCGGCGACGCCGCGATAGAAACACTCCACCAGGTCCCGGAAGGTTTGCTCACCGCCGACGCGGTCGTAGAAGGACTCGGTCACTCATCAATGCTGCCAGAGTCGTTCAACGGGCAACGATCTGTTCGCCTAGGCGCCCGGCGTTCGCCAGCTCTCGGGCGGCGGTGAACTCCTCGTCCACCTCTGGTTTGTTGGTGAACAGCGACACTGTGATCGCAACCAGCAGGTTCACCGCGAAGCCCGGGATGATCTCGTACAGCGAACTCCACGGCGTGTACTGCCAGGTGAAGACCACGACCGCGCCGGCAACCATGCCGAGCATGGCGCCCGGAGCAGTCAACCGCCGCCAGAACAGCGACAGCAAGACCGCCGGACCGAAGGTGGCGCCGAAGCCAGCCCACGCGAATGCAACCAATGCCAGGATGGTGTCGTTCTGTGTCCAAGCCAGCGACATCGCAACCAGCGCAACCACGAGCACGCCCGAGCGTCCCAGCCAGACCTGCTGGCGCGGGCTGATCTCTCGCTTGAGTGCCATCTTTGCTAGATCCTCCACCAGCGCTGAACTGCAGACGATCAGCTGGGACGAGACCGTTGACATGATCGCCGCCAAGACCGCCGCCAGCACGAAGCCGGCAACCAGCGGATGAAAGAGGATCTGCGCCATCGCAAGGAAGACCGCTTCGGGGTTGTTCAGGGTGAGTTCCGGGTGCTGAGCGAAGTAGGCCAGACCGATCAGACCGGTGAAGACGGCACCGGCCATCGATATTCCCATCCAGCCGATGCCGATCCGCCGCCCGGCCGTGGCGTCGGCAGCGGAGCGCAGCGCCATGAATCGCACGATGATGTGCGGCTGCCCGAAGTAGCCGAGCCCCCAACCGAGGCTGGACGCGACTCCGACCACGGTCGTGCCGACGATCAGCGAGAAGGCGTTCGGGTTGACCGCAGTCACTGTCTCAAGCATTTGCGCGGGGCCGCCGACCTCGATAATCCCCAACGTCGGCACCATCAACAGTGCGGTCATCATCAACAACCCCTGCATCATGTCGGTGTAGGAAGCCCCGATGAAACCGCCGAAGAATGTGTAGAGCACGGTGACGCCCGCGACGATGAGCATGCCGATCCGGTAGCTCGACCCGAAGGAATTCTCGAAGAAGATCCCTCCGGAGACCATGCCGCTGGAGACGTAGAAGGTGAAGAAGGTCAGGATCAACAGCCCCGAGACCACACGCAGCATCCGTGATCTGTCGTGCAGTCGGTTCTCCAGGAACGAGGGGATGGTGATTGAGTTCTGCGCCACTTCGGTGTAGGTGCGCAGCCGGGGTGCGACGAACTTCCAGTTCAGCCAGGCTCCGATGGTGAGTCCGATCGCGATCCAGGCGTCGGCAAGGCCGGTGACGTACAGCGCGCCTGGCAGGCCCAGCAGCAGCCAGCCGGACATGTCGGACGCCCCAGCGCTCAGCGCAGCAACCATCGGGTTCAGGTTGCGGCCACCCAGCATGTAGTCGGTCAGGTCTTTGGTGCGCAAGTTGGCCCACAGGCCGATTGCGATCATCGCGGCGAAGTAGATGATGATCGCGGCGAGTTTGAAGATGGGCTCAGTGGTCACTTGATCGTCCTCCCGGGCTTGCCGCTGACGTTGCGGCGTCCAGAATCTATCGTCTGTGGGTTATGTCGGCCAAGCGGCGCCCCTCAGGATGGGACGCCGTGTCGTCGGTCAGCTGTCGTGGGGCACTCCGAACTTGGCCGCCGGCCGCCACATGGCCCGCATGGGTGGTTCGTCCCCGATCGGCACTGCCCCCATGTCGACGAAGCCGTGCCGCGCATACAGACGCGCGCTGCCCGCGGTGGACGCCTCAAGATAGACCGGCCGGTCGGCCGGAATCCGCGAGAGCCGATACTCCAGTAGTTGGCGTCCGACGCCCTTGCCTTGGTGATCGGGTGACACGGCCAGCATCGATAGATACCAATGCGGGAACTTAGGTTGCCTGCGAACTGATTCATACTCGATCCGGATCGCGATGGGCAGCCGTCGGCCGAGGATTCGCAGGTAGCTGGGAACCCGGCGCAGCTTGGCGAGCGTCGGCCCGGACTCGGCGTCGGACGCCATCCAGAGCCCTGCCCCCACCAGTTCGTCGGCTTCGTAGGCCAGGTCAACCTCGCCGTGCGCCAGGTACTGGTAGCGCAATTGCAGTTCGAGCATGGCCTGCAGCCGCCCGGTGACCTCGTCGCCGTGGCCGAGCATGGCTCGCACGTAGGGTTCGTTTGCGAACGTCAGCGCCACTAGCGTGGCCACAGCGACGATCTCATTGTCGTTGGCCGGTCGTATCGTCAGTCCAGTCATGGTGGAACGCTACTGGCCGGACGTAAGAAGAGCCGCCCGAACGGGGCGGCCCTCCTCACTAGCATGCGGGACGTGCTATTCAGCAGCGCTCGGGTGGGTCATGTCGACTGGGACCACCCACTTGTCGAACTCCTCCTCGGTGAGCTCTCCGGACTCCAGCGCCGAGGCTTTCAGCGTGAGGCCCTTCTTGTGGGCGTTCTTGGCGATCTTGGCGGCCTTGTCGTAGCCGATGTGCCGGTTCAGAGCGGTCACCTGCATCAGGTTCGAGTCGAGATTCGCCTGGATCCGAGCCAGGTTGGGTTCAATGCCGACTGCGCAGTGGTCGTTGAACGACACACAAGCGTCGCCGATCAGCTGGATTGACTCCAGGCAACACCACGCCATCACCGGCTTGAAGACGTTCAGCTGGAAGTTGCCCTGTGAACCGGCGAAGCCGACGGTGGCGTCGTTGCCGAAGACTTTGGTGGCGACCATGGTCATCGCCTCGGACTGGGTCGGGTTCACCTTGCCCGGCATGATCGAACTACCCGGCTCGTTCTCGGGGATGTTCAACTCGCCGATGCCGTTTCGTGGGCCGGACGCGTACCAGCGCACATCGTTGGCGATCTTCATCAGGGCGTCGGCCAGCGTCCGCAGCGACGCCGACACTTGCACCAAGGCGTCGTGCGCCGAAAGGGATGCGAACAGATTGTCGGCCTGTACGAACTCGATGCCGGTCTGCTCGCTGATCTTCTTGGCGCAGAGTCTGCCGAACTCGGGGTGGGCGTTCAGGCCGGTACCCACGGCCGTGCCACCAATGGCCAACTCACGGGCCCGCGAGTCTGAGTAGCGGATTCCGTCGAGCGCGAAGTCGATCTGGGCGACCCAGCCACCGATGACCTGGCCGAGGGTTACCGGGGTGGCGTCCTGCAGGTGGGTGCGTCCGACCATCACGACGTCGGCGTAGTCGTCGGCCTTCAGCGCGAGCGTGTCGCGCAGCTTCGCGACGTCTGAGTAGAGCTTCTCATTGATCTGGGTGACCACAGCGATGTGCATGGCGGTCGGGAAGGTATCGTTCGAGCTCTGTCCACGGTTCACGTGGTCGTTCGGGTGCACGGGCTTCTTGGTACCCATTTGGCCGCCGGCGATCTCGATCGCGCGGTTGCTGATGACCTCGTTGGAGTTCATATTCGACTGGGTGCCTGAGCCGGTCTGGAAGACCACCAGCGGGAAGTCGTCGTCGAGCTTGCCGTCGATGACTTCGTCTGCGGCCTGCGCGATCAGGTCGGCGATCTCTTGCGGCAGTTCGCCCAACTCGGCATTGGCTAGCGCTGCGGACTTCTTCAGCACGCCCAGGGCCTTGATCATCGGGCGACCCCAGACAAAGGTCGGGCGTCCGATGTCGAAGTTCTGCAGGCTGCGCTGGGTCTGTGCGCCCCAGTGGCGCTCGGCGGGAACCTCAATCGTCCCCATGGAATCGGATTCGATGCGTGACATGGCCCAAGCCTAGCGACGCACCTTCGGACGCGTGGCCGCCCCCGACAGTGCGATGGCAAGGTTCCTCTCCGACCGGGGAGTATCCGCTCTCAGCGAGGTCAGGCCGCAGAACGCCACCTGGCAGATCAGCGGCCCCGATCCCACACCGCCGGGGCGAGAGGCGACCGTCTACGAGGGCGAGGACTACTTTTGGCGTTACTCCCGATCGACCGGATCACCTGCGGCTAGCTGCGAGTTCCCAGACTGCCTGGTTGCCGTCAGCCGGGAGCGCACTCGGTTTCGACGTCTGGCGGGTATAGAGTTCAATGCGTCCCGGCCATGGGGAATCAGGCTAACGACTACAGGAGAATGTGGATGACCTACGTCATTGCTCTGCCGTGCGTTGATGTCAAAGACCGCGCGTGTGTCGACGAATGCCCCGTCTCGTGCATCTACGAGGGTCCACGGTCGCTGTACATCCACCCCGATGAGTGCGTGGATTGTGGTGCTTGCGAACCGGTCTGCCCTGTTGAGGCGATCTACTTCGAAGACGACCTGCCCGCCGAGTACTCGGAGTGGTACGACATCAACGTCCGCTTCTTCGACGACATCGGCTCGCCAGGCGGTGCCGCCCGCATGGGAGTGATCGACGAGGACGAACCGCGGGTCGCCGCTCTGCCGCCGCAGAACCAATGAGTCGTTGGGCGCGCGCCTCGGCCAACCTTCCGGTCTTCCCGTGGGACACCCTCGCGCAGGCGAAGGCGACAGCGGTTGCGCACCCGGACGGCGTGGCCGACCTGTCGGTCGGCACCCCTGTGGACCAAACACCAGAGTTGGCAAGAAGGGCGCTTGAGGCTGCGTCCAATGCGCCCGGCTACCCGACCACTTGGGGAACCCCCGCACTGCGCGCCGCGATCGTCGGCTACCTGCGCGACCGCTGGAGCATCCGGGGGCTCGGTGACCAGCATGTGCTGCCGGTGATCGGCACCAAGGAACTTGTGGCGGGCCTGCCGCTGCAACTCGGACTCGGTACCGAAGACCTCGTGGTGATCCCGAGCACCGCATACCCGACCTACGACGTGGGTGCGCGACTGGCGGGCTGCCGGATCCAGCTGTGCGACGACCCCGACGCCGTCGCGGGTCGGCCTTCGCTGATCTGGATCAATTCGCCCGCCAACCCGCACGGACTGATCGCGGCCGAGCCCTTGCTCAAACGATGGATCGAGTTCGCTCGCGATCAAGGGGCGCTGCTGGCCAGCGACGAGTGCTATGGCGAGTTCGGCTGGGACGCCGAGCCTGCCTCGGTCCTGCGTCCCGACCTATGCGAAGGGACGCCGGAGAATCTGCTGGTGCTGCACTCCATGTCGAAGCGGTCGAACCTAGCCGGCTACCGTGCCGGCTTCGTCGCCGGCGACCCCGACGCCGTCGACGGGCTGCTAGCGGTGCGTAAACACGCGGGATTGATGGTTCCCGCACCCGTTCAGGCCGCAATGACCGCCGTCTTGGGCGACCAGACACATGTCGATGAGCAGCGCGCCCGCTATCTCAGGCGGCGCGCGCTGCTGCTGGACGCCCTGATCGGCGCTGGATTCCGGATTGACCATTCGGAGGGCTCACTGTACCTGTGGGCAACCCGCGGCGAAGGTTGCCGCGTGACGGTCGACTGGTTCGCCGAACGGGGCATCCTGGTCGCGCCCGGGGACTTCTACGGCCCGGCCGGTGAACAGCACGTCCGCATCGCGCTGACGGCAACCGACGAGCAAGTGGCGGCTGCTGCCGAGCGGCTGGTCTCCGCCTGATCCTGCGGGGGCTAGGCGGCGCGCAAGTACATCACCACTGGTGCAGCGGCGGGGGAGGCCGGCTGCCAGACCGCATAGTCGGTGCGCGAGTTCACCCATTGCTGGGCACCCGCTTGCACAGTGGTCAGCCCCGCTGGCGAGCCGCGCAGCATCGACAGTTGGGCCACAGACCAAGCGGTGATCTCCGAATCTGTGCTCACATGCAGGGCGTCCACTTCGTCCGTGCTGACGCTCACGGCACCGCCCCAGACTGTGGCGATGAAGTCGGAGAGCACGGCTGCGTCGGCCGGGTTCTCGTGACGGTCGATACAACTGACTGCCGCAGTGGAGTGACCGGTGAGCGCGCTGGCCCAGGCGCGTCCTTTTGTTTCGTGTTGGGCATACGCCTCTGGGAAGCCCGAGCGTTGCACTGCCTGCGCCACATCGTTGATGACTCCGGTCTCCCAATCAGGCACTTGCACAAGGTGCTCGTAGAATTTTCCGGCCGAGTACCAAGGATCCATGATCTGTTCGACCGTCCCCCAACCCTGGGACGGACGCTGCTGGAAGAGCCCAATAGAGTCCCGGTCGCCGTAGTCCAAGTTCCGCAGGTCAGATTCTTGGTATGCGGTGACCAGTGCGATGGTCGCAGCCCGGGCAGGTAGGCCACGACGAATCGACTCGCCGACGATGATGGATGCGTTGCCCGATTGCTCCCAGGTCAGGTAGCTTCTGAACCCCTCAACCGTGACCACACAACCCTGCGGCGGCAACAGTAGATCGGGGGTCTGGGAACTCCAACGCCCGATCCAGCTGATGACGGCGGCGATCAGGGCGACCAGTACTCCGATGACGAGCAGGGCCAGCGCCCAGCCGCCAGCGCGTCGCCTTCGGCGTCCGGTGGTGCGTCTGACCATGGGTCAGTTGCGGTGCAAGGCGGCGTTCAGCGCCACTTGGCGGCCGCTGCGGCTCTTGACGATCACCGCGCCCGACTGCGAGTCGCGCAGGAAGAGCAGGTCTGACCCCCCGCTCAACTCGCGGGCTTTGACCACCTTGCCGTCGGGCAGCCGAACCTTGGTGCCCGCCGTCAGATAGAGCCCGGCCTCCAAGACACAGTTGTCACCCAGCGAGATACCCAGCCCCGATTCGGCCCCCAGCAGACATCCGCGACCAACCGAGACCATCTCGGTGCCGCCGCCGCTCAGGGTGCCCATGATCGACGCGCCGCCGCCGACATCGCTGCCGTCACCGATGATGACGCCTTGGCTGACTCGTCCCTCGACCATCGACCGGCCCAGGGTTCCGGCGTTGTAGTTGACGAAGCCTTCATGCATCACGGTGGTGCCTTCGGCCAGGTGGGCGCCGAGCCGGATCCGGGCAGCGTCCCCGATACGCACACCGCTGGGAATGATGTAGTCGACCATCCGGGGAAACTTGTCGACTGAGATCACGTTGAGACCACCCCGCTGGCCGCGCAGGGTGGCTCGGATGGTCTCGAACGTTTCTGCGTGACAGGGCCCGGCGGTCGTCCACACCACGTTGGGAAGCACCCCGAAGATGCCGTCCAGGTTGATGCTGCGCGGCTTGCGGAGGCGGTGGCTGAGCAGATGCAGACGCAGGTAGGCGTCCCTGGTGGAGGTCGGCGGGTCGTCGAGTTCCACGGTCGTCCGCACGATTTCGGTGGTGATGCCGCGGGTCTCGTCGGTCATGCGGTGGGCACGTAGCATGGCCTGCGGTTGGCTGCCGGCGTCAGGCGGCCCGAGCCGTGGCTCCGGGTACCAAACGTCGAGCACTTGGCCACTCAAATGGACGCTGGCCAGCCCCCAACCCCAAGCCGACATTCCCGGCGCAGTCGTGGGGTCGTCGTCGAATAGTGCCTGCTCGTTCATGCGACAACTGTAACGGGCTGCCCCGACGGTCTTCGGCCGTCAGCTGCCGACCATCGCCGGAAGCGTAGGCTGAGCGCCATGGTGCCATTGCCCAACGACAACCTGCTCGAGCTCTTCCGGGCGATCGTCGACATCGAATCGGTCAGCCGCAACGAGCGCCAGTTGGCGGACGCGGTGCAGGACGCCCTGCAAGACTGCGCACACCTGGAGCTGGTTCGCGATGGGGACGCGTTGCTGGCCAGGACGAACCTGGGACGCGCCGAGCGCGTCCTGATCGCCGGTCACCTCGACACGGTCCCGGTGGCCGGTAACCTGCCGAGCAGCGTCACCACCGGCCCCAACGGCACCGTGGTGCACGGCCGCGGCACCTGCGACATGAAGGGCGGCGTGGCGGTGATGGTTTGGCTGGCCAGTCGACTCACCACTGCAACTCGTGACATCACTTGGGTCTTCTACGACTGCGAAGAGATCGAGGCCACCGCAAACGGGTTGGGGCGCCTGACCGCCCACCACCCGGACTGGTTCACCGGCATCGACCTCGCGGTCTTGATGGAACCCACCGGGGCCATGATCGAGGGCGGCTGTCAGGGCACCATCCGGGCAGACATCACCACCACCGGGGTCGCCGCGCACAGCGCCCGGTCCTGGCTCGGTCACAACGCCATCCACGATATGGCAGACGTACTTGACCGGGTGCGCAGCATCGAGGTCGGCGAGGTGGAAGTCGAAGGCCTAGTCTACCGGGAGGGTCTGAACGCCACCATGATCAGTGGTGGGCTGGCGCCCAACGTCGTGCCTGATTCCTGCACGGTGCAGGTCAACTACCGGTTCGCTCCCGACAAGACCGCTGAGCAGGCGCTGGCGCGGCTGACTGGCTGGTTCGCCGACTGGAAACTGGAAGTCCGTGATCTGTCGTCGGCCGCGCGTCCTGGTCTGGACCGGCCCGCGGCTGCTGCTTTCGTCCGGGCAGTGGGTGGCGAGCCGCGGGCTAAGTACGGCTGGACCGATGTCGCGCGCTTCTCCGAAGTGGGTATCCCAGCGGTCAACTTCGGGCCCGCCGACCCGGGCAAGGCTCACAAGGTGGACGAGTGCTGCCCGCTGTCCGACCTTGAAACCTGCCTGGCTGCCCTGCAGCGTTGGCTCACCTCCTGACGGTGTGTGTCAACATGTGATGTATGGGTTGGGTCTTCGTCGCGCTGATCGTGGTCGTGATTGGATTCGCCTTCCTGGCGTCGGTGGGCAGGTTAGGCGAGTTGATGCCCCAGGTGGACGACCGGCCGGTTCCGGCGCTGCCCTCTGATCGCCGACTTGAGCCCGGCGATCTGGAGAACCTGGCATTCGCCGTCGTGCCGCGCGGCTACTCCATGGAGCAGGTGGAGGCACTGCTGGACCGGGTGGCCGATGAGATGGCCGCCACCGACCAGAGCCCGCCACGGCGCGAAGTGCCTGCCGACGCGCTAGGTCCGGTGCCCAACGGCTGGCCGACTTCCCCATGGCCGGATCAGCCCGCCAGGTGAACCCGATGCGGAATAATGGAGGGTAGTCGGACGGATAGAAACGAGGATGGAATGGCAGCGATGAAACCGCGTACCGGCGACGGACCGATGGAAGTCACTAAGGAAGGCCGCGGCATCGTCATGCGCATGCCGGTCGACGGTGGTGGACGTCTGGTGGTCGAGTTGAACGCAGCCGAGGCCTCGTCCCTGTTGGAGTGCCTCAAAGGCGTCGTTGGGGAGTAGCTGTTTCCACGGTTCAGACATGACGAACGCCCGGGTCAGGTCACCGCCCGGGCGTTCGTCATGCCACCGGCATTCAGCCCTTCTTGGCCTTGTGATGGGCAATCGCAGCCTGGTAGACCTCGACGGTTTCCTGGGCGATCTTCTCCCAGCTGAACTCGTCGATGCAGCGCTGGCGTCCGGCGAGCCCCATCTGGCGGGCGCGGGCGCGATCGCGGGTCAGCTCGTTGAGCTTCTCGGCGAACTGCCTCTCGAAGCTCGCAACGAACTCTGGATCACCGGCCTTGGCGGGATCGTAGGGCACCAGTAGCCCGGTCTCGCCGTCCACGACGACCTCAGGGATGCCGCCGACAGCGGAGGCGACCACCGGGATCTCGCAGGCCATGGCCTCAAGGTTCACAATGCCCAGCGGCTCATAGATAGACGGACAGGCGAAAACGGTCGAGTGTGTCAGCACCTGCCGCACAGATGCGCGTGGCAGCATCTCTTGCACCCACTTGACACCGCTGCGGGTGGCGTTCAGATCTGCGAATGCCTTGTCGAACTCAGCGGCTATCTCTGGGGTGTCCGGGGCCCCGGCGAGCAGCAAGAGTTGGGTATCGGGATCTAGCATCTGGGCAGCCCGTACCAGGTGCACCATGCCTTTCTGTCGAGTGATGCGTCCGACGAAGGTCACAATCGGCTTCGACAGGTCGACGCCGAGGCTCTCGATGACGTCGGTGTTGGGATCGGGCTTGAACTCTTCCGGGTCGATGCCGTTCTTGACCACGTGAATGCGGTCGCGCTCGACCGAGGGGTAGGCAGCCTGGATGTTGTTGATCATGGCCGCGGAGACAGCGATCACGGCATCTGCGCTCTCGAAGGCTGTCTTCTCGATCCAGCTCGAAACGCGGTAGCCGCCGCCAAGCTGCTCCACCTTCCAAGGGCGATCAGGCTCGAGTGAGTGAGCCGTCACGACAGTCGGGATGTCTTGGAACTGGCCGGCGATGATGCCGGCGAACTGCGCGTACCAGGTATGGGCGTGGACTACGTCCACCTCGGGGATGGCCGCCGCCATTGCGATGTCGGCGCCGAGAGTGCGAAGGGCTGCGTTGGCGCCCTCCGGATAGTCCTCGGCGTGTGCGGTCGCACCGTCCCGAGGCTCGCCCATGCACTGGACATCGACGGAATCGGTGAACTTTCGCAATTGCGGAACCAGTTGGCCGACATGGACGCCCGCGCCGCCGTAGATGTACGGAGGGTACTCACGTGTGAGGATGGAAACTCGCATGCTCCGATGCTGTCACACCCACTCTGGACGCGGGGCTGTCACCAAAAACCGGCCCTCCACTTGCCTGATTGTGGCCCGCGAGGGAGCCGCCGATTTTGTGGAATCTGCTGCCGAAGCATTGCGAAGACCATAGGTTCTAGGCATGGCTCAACCCAAGGTCCTTTCAATCATCCTCGCCGGCGGCGAAGGCAAGCGGCTGATGCCGCTCACCGCTGACCGGGCCAAGCCCGCGGTGCCATTCGGTGGTACCTACAGGCTCATCGATTTCGCCTTGTCGAATATGGTGAACTCCGACCTCACCAAGGTTGCGGTGCTCACCCAGTACAAGTCACACTCACTTGATCGGCATATCTCCATCACTTGGCGAATGTCGACGCTGCTCGGTAACTACGTCACCCCAGTCCCGGCCCAGCAGCGTCGCGGACCGCACTGGTACCAAGGCAGCGCTGATGCCATCTACCAGTCGATGAACCTCATCAACGACGAGAACCCCGACTACATCGTGGTCTTCGGTGCCGACAACATCTATCGCATGAATGTGCGGCAGATGCTCAATGCCCACATCGATTCTGGTTTGGCCGCCACAGTCGCCGCCATCCGGGTGCCGCGCTCCGAGGCCTCTGCGTTCGGCATCATCGACGCAGGACCCGACAATGTGATCGATCGCTTCCTGGAGAAGCCGTCCGACCCGCCCGGGCTGCCCGACTCGCCAGAGGAGTCGTTCGCCTCCATGGGTAACTACGTCTTCAGCCGTAAGCAGTTCGTCGATATGCTCAACCTCGACGGGCAAGACCACTCTTCGAAGCACGACATGGGCGGCAACATCATTCCCGCCTTCGTGGCACAGCGCGAATGCGGAGTCTACGACTTCACCCAGAACGAGGTCCCCGGAGCTACCGACAAAGACCGCAACTACTGGCGTGACGTGGGTACCATCGACGCCTACTTCGAAGCCCACATGGACCTCATCTCGGTCGTCCCGGAGTTCAACCTCTACAACGATCGCTGGCCGATCCTCACCCAACAGCCGCAGTTGCCAGGCGCGAAGTTCACGTTGCATGGCACCGCCGAGAGTTCGATCGTGACCAACGGTTGCATCATCTCCGGCGGCGACGTCGAACACTCGGTGCTCAGCCCGGGCGTCCGCGTTGAAGACCACGCTTCGGTGGACTGCTGCGTGGTCATGCACAATGCACGCATCGGACGCAACGCCGTGTTGCGCAACGTCATCCTCGACAAGAACGTCGAAGTCGCCGACGGTGTGCAGATTGGTGTCGACCGCGAAGCGGATGAAGCGCGCGGCTTCCACGTCTCGACGAACGGTGTCACCGTGGTGCCGAAGAACGCCAAGGTAAACCCGATCTGACAAGCCGATCTACTCACGGAGAAGGCGCAGGCCCAGCGGGTCGGCGCCTTCTCCATGAGAAGACAAACTGTGCGGAATGATCAGTGTTTGACGGCTACCAGCAGCCCCTCACCGAGTGGCAGCAGGCAGGGGGTGAAGACCTCTGACTGGTTCACTGCCTCGAGGGCCTCGCGGATAATAACCGACTCGTCGGATTCGTCAGCGGGGTCGGCGACCAGCCCGTGCCACAACGCGTCGTTCAAGATGAGGACGCCACCGGGCCGCAGCAGGCGTTCGGCTTGGGCGACATGCTCGACATATTCGAGCTTCTCGGCGTTGACCAAGACTAGGTCGTAGGCCGTGTCGCGGAGGTTGTTCAGCACCTCAAGGGGGCGTCCCGCGATCAGCCGGAAGCGCTGTGAAGTGATTTGATGGTCGCGGAACGCTTGCTTTGCCGCCAACTGCCAGCCAACTTCGGGATCGATGCTGGTCAGCACCCCCTGGGGGCTCATGCCCTCGAACAAGGCGAGTCCCGTGGCGCCGGTGCCGGTACCGATCTCGACCACGGCTTTGGCGTTCAGCGTCTTGGCCAGGAACGTCAGCGCCGTAGTGACGCCGTTGGACGGAGCGGGTACGCCAGCTGAGAGTGCGTCCTCGCGGGCGGCGCGTACATGATCGGGGGCAGGGACGTAGTCTTCAGCGTAGCCAAGTGACCGCTGATCGAGTAGGAAGGCTTCACTCACAGAGCCAGCCTAGCGTCCGCGTTCGATGGCATGGACCGGGTCTGCGGCGACCGGCCCGATTGCCTAGCATGGGTGCATGACCGAACCGATTCTGGGTCGACTGATCACGGCCATGGTGACTCCTTTCGATGCCGAGGGCGAGGTCGATCTGGCTCGTGCCCAGCAACTTGCCGCGCGACTGGTAGATGAGCAGCACAACGACACGGTGCTGGTGAACGGGACGACCGGTGAGTCGCCGACGACCACCGATGACGAGAAGGTCGCCTTGGTCCGTGCGGTGAAGCAGGCGGTGGGCGATCGAGCAAAAGTGCTTGCGGGCGTGGGAACATTCGACACCCGTCACACGGTTCATTTGTGCCGTCAGGCCGCCAATGCAGGGGCCGATGGCCTGTTGGTGGTCACGCCCTACTACTCGCTGCCGCCGCAGGACGCGCTAGTTGCCCACTTCCAGACAGCAGCCAGCGCCACCGACCTGCCGATGGTGCTCTACGACATCCCCCACCGCACCGGGCGTCCGATCGAGACGGCATCGCTTATGACGTTGGCACAGCACCCGAACATCATCGGGGTTAAAGACGCCAAGAACGACATCGCGGCGTCGGCGCAGGTGTTGGCGGCCACTGACCTGGCCTACTACGCCGGCGACGACGCGAAGGTGCTGCCGCTGCTGTCCGTAGGCGCGGTTGGGGTGGTCGGTACGTCCACCCATTTCACGGGGCGACGCACGGCCGAGTTGATCCAGGCCTGGCTGCGTGGCGACCAGGATGAGGCCCTCCGGATCTTCCGGTCCCTATTGCCCGCCTACACGGGGGTCTTCGCGACCCAGGGCGTCATGATGGTCAAAGCTGGGTTAGCGCATCAGGGTTTCCCCGTTGGTGGCGTGCGTGCGCCGTTGCTGCCGGCGTCCGATCAGCAGGCGAAGACCTTCGGCGCGATCCTGGACGCCATCGACCTGTGAGGTCACGCTGATGGTGCCTCAGGAGTTCCTCGGGATCGGCTGGGGGGAGCTAATGCTCCTGCTGGTTCTCGCGGTCATCTTCTTCGGCCCTGAGAAGCTTCCCGAGATCAGTCGCAAGGCCGCCCGTGTCATCCACACGGTGCGGCTCTTCGCTTATCAGGCAACCAGCCAACTGAAGGAGGAACTTGGCCCGGAGTACAAGGACCTCACGATGGCTGACCTCAACCCGAAGACATTCGTGCAGAAGCACCTGCTCGCCGACATGCAGGAAGACCTCGCAGATATCAAGAAGGAACTGGACGGGGTCAAGACCGAACTGACGGGCTCGGTCACCAACATTAACTCGGCCGGCAAGGACGTGAGGTCCGTGGTGAATCAGAGTCTGACCGCCCCGCCGCCAGCAGTGGCGGCGGGCGGGACGGTTCCGTCGGTTGAGGCAACCGCAGCAGCTGGCTCAGCACCAGCCGCTTTGGCCTCGGCTCGACATGTGCCCTGGGATCCTGAGGCGACCTGAGCGCGGCTGGGTCTTGCGGTGACTTGCCCTACCGTGCCAGCAGGTTGAGTGGTTTGCCGGCCAGCGAGGGGCGGCTTGCGGCCAGCCGCTCCGCCAGCCCACTGACTGCCTGGGCGGCCGGCAGGTCGGGTTGGCTAATCACGATGGGTGCGGTGAACTCCGCGCCGGCGCCCATGGCGAGTTCCATCGGTATCTGCGCAAGCAGCGGCACCTCTCGCGCCAACCGGTCGGACAGGCCGTCCGCAGTTTGCTGACCACCTCCGGAACCGAACAGCTCGACACGATGCATCTGGCCGCAGTGTGGGCACTGCGTCTCGTACCAGCTCATATTCTCGATGACCCCGATCACGTTCTGGTGCATCATCGAGCCCATCGTTCCGGCGCGTTCGCTGACCCAGGCTGCGCTGGGTTGCGGTGAGGTGACCACGATCAGGTCGCTGCCGGGCAGTTTCTGGCCGATCGACATCGCCACATCGCCGGTTCCGGGAGGTAGATCGATCAGGAAGAAGTCGAGATCGCCCCAGTAGACCTCGCTCAGCAGCTGGGTCAGGGCGCGATCCAGGATCGGACCACGCCAAGCGATCACCTGGTCGCGGGACTCCTTCAGCATGCCCATGCTGATCACCTTCAGCACGGCCCGAGCGCCATCGGCCGACACGAACTCCACCGGCACTGGCATGATCATGGCGTCCACCAGTGTGGGACGCACGTCTTCCGGCATCCCCAGCAGGTCTGGCACGGAGTGCCCGTAGATGTCGGCGTCGAGCAGGCCGACACTGCGTCCCATCTTGGCCAACGCCAGCGCCAGGTTGACGGTGATCGAGCTCTTCCCGACCCCGCCCTTGCCGGAGGCGACCGACAACACCTGGGTGAGGTTGCCGGGCTGAGCGAATGGGATCACCGGCTCCGGGCGTCCGCCGCGGAGCGTCTGGGTCAACGCGGACCGCTGCTCGGCGTTCATCGTACCGATGGTCAGGTTGACCCCGGTGATGCCCTCGACCGCGCCAAGCGCCTTGCGGACGTCGGATTCGATGGTGTTGCGCAGTGGACAGCCAGCCACTGTCAACAGCACGGTCAGGTGTGCGGTACCGGTGTCGTCCACCTCGAGCTGGTCAACCATGCCCAATTCGGTGATCGGCCGACGGATCTCGGGATCGATTACGGTGGTCAGCGCCTGGTGCGCCGCGACCTGAAGAACATCATTGCTCACTGCTCTTGCCTACGCGATCGGGAGGCAGTTTTTCAAATGCGGCCGGCTGGTGGGACCGGGTCAGCGGGGCTCGGCCGAGTCGGGATTCGCGGCGGGGCTCTCCCCGGCTGGAGCCTTGTCCAGTTCGGCAAGCAGGTCACGCAATTGGTCGCGGATCTCGCTGCGAACGAACTCCCGCGTCGCCAGTTCCCCGACGTTGGCACGCAGCGCGGCGATCTCGCGGGCCAGGAAGTCAGTGTCGGCGCGGCTCTGCGCGGCGATGCGGCGATCTTCGTCGAAGCTCAGCCGGTCACGGGCCTCTTGACGGTTTTGCGCCAGCAAGATCAGTGGGGCCGAGTACGCGGCTTCAATCGACAGCATCAGCGTCAGCAAGATGAACGGGCTCTCGTCGAACCGTAACTCGATGACCAGCAAGGTGTTCCACAGCAGCCAGATCGCGATGAAGGCCGTCATCCAGATCAGGAATGCCGGGCTGCCCATGTAGCGGGCGATGAACTCGGCGAATCGGCCGAACGACTCCTGATCGATGCGCATCTTGCGCAGCTTGAAACCGGCGCGACGGCCGGGAGTGCTGAGCTTCTCCTCCTCGGGCCACTGGCTTTCAGTCATGGTTCACCGCTGCGGCGTCTTCGTCGGAGCCGTCCATCTGGTCGCCGCGCCAGTCCCGCGGCAACATGTGGTCGAGCAGGTCGTCGACGGTCACTGCGCCCACCAGCTGATTTCGGGCGTTGACTACTGGCGCCACCACTAGGTTGTATGTCG
Source organism: Brooklawnia sp. (assembly GCA_012517115.1). GTDB lineage: Bacteria > Actinomycetota > Actinomycetes > Propionibacteriales > Propionibacteriaceae > Brooklawnia. The sequence goes on along the minus strand of JAAYVP010000441.1, from coordinate 1,340 downwards.
CGAAGTAGCGACTGACCTGTTCGACATCAGCCTCCGGGGGGAGGGGCTGGAGTTCGGTGTCGATCATCTGCCCGATGAGCAGGCTGGGTGGTTCGCGCAACAGCCGTTGCAGGTGGACCCCGCCCAAGTATCGTCCTGATGGTGTGTCGTGTGGTTGACGGGTGAGGAAGACCATGGACGCCAAGGCGGGGGTGAGGTCTTCATGACGTACCTTGGCCAGCGCCTTGGCCACGGTGTCGTCAGCGCCCAGGATCACGGGTTCGGGGGTCATCATGCCGCCTGCGGTCAGTTCGGGATACTTCAGCAGGTTACGGACATCGGCGGCCTCCTCGGGTTCCATCCGGTTGAGCAGTTCTTCGGCGAGCTCACTGGGTAGGTCGTTGATCAGGTCCGCGGCATCGTCCGGATCCATCTCGTCAAGCACGTCGGCCGCGCGCTCCTTCTCGAGTGCCTGCAACAGGTCGACCTGCTCGTCCTCGGGCAACTCCTGGAAGGCATCGGCCAGCTGTTCGTCGTCGAGTGCGCTGGCGATCTCGGCCCGCCGCTCAGGGTCCATCTCATACAGTTCGCGGGCAACGTCGGCGGGTTTCATGCCTGCCAGTTGAGCAAGCTTGGTGTCGGTGCTCTGCTCAGCTTGCAGGACGTCAGCGGCGACCACCGACCACGGCACGATCACCATCGGCCCTTTCGGGGCTAGCCCGAACCGCCGGTTGCTGGGGATGTCGCGCAGCGCTACTTCGTTGAGTTCCCATTCACGATTGCGTACTTCGACCATTGACACATCGAAGATGCTGGCTTTGCGGCCGTCGCGGGCAATCTCGCGATCGAACAGATCATCCACCACCAGCACCTCGGAGGCGCGTCTGTCGAAGCGTCGGGTATCGACCACGCCGACGATCGAGATCTGGGTCAGGTCGATCGCGTGCACCCGCAGCATTGGCACGAAGATGCGTCGTCTGGCGAAAAGTTCGACGACCAGCCCGCGCACACGAGGGCGGCCCACCAACCGGGCCTGCACCACGACATCGTGCACTTTGCCGACCTGATCGCCGGACGCATCCAGCACCTGCAGCCCCTGGAGGCGGCTAATGAAGACCGAGCGCGCGTTGCTCACCACGCGCACAGCCTAGCCGCGGTGGCCCCACCCAGGCTGGGTGGAGGATCGTGCTGCCAGCAGCACATGCCCTGCCAGCGGGTGACTGCGTCCCTAGACTTACCTCATGAACGCCAGCCAACCCCGAGTATTCCGCGCCCGGCGCACCGTTCTCGCCGTCCCGGGCAGTTCGGAACGGTTCATCGAAAAGTCACGTGGTCTGCCGGTGGACGCGCTCTTCCTCGAT
>JAAYVP010000440.1 GCA_012517115.1 Brooklawnia sp. | reverse complement strand
GGCCGACTGGGCCGGCGCAGATCGTCTCCGCATCGCCGATACCGTCGGTGTCGCTTCGCCGGAGGTGATTTCGGCTCTGGTATGCGAGGTCGGGGCGGTCTACGCCGGCGAGATCGGCGTCCACCTGCACAACGATTTCGGAATGGCGACCGCCGGCGCGATCTCGGCTATCGGGGCCGGTGCCGGCTGGGCTGATGTCAGTCTGCTCGGGCTTGGTGAGCGAGCCGGGATCGCGCGGCTGGAGGAGGTTTGTGGCTGGCTGACCCTTCACGGTGATGCTGACTACGATCTGCACGCCATCCGCGACCTCAGTCACCGGCTTGCCGACTGGATCGATCGTCCGGTACCCGCCCAGGCGCCGCTGATCGGAACAGACATCTTCACCGCGGAATCCGGGCTGCATGTCGCCGGTCTTGTCCGGGATCCGGGTACCTACGAGCCGTATGCACCCGAGACGGTTGGGGCAACCCGCACCCTACGGCTGGGCCGCAACAGCGGCCGCGCAGCCGTCGCGGCCCTGTTGCCCGATCTGGGCGACGACCTCACCGCGACCGCCGCCCGCATCCGCGCAACCGCGTCCACACAGCGCCACGCGCTGGATGAGACCGACTTCAGCACCCTCAGCGAGAACTCCGCATAGAGAACCGATCAGAAATAGAGGTGGACATCATGCCAGAACCCCGCACACTCGAACTTACCGTCAACGACTGCTGGAACCAGCTCGCGACCACGGCCTTCGGGCGCTTGGCCGTGATCACCAATGGGCTGCCAGAGATCTTTCCACTGAACTACGCCCTCGACGGCCACACGCTGGTCTTCCGCACCCGAGTAGGCAGCAAGCTCAACGATCTGGTGATGTACAACACCGTCGTCTTCGAGGCCGACGGCTGGGACGGCTCGGAAGGCTGGAGCGTGATCGTCCATGGTGAGGCCCGGGTGATCGACGGTGATGCGGAGCTGGAGCAGGCATCGGGTCTGCTGCACATCCCGTGGCATTCGGCCACCGAGTCCGAGTTCGTCCGGATCACCCCGAAGGAGCTGAGCGGACGCAAGTCGAACTTCGCCGCCCAACGCGTCGCCTGATCCCGTCAGGGGAGGCCGCGACCGGCGTCGCTAGTGGACGGTCGGTGCGGCCTCGCGGGGCTTCAGTGAGCTGTGGCTTGTCTCTTATTTCTGTGTTGGGCCTGTGGTGGGGCTGTCTTGGTGCTGTGAATTTGTGTTGGTCTGACCTTTGGGTGTAGACCGGTGGTGGCTAGTGATGGTGCTAGTCGTGGCCCTTACCCCACGGGACTCAAGCGCTGGCCCGAGTTGGCTCGCCCAGACCGATAGCGCGTCGTCAGCCCTGCGTCTGTGCGCGGCGCGATCGGTGGCCGTTGATGGGATGTTCCTTCGAACGATCGTCCGGTCTCAGGGACGAAGCCCTCCTGCACGGACCAGGAGCGAACATTTGGCAGAAAATACCCCCAGGGGTATAGTTTCGAGGCATGGGCATACGCAAGATCAGTGAGGCGACGCTGAGCGAGACGGCGGCGAGCCGCGACGTCGTCTTAGTGGATTTCTGGGCGCAGTGGCGCGCTCCTTGCCGAGGCTTCGCCCCCAGCTTTGAAGAACAGGCTGACGCCGCAGATCGAAAGGTAGCGCGATGAGAATAGTCGTAGTCGGCGGTGTGGCCGGCGGTATGAGTTGCGCAGCACGCGCCCGTCGTCTGGATGAAGACGCACAGATCGTTGTC
>JAAYVP010000071.1 GCA_012517115.1 Brooklawnia sp. | reverse complement strand
TGGGCCTTGACCGATGCCAACGACAGGTTGAGGCGCGACCCGATTTGTGCATTGGTCAGGCCTTCGGCCATGAGCACCGCGACCTCGCGCTCGCGCTCGGTGAGCCGACTCAGCGCCTGGCTCGCCGCGACATCGCCAGCCGGCCGGTCGGTGGCGATCTGGATCAGGGTGTCCGTGACCTCGGAGGAGAGCGTCCGTTCTCCGGCGTTCACCCGCCGAATGGCATCGACAAGGCGAGCGGGGTCGGCGTCCTTCAGCAGGAACCCGTCGGCGCCTTGCCGCAACGCGCGCACCACGTAGTCGTCTGTGTTGAAGGTAGTCAGCACGATCACGTGCGGGCGTTCCGGCCGGGACGCGAGGGTTTCCAGCGTGGCGAGGCCATCCATCCCCGGCATGCGAATGTCGAGCAGCAACAGATCAGCTCCGTTGGTGTCTAGGTGAGCGAGCGCCTCGCGACCGTCGGAGGCCTGCCACGCCACCTTGATGTCGTTCTCACCGCCCAGGATGAGGGCTAGGCCCGTGCGGACCATTGCGTCATCGTCGACGATCCCGACTCGGATCATGCGTCCTCCTTCGCGTGCGTTCCCAGGGGCAGGACGGCGTCCACCACGAATTGTCCCTGCTGGACGCCGTGGGTGACGGTCCCACCCACCAGGCTGACACGTTCGGCGATGCCCACGAGGCCGAGCCCGGGAGCGCTCACGCGGGGGAGGGCGAGGTCGGCCAGCGGGTTCGACGCACGGACTCGTAGGATTTCGCCAGTGCAGGTCACCGCCAGTTGAACCGGTGCTCCGGGGGCGTGCTTGCGTGCGTTGGTCAGGCACTCTTGCGCGATGCGAAACGCCTGCCGCGACACTTGCGGCGGCACGGCGGAAAGGTCGCCGGAACGGGTCAGGGTGGCGTGCTGCCCGGCATCCTCGGCGTCCGCGACCAGCACGCCGAGCTCTGCCAGGGTTGGCTGGGGAGTCGCCGGCGGGGCGTCCGCACCGCGCAACGTGGCAAGCATGGTGCGCAACTCGTCGAGCGACGATTGCGCGTTGACCTGGATCATGCGCGCCGCCTCGCGGGCTTCGTCCGGTGTCAGGTTCGTGCGATAAGTGAGCGCGTTGGCGTGCATCGCGACCAGCGAAATGCGGTGTGCGACCACGTCGTGCATCTCGCGGGCAATGCGCTCGCGTTCCGCCATCCGGGCTTCGTTGATGCGGGACATCTCAGCGTCGAGCCGCGCGCGCTCGACCGCCTCGCGGTCGTGGGCGGCCTGCGCCCGGCTTGACATCAGCAGCCCGGTCAACGTCGCGATGACCAGGCCCGCACCGGCCAGGGTCAGTTCGAAGGTGAGGGCCGTGGACGAAGCGCCAGACGTATCGGGCACGAAGAGCGCCACGGCCTTCGTCGCGAACAGCAGTAGGCCCGTCGCGAGTGCCACACCCATGCCACGTTTGCGGGCAATTACTTCCTGCATGACGACGGCAGCGCCGAGCACGGTCGGGCTGAACAACCAAAGCGCCGCTACCAGCAGCACGATCGTTAGCGGACGTCGCTCACGCCACCACAGCCCCACCAGCGCGATGAGTCCGGGAACCACGAGTTCGGCGACCAGCAGCCAGGGCAGCGGACGTCCGGCGACGAGGCGGGCCGCGATCGGGGTTAGGTAGTAGAGGAAGGCCA
>JAAYVP010000439.1 GCA_012517115.1 Brooklawnia sp. | reverse complement strand
GGTCGGCGGCTGGCTCGGCTCCTACGGCGGTGAAGACTCGCCGGGCGATATTTCGCGCGGCATCTTCGCTGGCGAGGTGGGGGTGCCACGGTTGGTCAAGTTGTTCACCCGCCATCAGCTGCCCGCTACCTGGTTCGTGCCAGCGCATTCGGCGGAGACCTTCCCCGATGAGCTGAAGATGGTCGCCGACGCTGGTTTCGAAATCGGCGCCCACGGCTATTCACATGAAAACCCGGTCGACATGTCCGACCAACAGGAACGTGACGTGCTGGAGAAGTCCATCGAGGTCTTGTCGCGGATCACCGGTGAGAACCCAAAGGGTTATACCGCCCCCTGGTGGGAGCTTTCACACCGCACTCCCACCCTGCTCAAGGAGTTCGGGTTCTCCTACGACCACTCGCAGCAGCACCTGGACTTCGTGCCCTACTACGCACGGGTAGGCGAGTCGTGGAGCAAGATCGACTACTCCGGGCCGGCGGCGAACTGGATGAAGCCGCTGGACAAAGGCGAATCGGTCGACATTGTCGAGATCGCCGCCAACTGGTATGTCGACGACCTGCCGCCGATGATGTTCATCAAGGCCAGCCCGAACAGCCACGGTTTCGTCAATCCCCGCGACATTGAGCAGATGTGGCGCGACCAGTTCGACTGGGTCTATCGCGAACTCGACTACGCCACCTTCACCATGACGGTGCATCCCGATGTCTCGGGACGCCCACAGGTGCTGCTGATGCTGGAACGGCTGATAGAACACATCAACGGGCACGACGGAGTCAAGTGGTCGACCTTCAACCAGATCGCCGACGACTTCCGGCGCCGCTTCCCGTTCGAGTCCACGAACCGGCCAGCTGCGTGGTAGCGGTTACGAGGTCGACCAGCGCTGTAGTGCCTCAACGACGGCACGACGAAGGTTCTGCGGTCCCTGGCGCAGCGCTTGGGTCAGCGGTGTGCCAGCCGGTGTGATGTTCACCAGTTCGACGACCCGGCCGGGGAGGCGTCCCGGTTCAAGCGCGACCCGGCCACCGAAGACGATGACCGGGACGCCAGCCCGTTCCGCGTGCTCGCAGAGTCGCTGAATAGCCTTGCCGTGCAGGGTCTGCTGGTCAACTGAGCCCTCAGCGGTAAGGAGTAGGTCGGCGGCGGCCAACTGATCGTCCAGGCCGACCAGTTCTGCGACCAGCTCCAGGCCGGGACGCAGTCGCGCACCCAGAAAGTACTGCAGCGCCCAGCCGAGACCGCCAGCCGCACCGGAGCCAGGCAGCTCGGCCACCCGAGCGGCGTCCGCACCGCAGCAGTGCACCAGGGTGGCCAGAATGGCGTCCAACTCCGGTACGTCGCTCGGTGTGGCGCCCTTCTGCGGCCCGTAGACGGCGGACGCGCCGGTCGGGCCAAGGAGCGGGTTGGTGACGTCGCAGGCGACCTCCACGCTGACTCCGCTCAGCCGCGGGTCGAGACCGGTAGCGTCAACCCTCACCAACGCGCGTAAACCGGCGGGGGTCGGCGGCAGTTCGACGCCCTGCCCGTCGAGGAAGCGCACCCCCAGCGCGGCCAGCATGCCAGCCCCCGCCTCGTTGGTGGAACTGCCCCCGATACCGATCACCAGACGCTCGGCACCAGCATTCAGCGCCGCCAACACCAGCTGTCCGAGTCCGCTGGTGTCGAACTCGAAGATGCGTCGTTCGGCAGCCGGTACCCGCTCCAGGCCGCTAGTAGATGCCACGTCGAGCACTGCGTATCGGTGGGACGCGTCGTCGGCATCCTGGCCGGTGGCCAGGGCGAAGGTTGTGGTGTGGCGGGTGCCACGCTGGTCAGACACCTCGGCCGCAATCAACCGCGCACCGAGTGCGGCGGCGACCGCGTCGGTGAAACCCTCGCCGCCGTCGGCGATCGGCAGTTCGATTGTGGTGGCTGTTTCGAATACCTCCCGGACGCCGGACGACATCACCTCCGCGGCCTGGGGAGCGCTCATCGAACCCTTGAACGAATCCGGGGCGCAGACGACATACATTGCCGGGCCTCAGTTCCGCGCGACGAGGTCTTGGTATTGCGGATGACTTGCAATGTACGAGGCGGTGAACGGGCACAGCGGCAAAACCTTGCGTCCGCTCGCGCGCAGGTCGTCAAGAGTGAACCCGGTCAACTGGCTCGC
>JAAYVP010000438.1 GCA_012517115.1 Brooklawnia sp. | reverse complement strand
CGCGGATGTCGTCGCACCACACACTCACCCTGGTCCGGTACGTGCGCGCCAACTCGACCAGCGCCGGTGCGTCCAGGACGAGCAGATGCGACGCATGCTCCGGGCTTGTAGCGGTAATGATGGCGTCGACGGGATCCATGGTCTTCGGGTGTGGTCAAGTGATGGCCCTTGGCATGAATCTGCGAAGTCGCCATCAGTAGCGAACCGGCAACGAGCCGTCCCGCTTCAGCGCGCAGTTTATCAGCACAGGCTCGGGTGCCAGGGTTGCGCATGACGGGCCACCAAAGGAGTGCCTTGTCGGCAGGTAAGCAGCCACCGCCACATCTTCGGGTGAACAAGGGCCGGGACCCGAACCGTCCGGACTGATAGCCTCGGCCCATGCCCGCCAGCCAACTGCACATCCACATCATCGCTGACAGCTCCGGCGAGACCGCCGCGAGGCTTGCGCGCGCTGCGCAGGCCCAGTTCCCCGACACGGCCTTCACGATCGTGCGCTATCCCAGGGTGAAGGACACCGACGCGCTGCTCGGCGTCTTCGACCAGATCACCCAGGCACGGGCAAATGACCCCGATCGACGGGTCGTGGTGCTGTTCACGCTGGTCAGGGAGAAGATGTCCAGCATGGTCGAGCGCTATTGCACCGACAAGCAGATTCCGTTCGCCAACATCTTCGGCGACACCCTGAAGGCCATCGAACATGCCACCGGGCACGAGGCTGATGAGGCTGTGATGCGCCCTGTCGCGGTAGAGGCCGACTATTTCGACCGCATCAGCGCGATGGAGTTCGCGGTTCGCACCGACGACGGTGTCGCCCCGGACGCCTTCCGCGAGTGTGACATCTGCCTGATCGGGGCGTCCAGGTCGGGCAAGACCCCCCTGTCGCTCTACTTGGGATATGTTGGCTACAAGACGATGAATGTCCCGCTGGTGCCCGGTATCAAGCCGCCCGACGAACTGTTTAAGATCGAGCGCTGGCGTGTCGTCGGGCTGACCATCGACCCTGAGCGGCTGCTGCAAATCCGCTCGCGACGCGCCAAGACTCTGGGTGGCTATGGTACCAAGGACGGCGGTTACGCCGACCTGGTCAAGATCTACGACGAATTGGAGGAAGCCCGACAGATCCAACGGTCGCTGGGCTGTCCGGTCATCGACACCACCGGGCTTGCCCTGGAGGAGGCCGCCGCACGGGTGACCGACATCGTGGAGGAGCGGGCCCGCAAGGCCGGAACACAGCTGCGACGGCTTGCGGGGAGCCCGAAGGTCGCTCCCTGAACGCACTACGCCACTAGGGGATGCGGTGCGGACCGCGTCCAGCGGCTGGTCACCGATTCACGCCGTTGACTGCCGACAATGCACAATAGGAGCAGTGCGGGCTCCGCCGACGGAGCTCGGAGGCAAACGACCCGGACCCATGCACGATTCCGTAAGTCATAAGGAGACCCCACGTTGACTGAAAAATACATTTACGACATCGCCGAGGGCGACGCCAGCATGAAACCGCTGCTCGGCGGCAAGGGGGCTGGTGTCGCCGAAATGATGCGACTCGGTGTCCCGGTGCCGGATGGCTTCACCGTCACCACCGCCGCCAGCATCGAGACCAGCAGCAACAACGGCCAGTGGCCGGCCGGTTTGAAGGAGCAGATTGCCGAAGGCCTCAAGCGCTTCGAACAGCGCACCGGCCGCAAGCTCGGTGGCAAAGAGAAGCCGCTGCTGGTTTCGGTGCGCTCGGGGGCCGTCGTCTCGATGCCAGGCATGATGGACACCATCCTCAACCTCGGCATCTCGGACGAGTCGGTCGAGGCGGTCGCCGCCGAGGCAAACAATGAGCGCTTCGCGTGGGACTGCTACCGCCGCTTCATCCAGATGTACGGAGAGGTGGTTGAAGGCGTCCCGCAGCATCTGTATGAGGACGCGCTGAGCGCGAAGAAGGCCGAGAAAGGCGTGGCAGGTGACACAGACCTGAGCGCCGAGGATCTCAAGGAACTGGTCGCCGAGTTCAAGCAGATCTCCAACGAGGCGCTTGGTGGCGAATGGACGACTGACCCGGTGGAGCAGCTCTACCGCGCAGTCGATGCGGTCTTCCGCAGCTGGGGCAACCCCCGCGCCGAGGTCTACCGTAAGGCGAACAACATCCCATCCAGCCTGGGCACCGCGGTCAACATCATGCAGATGGTCTTCGGCAACCGCGGCGAGACCTCCGCCACCGGCGTCTGCTTCACCCGCAACCCGTCGACCGGTGAGAAGGGCCTGTACGGCGAATTCCTGGTCAATGCCCAGGGCGAGGACGTGGTGGCCGGCATCCGCACCCCGAATCACCTTTCCGAGATGGAAGCCGTCCTGCCCCAGGCATACAACGAGTTGCTCGACACCATGAAGCGGCTTGAGACCCACTACAAAGACATGCAGGATCTCGAGTTCACCATCGAGAACGGCAAGCTGTTCATGCTGCAGACCCGCAACGGCAAGCGCACCGCCGCCGCTGCGCTGAAGATCGCGTCCGACATGGTGGACGAGGGCCTGATCACCAAGGAGGAGGCGCTTCGGCGCATTGAGCCGGCGCAACTCGACCAGCTGTTGCATCCGGCGATCGATCCGTCCAACACCGCCCAGCCGCTCACCAAGGGGCTGCCTGCCTCGCCCGGAGCCGCAGTCGGCGAGGTTGTCTTCGACGCCGACACCGCCGCCGCCCGCGGCGAGAAGGGCGAGAAGGTCGTGCTGGTCCGCTACGAGACCACTCCAGACGACATCCACGGCGTGCTGGTCGCTCAGGGCATCCTGACCGCGCACGGCGGCATGACCAGCCATGCGGCTGTGGTCGCGCGCGGTTTCGGCAAGCCCTGCGTGGCTGGCGCCACCGAGATCGCCATCAACATGGACGCCCGCACCCTGACCATCGGTGACCACGTCTTCAACGAGGGCGACATCATCACCCTCAACGGGACAACCGGGGAGGTCTTCGGTGAAGCGCTGAAGCTGATCCCGCCACGGATCAACGAGGACTTCCAGCGGGTGGTCGCCTGGGCTGACGACGTGCGGACGATGGGTGTGCGCGCCAACGCGGATAACTTCGACGACGCCAGCAAGGCCCGTGAGCTGGGTGCCGAGGGTATCGGCCTGTGCCGCACCGAACACATGTTCATGGCCCAGGACCGGTTGCCGGCGGTTCGGAGGATGATCCTTGCGGAGGACGCCGAGGAGCGCGCAAAGGCGCTCGAGGAGATCTTGCCGATGCAGCAGAAGGACTTCGAAGGCATCTTCACTGCCATGAAGGGTCTTCCGGTCACGGTGCGGCTGCTTGACCCGCCGCTGCACGAATTCTTGCCCAACCACCTCGATCAGGCCCTCAAGGTGCAGCGGCTGGAACTGACCGGTGGCGACCAGGTCGAATTGGCTAAGGAGCGGGCGCTGCTCGCTCAGGTCAAGAAGCTGCACGAACTCAACCCGATGCTCGGCACCCGCGGCTGTCGGCTGGCCATGATGTACCCGGAGATCCCCGAAATGCAGGCCCGGGCCATCATCCGCGCAGCACTTGCCGTCCTCGAGCGGGAAGGCGAAACCGCCGGGATCGAGATCATGATCCCGCTGGTGAGCCTGGAGTCCGAGATCAAGCGGCAGCGCGAGATCGTGGACGCGGCTGTGCAGGATGAGTTCGCCAAGGCCGGGAAGCAGATCCCCTACACCGTCGGCACCATGATCGAGCTGCCGCGGGCGGCCCTGATCGCCGACGAGATCGCCAAGCACGCCGATTTCTTCAGCTTCGGCACGAACGACTTGACTCAAACCACCTTGGGCATTTCGCGAGACGACGCGGAGAACAGCTTCCTGACGGCCTACATGGCCGACGGTGTAATCGAACGCAATCCGTTCGAGACAGTTGACATTGGTGGGGTCGGCGCGCTGGTGAAGATCGGTGTCGAGAAAGGCCGCGGCGCCAACGCCAAGCTGAAGTGCGGCGTTTGCGGCGAGCACGGCGGCGACCCGGATTCGGTCGACTTCTTCCAGAGCGTCGGGCTCGACTACGTGTCCTGCTCGCCGTTCCGGGTGCCGATCGCCCGCTTTGCAGCTGCCAAGGCTGCGATGGACCAGCGCAAGTGACCATCGCCTGAGCCAAGCAAAGGGCCCGGCTCCCCAATGCGGGGGCCGGGCCCTTGCGGTCTATGCGCCTCGATCGATCAGAGTTTGGCCTGCCACTTATCGGCCCAGACCAGGTCATTCGGGGTGCCCTTGAACTCCGACTTGCCTTCCAACTTGTCCAGGGTCGCCAGCACGTTCGCCTGGTTCGGGTGGTAGGCGTTGACGTAGCACTTCACCATGGTCGCGTCGTGCAGATGGGTGGTGAAGTTGTGGCTGACCATGAAGGTCGGCACCTCCCAGACGTACCAGGGGCACTCGTTGCTCATGGCGGTCTTCCACTGGATGCGGTAGTTGTTCTGCGCGCCGTAGCCGATGATCTCGGCCAGGATGAGGGCGGCGTCCACCTCGTCTCGATATTTCAGCGTCGGACCCTTCACCCGGGTGGTGCCGTCGTTGACCTCAGGCTCGTAGCCACGGCGCCTCAGTTCCGCCAGATACAGGTTCAGCATCTCGGGTTCGCCGCCGCCGGTGATGCCGCCGACCTCGCCGGTCAGGTGGTAGACGCGAATCCGCTTGTGGTCGGTCGGGTTCAGCGGCAACTGGTCGAGGGTGTTCTTGACCAGCGTGATGCCGAGGTCGGCCGCCCGGTCGCGCATCGCCAGGTGCTCCGCGCAACCGACCACCTTGAGGTCTTCGGGGGTGCGAAGCAGCGTGCCGGACGCCTTCGCTTCATGCAAGTTGAGCTTGGCCTTGAGGCCGAGGATGCGGCGGTTCGCATCGTCCAGGCGTTCCTTGCTGATGACGCCCTTCTCGACGCCGGCCTTCATGAACCCGAAGTCCTCCTCGAGGTTGTTGAAGAACAAGAAGGCATCGCAACCGGCGGCGATGGCCAATGGCACGTAGTCTTCCCGCCGCATCGCCGAGGTCATGCCGAGCATGTGCGAGGCGTCGGTGATGATTGCGCCGTTGAAGCCAAGCTGGGTTTTGAGCAGGCCGTTCAGCAGTTCGTCGGCCAACGTGGCGGGCAGGATGTCGGCGTCGGCCAGTTCGGGGTTGAGCTTCTTCTGGTAGTAGGGCAGCGCGATATGACCGGCCATGATCATCTCGACGCCGTTGGCGATGTGGGCCTGGTAGACCTTGCCGAACGAGGCGTCCCACTCATCGGGCTGCAATTCGTTCACGCCAAGCACGAGGTGCTGGTCGCGTTCCTCGGTGCCGTCCCCGGGCCAGTGCTTGATGCAGGTGAGGATGCCCGACTCGCGCTGCCCCTCGACGAACGGAACCGTGTACTTGATAACGTCTTCGGCGGTGGTGCCGTAGGCGCGGGTGTTCACGATCGTGTTCCGCCAGTTGAAGAGTATGTCGACGCAGGGGTCGAAGTTCAGGTTCGCGCCGATCGCGCGCATCTCGCGTCCCGACACATAGCCAGCGTCGCGGGCGACCTCAACCGACCCGGACGCCTCGGTCTGCGCACCGCTGGCGATGTAGGTGCCGTCGCTCATCGCGCCGTTGCCGCCGGAGTCGCAGTTCGCAGCGATCAATAGCGGGATCTTGGACGCCGACTGCAGCCGGTTGAGTAGGCCCTGCACCTTTTCCGAGGTGCCGCCATGGTAGCGCGCGATGCCGATGTGGAACTTCTCGATGATCTCTTCGGCGGTATACGGGTTACCGGAGAACTCGTCGACGCCGAAGAAGAACAGGTTGGTGAACAGTTGGCCGACCTGTTCGTCGAGCGTCATGCCAGCGAGGGTTTCCTCGACCCACGCGATTTGGGTGTCGTCGAGATGATACGGGGCAGCTGTCAGATCTACGAGTTTGGGCATGGTGGCGTTCCTCTCACTTCACCTTGGGCATGGTTACCTGGCGGTTGCCTGAGATGGTCTCCCAGGGCACCTCATCGGGCAGTTTGGCATTGAATTCGGCGATCAGCGCCTGCTGGTACTCACCCGCGAACGCGCCGGCCAGGAACTTCGGCAAGGCCTCGTCAGTGAACCGTTGCCACGACCGCTTCTCTTCGCCGGGCAGGATCGGGTAGTACAAGCATCCTGCCTTTGCGGCGGCGTCCCGGTCGCCAGGGGCGTCGCCGATCAGCATGATCTTGTCCGGGTCGTACTTGCCGGTCGCCGCGTATTGCACGTGCTCGGCTTTCGACCCCATCTCTTGACCGGCGATCACCAGCATGTACTTGGCAATGTCATGGGCGTGCCACTCGTAGGTGAGAGCGTGCAGCGGGGTTGCTGAAACGGTCATGCAGTCAACTTCATCCTGCAGCGCGATCAAGGCCTCGCGGACGCCGGGGAACGGGCCGCAGCCGTGCACCATGTCGGCGATGGCGGCGTTCACCCCATCGCCCCAGCGAATCGCCCGAGCGATCGTCTCAGACGGATGGTCTTCGTAGTACTGCGCAATGCCCTTGTCGGACAGCGGATACCCGGGGGCCGCTATGAACTCACCCAACTCGGGGTAATCGGGAATGGTCACGCCACGCTCGGCGACCTCAACCCGGTCGCGCAACAGGTCAAGCAGCTGCTTCAGCGCCAGCCAACGGTTCAGCCCACGCGTCACCGAGTGAAGGTTGACGAACAGCGCGGTCTCACGGGCCAGCGTCGAGATCGGCTGCAGATCCCAGAATTTGATGTAACAGGGGGTGAAGCATTCCTGGTGTTTGATGTCCATGGCGTCCATGGCGCACCCGTCGGAATCGATGCCGACGAAGTACTTCTTCGTTGGCACAAAATCGACCAGCGGTTGGGCAGCTTCGGGATGACTCACAACGTCCTCCTCAGTGTCGGATTCGTGGAGAGGGGACGTCATTCGACGCGACCCCGGCAAGGTGATCTTGTCAACCTACCCTGAAATGCAGCCCGATCGCCGGGCAATCAATGCGATTCCCTGGGCACCGCCGAGCCTGATGAGCCCACCAGGAAGTCGAGGTCTGCGCCAGTGTCGGCCTGCATGACATGGTTGAGGTAGAGCCGCTCGTACCCGCGACTCGGTTCCGCGAACGTGGCTGCCGTTCTCGGCGACACTTCGCGTTCGGCTAACTCGTCGTCCGCGACGTCGAGGCGCAGCGTCCGGTTCGGCACGTCGAGGACGATGAAGTCGCCGTCGCGGACTTTGCCGAGTGGGCCACCGGCGGCGGCCTCGGGGCAGACGTGCAGCACGACGGTGCCATAGGCAGTGCCCGACATGCGTCCGTCGCAGATGCGCACCATGTCGCGCACCCCTTTGGCGAGCAGCTTGGCGGGCAGCGGCGTGTTCGCCACCTCTGGCATACCCGGGTAGCCCTTAGGCCCGGCACCCCGCAGCACGATCACGCAGGTCTGGTCGATGTCGAGGTCAGGATCGTCGATGCGGGCGTGCAGGTCTTCGATGTTCTCGAAGACCACGGCCCGGCCACGATGGGTCAGCAGCCCAGGTGAGGCTGCGGCTGGCTTGATGATCGCCCCGTCGGGCGCCAGGTTGCCGCGCAGCACGGCGATACCCGCTTCGGCTTGGACGGGATGGTCGCGGGTTGCGATGACCGCGGAGTCGCTGATCTCGTGGCCGTCTAGGTGGCTCGAAAGCGGCTGACCAGTGACGGTGATCGCATCATCTGACAGCAGGTCGCGCACCTGGTTCAGTACCGCCAGCAGGCCGCCGGCGCGGAAGAGGTCGTCCATCAGGTACTTGCCGGCGGGCTGCAGGTTGACTAGCAGCGGCAGATGGGAGCCGTGCTCATCGAAATCGGTCAGCTTCAGGTCAGCACCCACGCGTCCGGCGATGGCCAGCAGATGCACCACAGCGTTGGTCGACCCACCGACCGCCGCCAACGCGACGATCGCGTTCAGGAAGGCCGCGCGGGTCAGGATGTGGGAGGGCTTGAGGTCTTCATCCACCATTTCGACGATGCGTCGGCCGGTGGCGTGGGCGAACTTGAGCAAGCGGGCGTCCGGGGCGGGAGTGCCAGCGCTGCCGGGCAGCGTCATGCCCAGCGCCTCGGCCATGATGCCCATCGTGGAGGCGGTGCCCATGGTGTTGCAGTGGCCAGCCGAGCGGATCATGTCTTGCTCGGAGGCCACGAAGTCAGCTACCGACAACGCGCCTCCCCGCATTTCCTCGGACAGCCTCCAGATGTCGGTGCCGCAACCCATCGGGCGGCCCCGGTAGTTGCCGGTCAGCATCGGGCCACCGTTGAGCATGATGGTTGGCAGGTCGACCGAGGCCGCACCCATCAGCAGGCTCGGCACTGTCTTGTCGCATCCGCCTAGCAGCACAACCCCGTCGACCGGGTTGGCGCGTATCAACTCCTCAGCCGCCATCGCCGCCAGGTTGCGGAAGAGCATCGCGGTGGGACGCAGTTGGGTTTCCCCGAGCGAGATGATCGGCATGTCGAGCGGGACGCCGCCAGCCGCCCAGATCCCGTTCTTCACCGCCGCGCTCACCTGATTCAAGTGCGCGTTGCAGGGGGACAGGTCGGAGGCGGTGTTGCAGATCGCGATGTGCGGTCGTCCGGTGAAGGAGTCGTCGGGGATACCTCGGCGCATCCAAGCCCGATGGATGTAGGCGTCCCGGTCGGTCCCGGCATACCAGGCAGCAGTGCGGCGCTCGGCCATCGTGGGTCTCCTTTGATCTTCGTTGATCACGTTAGCGATGTTACTGGAAGCGCTTGCCGCAGGGCCGTCTGGGCTGGCTTCAGAGTCGGCCCACCGTCTCGAGAGGGCGCCGGCGCATCCGGTGCGGCAGCACGAGCTGCGCCGCCTGCGCCAGGTCGTCGTCGATGATCTCGGAGCGGCCTGCCCAGGCAGCCAGCGCCCGGGCGGCTCGCACCATCATGATGTCGGCGCGGTGGCCGTCCACCTCGGTGGCCAGGCAGGTCTGGGCGACCTGCAGCAGCACGTCGCGGTTGACAACCACCTGAGATACCCACTCGGACGCCCGCTCGATCCGTCGACTCAGTTCGGCTGTCTCGGCTTGCCAGGCGGTGACGAATCCGGCCGGATCAGCTTCGAAGGCGAGGCGTCGTTCAATGATTGTCACGCGTTTGTCTGCGTCGGGCTCGCCGGTGACGGTTACGCACATCCCGAACCGGTCGAGCAGTTGCGGTCGCAACTCTCCTTCTTCGGGGTTCATTGTGCCGACCAGCGAGAACCGAGCGGGATGGGTGAGGCTGATTCCTTCCCGCTCCACCGTGCTGACGCCCATGGCCGCCGAGTCCAGCAGCAGGTCGACGACGTGATCGTCCAGCAGGTTG
>JAAYVP010000070.1 GCA_012517115.1 Brooklawnia sp. | reverse complement strand
GTGTAGTCCTCGATGGTGCGTTGGGTCTCGGCGGAGATGCCCAGCGGCGGGATCATCGCCGCCGAGTCGCCGGAGTGAATGCCCGCGTACTCAATGTGTTCCATCACGGTGGGGACGAAGGCATCGGTGCCGTCGCAGATCGCGTCCGCCTCGCACTCCTTGGCGTTCGACAAGAACCGGTCGATCAGGATCGGCCGGTCCGGTGTCACGCCGACCGCGGCCGCCATGTAGCCGGCCAACGCCTGCGGGTCGTGCACGATCTCCATGCCGCGTCCACCGAGCACATAGCTTGGACGTACCATCACCGGGTAGCCGATCTCGGACGCAACCAGCTGTGCTTCAGCCACTGTGGTCGCCATCCCGGATGCCGGCATCGGGATGTCCAAGCGGGCCATCATCTCGTTGAACCGGTCCCGGTCCTCGGCTAGATCGATCGTCTCGGGACTCGTCCCCAGGATCGGCACACCCGCCCGCTGCAGCGCCCCGGCAATGTTCAGCGGGGTCTGGCCACCGAACTGGCAAATCACCCCGACCGGCTGTTCCTTGGCGCAGATCGCCAGCACGTCCTCAACCGTCAGCGGCTCGAAGTAGAGCTTGTCGGAGGTGTCGTAGTCGGTCGAGACGGTCTCGGGGTTGCAGTTGACCATGATCGTCTCGTACCCGGCGTCCCGCAGCGAGAACGCGGCATGGACGCAGCAGTAGTCGAACTCGATGCCTTGGCCGATCCGGTTGGGCCCACCGCCGAGCACCATCACCTTGGGACGCGCCGAGACCGCAACCTCGTCGCGTCCCGAATAAGTCGAGTAGTAGTAGCGCGCACCGCCGGCCACCCCAGAGACCGGCACCGCCTCGAAGGCATGTTGCACGCCCAGCCGCAGCCGTTGCGCGCGGATCTGGGCCTCGTCGCAGTCCAGCAGTTTCGCCAGGTAGCCGTCGGCGAAGCCGTCCCTCTTGGCGCGGGCCAGCAACTCGTCGGGCAGCGGCCCGCCCTTGGTCGCCAGCAGCTCCTCTTCGAGGGCCACCAGTTCGGCCATCTGCGCCAGGAACCACTTGGTGATCCGGGTCTTGGCAGACAACTGCTCGATCGTCGCGCCCTTGCGGAGCGCCTCGTAGCAGAGGTACTGCCGTTCGCTGCTCGGTTCGGCCAGCAGTTCCAGCAGGTCGGCCAGGTCGAGTTCGTGGAAGTTCTTCGCGAAGCCGAGCCCCAGGCGTCCGTTCTCGAGCGAGCGAATGGCCTTCTGGAAGGCTTCCTTGTAGGTCTTCCCGATGCTCATCACCTCACCAACCGCGCGCATCTGGGTACCAAGCTTGTCGATGGCCCCGGGGAACTTCTCGAACGCCCAGCGGGCGAACTTGACCACCACGTAGTCGCCGCTCGGGGTGTACTTGTCGAGGGTACCGTCGCGCCAGTAGGGGATCTCGTCCAGCGTCAGCCCGGCCGCCAACAGCGAACTGACCATCGCAATCGGGAAACCGGTCGCCTTGCTGGCCAGCGCCGAGGACCGGGATGTGCGGGGGTTGATCTCGATCACCACGAAGCGGTCGGTTTCGGGGTTGTAGCCGAACTGCACGTTGGTGCCGCCGATCACTCCGACCCGGTCCACGATCCGGTAGGCCGCGTCCTGCAAGCGCTCTTGCACGTCGGTGGGCACGGTGAGCATCGGTGCGGTGCAGTACGAGTCGCCGGTATGCACCCCCATCGGATCGACGTTCTCGATGAAGCAGACGGTGATCAGTTGCCCCTTGGCGTCCCGGACCACCTCGAGCTCGAGTTCCTCCCAGCCGAGCACCGACTCTTCGACCAGCACCTGGCTGACCATTGACGCCGCCAGGCCGCGCGCGCAGACCGTGCGCAGTTCTTCAGCGTTGTAGACCAGCCCGCCGCCGGTGCCGCCCATCGTGTAGGCCGGGCGCAGCACCACCGGGTAGCCGAGCTCGCGGGCCACCTGCTCGGCCTGGGTGACGGACGTGACGATGCGACTCCGTGGCATTTCGATGCCCAGCTCGTCCATGGTGGCTTTGAACTGCTCGCGGTCCTCGCCGCGACTGATGGCGTCCTGCTCGACGCCGATGGTCTGCACCCCGTACTTGTCGAGGACACCGGCCGCGGCGAGCTGGCTGGACAAGTTCAAACCGGTCTGGCCGCCGAGGTTCGGCAGTAGGGCGTCTGGTCGGGTGCGGGCGATGATCTCGGTGAGGCTCGCCACGTTCAGCGGCGCGATGAAGGTCTGGTCGGCCATCACCGGGTCGGTCATGATCGTCGCCGGGTTCGAGTTGACCAGCACGACCTCGTAGCCGAGTCCCCGCAGAGCCTTGCAGGCCTGGGTGCCGGAGTAATCGAACTCGCAGGCCTGTCCGATAACGATGGGGCCAGAACCAATGATCAAGACCCGGTTGATGTCATCGCGTTTCGGCATGTTGGCTCCTTCGTGCTCATGGAGGACTTTACGCGGGGCAGGTCCGGCGCGGGACCGTGACCAGCTTCCTTCGTGACGATGCCGTTGAGCCTGGTCTAAGCCAGCGGGACTGGGTTCAGTTGGCTGCCTGAGGCGCGAGCAAAGGAACTCCGTCACGCGGTGCGGCAGCATTCAGCGAAGGACCTCGTCGGCCCAACTGAGCACGGTCCAGCCCGAAGCCGAGCTCTCCAGCAGGATTACGTCGGTGTTCGCCAGGACGCGGATGCTCGGACTCTCGACGTTGCTGGCCCGGTGTGGCACCCAGACGCGCATGGCCGCGCCGTGGGAGACCGCGGCAGCTACCTCATGGGCCTGCGCTATCCGGGCGATGGCCGCGTCATAGCGAGCGAAGAAGGTGTGGGCGTCTTCACCGTTCTCCAGCTTGAAGTGGGGTTCGCTCACCCAGCGAGCCAACGTTGAGACGTAGCGCGTCCAGTCGGTCTTCAGTTCCTCTACCCCGGCCGGAATCTCCCGCAGCGCCGGCATCTGACGCACGCCGAGCCCGCGGCGGGTGGCCAGTGGGGTGGCGGTCTGGACGGCGCGGGTCAGGTCGGACGCATAGACCGCCTCGATCGCCACGTCCGCAAGCCGATCGGCCAGCGCCTCAGCCTGCGCTAACCCAGTTCGGTTGAGAGGCGCACCAGGATGGGCGGTGTCGAGTACGTGGTTGACATTGGACTCGGTCTGGCCGTGTCGGATCAGATAGAGGCGCACAGCCCCAGCCTAGGCAGTGCGAACGGCCACGGTTGCCTGACTGCCCTCGCCACCCTGGGAAACCAGTGCCCGACTAGGCTCCAGTCATGAGCGACTCACCTTCTGGGCTCAGGTTCGCCGGGCTGTCGTTCGCCGATCTCACGACTACGGTGACAGCGGCTTCGGGCCAGACCTTCGAGACACTGTCACCGTTGACAGGTCGGCAGCTGGCGCATATCCCGCTGTCGGACGACTCCGATGTCGCCCATGCCATCGAGACCGCCCGCGAATTCCAACCCAACTGGGCCGGGTTGGCCGTCTCAGACCGGGCGGCCAGGCTGCTGCGATTCCACGATCTGCTGCTGGAGAACCAGGAGGCTCTGCTCGACCTGATCTGCCTGGAATCCGGCAAGGCACGCATGGACGCCTACAGCGAGGTCGTGCACCTCATGCTGAGTGCGCGATATTACGCGCGCCGGGGGCCGGGGCTATTGCGAGGACGGCGGGCACTCGCTTTGTTGCCAGTGGTGACTTGGGTGACGGTGAGCCAGCAGCCAATAGGCGTGGTGGGCCTGATCACTCCTTGGAATTACCCACTGACGATGGCCATCTGCGACGGTCTGGCCGCGCTGCTGGCCGGCAACACTGTGGTGCACAAGCCAGCTTCGGAGACGGTGCTCACCGCGCTGGCTGGGGTCGGATTGCTGCGGGCCGCCGGAATCCCTGCGGAGGCTTGGCAAGTGGTGGCTGGCCCTGGCCCCCGGATCGGTCCGCAGTTGGTCGACCGTACCGACATGATCTGCTTCACCGGATCGACTGAGACCGGTCGCACCCTGGCCGCTACGACTGGGGCTCAGCTGAAGTCGATCACCGCGGAGGCCGGCGGCAAGAACCCGGCGGTGGTCTTGGCGGACGCCGACATCAAGGCCGCCGCTGAGGGGCTCGCTCGGGCCTGCTTCGATAACGCCGGGCAACTGTGCGTGCACATCGAACGCATCTACGTGGCCGAAGACATCGCCGACCGATTCCAGGCCGCGTTCGTGGCTGCCGTTGGCGCCCTGAACCTGGCCCCCGGGCTAGGTTGGGATACCCAGGTCGGCACCCTGATCAGCCCCGCCCAGCTTGACAAGGTGACCGAACACCTGGCCGATGCTGTGGCGAAGGGCGCCACCGTGCTGTGTGGCGGGCAGGCGCGTCCCGATTTGGCGCCCTGGTGCCACGAGCCCACCGTCCTGACCGGAGTCACCCCAGCGATGGTCTGCTACCTCGACGAGACCTTCGGCCCGCTGGTGAGCCTCTATCGGTTCACCGACGAGGACGAGGCGGTGCGCTTGGCGAACCAGGGCGAGGAGGGCCTCAATGCGTCCATCTGGACCCGCGATCACGCCCGCGGACGCCGACTGGCCGCCCGATTGCGGGTCGGC
>JAAYVP010000437.1 GCA_012517115.1 Brooklawnia sp. | reverse complement strand
GGGGAATCGCCGCCGCATCGGAGGTGGATGGGTCCATCGAATTTGGCGAGGCGGAGGCGCCGACTACTAGCTGCCTGTCTTGCGGCTCAGTTGACCCGGGACTACAGGCAGCCAGGACCAATGCCAACAGCGCCACGAAGACTGTGGCGAACCGGCGTGACCCATTGCGTTTCATTTGCACTCCTGGTTACTGGGACCGGAACGCGACAAGTCTAGTCATCGCTCGCGGCGGCAGGCCATGCATGGCGCGCGAGTTTGGGACTTCTCGGAAAGGTCGCTATAGTTCACTGGGTCAACGCGGGGTGGAGCAGCTCGGTAGCTCGCTGGGCTCATAACCCAGAGGTCGCAGGTTCAAATCCTGCCCCCGCTACGAAATGGAAGTCCCGTCCGGGTTCGCCAGGGCGGGACCTTCGCTTTCCACCCGCCGCGGCAGCAGGTCGGTCACATCGATGTGGAAGCAGTCCGCGGCGATGTAGAGATCGGTCAGAGGAGCTTCGACCTCCCCGCGGCTGTGACAACCTAAGGGAATCCGAGGGCTGTTTTTTTGCACGACACTCTCGATCAGTTTCGCGACGGTCTCAGGATTCTCGTGCTCCCAAGCCCTAATCACTGTCCAGCCGGCTTCGTGCAGCACTTGGTTGACGACTCGGTCACGATCCCGATTTGCGGTGATCTTGGGGCCCCAGTACTCGGCGTGTGTCTTGGGCGCTTGATAGTGCTCAGGGCAACCGTGCCAGAAGCAGCCGTCGACGAAGACGGCGAGCTTTACTCGCGAGAAGACGATGTCGGCCCTGTACCGGAGATCGGCGACCGCCCAAGGGGGAGCAGAGCTGTGGCCTGACCCCCCGGGGGCCAGGCCACGTGCGGGTCGGGGTCGACTCGGTGCAGATGGCGTCGGCGGTGGACTTGATCAGGTCGGTGTCGGCCTGGCTCCACGCGGCGACGTAGCCGATGCTGTAGTCGGTGGTGTCGAGGCCGAGGAGGGCGGCGACGATGTAGTGTGTCACGCCGTTCTGACGCTACTCGACTACAGGCGTTGCGTTGGCAGGGCTGCGGTGTCGTCTCCTGGCCTAGACTGCGGCCCAACCCGTGAGGAGGAGCGATGTCAGGAACGTCCCTGGCCGTCAGTGCCGTGTCGTGGGGACTGACGCTGTTTGGCGTCCCTGTACCCGAGGCGGTCAGCGGTGCGATCAGCACCGTCCAGGAACTCATCGGCGTCCTTCCGAAGGACAGGAAGGATCTACGCAAGTTCGTCGAGAACGCGGTCGATACGTTCGAGACGCAGTGCGGCCACGAGACCCGGCAACTGCCCGCAGGAGACAAGACCGCGGTCGAAGAGACGCTGCGGGACCTGCTGAGGCAGGCGGATCGAGCCAGCCTGCTGGGTGCCGCTCTGGTCGGGACGGAGGAGTTCCAGCGGCAGCTCCTGACACCCAGCGCGTTGACCGGGCTGAGCCACGACGAGGCTGGCTACCTGCGGGCGCTCTGCGGCCACCTGCAGGCGCTCGTCCGCGACTACGCCCAGTCGGAGGCGGTGCTTGCCGCCGCCAGCACCGCTGCCATCCGGATCGTGTGGGCCGAGTTGCAGCGTCGCCCAACCCGTGACGAGGTCCTGGCAATGATCGCGCAGGCGGTGGGTAACGAGTTGGCCAGGCGGCGCCACGTCATCGGCTCCCGGCCCCGGCTAGCCCAGGACTTCGTCGAGCGCGCCGAGCTGGTGCAGGTCGGCGAGGCGCTCGCCGCCGATGGTGTCGCGACGCTGTGCGCGTTGCGGGGGATGCGGGGCGTGGGTAAGTCGCAGCTGGCATCGGCGTTCGCCGAGCGGTGCGAAGAGGAGCACTGGTCCTTCGTCGGCTGGGTGAACGCGCAGAGCCGGGAGCGGGCGGTCACCGAGTTGGCCGAGGGGGCGCGCCTGATCCTGCCGGACGCCCCCGACGACCCGGCCGCCGCGGCCCGACGGCTCGTCGGCTGGCTGAGCTCGGCCAGCGATTCGGATCGGTTGCTGGTCTTCGACAACGTCACCGACCCCGACGATCTGCAGGACCTGGTCCCGCGCGGTCACGGCATGCGGGTGCTGGTGACCACCACCGGCCACCACAAGACGCTGGGCACCCCTGTCGAGGTCGGCGTCTACACCTCCGAGCAGGCCCGGCGGTTCCTCATCGAGGCGGCAGGGCTGGCCGACGATGAGGTTGCAGATGCGGTGGCCGAACGTCTCGGACGACTGCCGGTGGCGCTGACGCAGGCCGCAGCAACCATCCGCCTGGAGGGATATGACTTCCCCGGCTACCTGGCGGTGCTGGATGCGTATCCGCTCGATGAGGCCGTGGAGCGGGAGGATGGCGAACCATACCCCGATCGGGTAGGGGCGGCTCTCCGGATTGCCTACCGGAGCCTGCTGGACAAGCTCGGACAGGACTCGGCACCTGTGGCGGGGGTGGCGCACCGCGTGTTGCGGGCGCTGTCGCTGCTGGCTGCCTCGGGCGTGCCCCGGGAATGGCTCCTCGTGCTGGGCGACGACGAGCGCTCGGCGCGACGCGCCGTCGGAGAGCTGCTCAAGTACTCGCTGGTTGCCGAGTCCAGCGACAGCAGCACCGTTGCGCTGCACCGGCTGCAGGCCCAGGTCATCCGGGAGGACGACGCCAGCGACGATCACGCTGCCGCCATCGAGGCCGCCTGCCAGGTCCTCGCCGCGGTAGACCCCGATGCCCCCGGGGACTACCTCGCCAAGCGGGAACTGAACGCTGCCGTCGCCCAGCAGCTGGCGGCAGCCCTCGAGCAACCCGTCGTCGCAGGTTTGGTTCGGGCCCCGCAATGGCTGGAGACGGTACAGTGGACGCTCTACCGCTCCAACGCAATGCAGGATCCGTATTCCGCGCTCTCGCTTGCCGGCTACTTGCCTATCCTCGAGCAGGTTCTGGGTGAAAACCACCCCGCCACTCTGACCTCACGCAACAACCTCGCCGGCGCCTACCGGTCGGCCGGGGACCTGGCCTGGGCGATCCCCCTGTATGAGCGGACCCTCAACGACTGCATTCGGGTTCTGGGTGAAGACCACCCGGACACTCTGACCTCACGCAACAACCTCGCCTACGCCTACCAGTCGGCCGGGGACCTGGCCCGGGCGATCCCCCTGCACGAGGAGACCCTCAACGACCGCATTCGGGTCCTGGGAGATGAAGATCCCGAGAAACCCGCGGACGGGCCGTAAGTCGTGTGACCGGTTGTGGCGGTTGAAGCCAACCCTGCCAGTCCTGTAGTTGTGGAAGGCTGCGGTGAAGGTCAGGAACCGGGTCCACGCCTGCGAGTTGCGGAGCTGCTCGACCTGATCGGCGATGGATGCCTGGAGCTGCTCGGCCTCCGCGTGGCGCTGCTCGGGGGTCTTGGTGGACTTGATCCGCTGGTACATGGTGCCCTCCTGGGGAGTTCTCGGCCTTGGTTGCCGCCCGTGTTTACATCGAGCCCGACGAACGGGTCGATCCAGTCACGACCGACATCTTGGAGGCACTTGCCCCGAAGGAGAATCGCGATGTTGCGTGAGCGGACGGATGGTACAGCTGATTCAGATAGAGCAGATAGTTCCTGGAGGTGGATCATGACCGAGATGCTGACCCGCGACGCTGACAAGTTGCACCGCGCCCTGGCCAAGGGCGGCGACGAGGTCCGGCTCACCGTCTCGCGCGAAACCGCCGAGTGGATGGCCCAGCTCGTGGACGCCAAGGTCAGCGGCCACGACGTCGTGCTCACCAACAGCCTCGGAGAGGTCACCCCGACACAGGCGGGTCAACTGCTGGGCATGTCCCGCCCCCAGGTCCGCAAGTTGATGAACGACGGCAAGCTCGATTTCCGCAAGGTGGGCACCCACCACCGGATCACCGTCGC
>JAAYVP010000436.1 GCA_012517115.1 Brooklawnia sp. | reverse complement strand
CTTGAGCTGCTCGGCGACCCAGTCGACACCGAAGCTGTTGACGCCGCTCATGACCAGATCTGCACCCGCGAACGCCTCCTCGGCGTCTGCCAACTGGTAGGCGGTGACGCCATCGGGAACCTTGAGGTCAAGGTTGGGGTGGATCCCGGTGGTCTGGATCGAAGTGACGATCTCTTCGTCGAGGTGTGTCCCGACGAGCGCGACGGTGTGGCCGTTGTCAGTCAGGGGCGTTGTCAGCGCGGTGGCCATGATGCCTGCGCCGAGGATCGCGATTTTTGCCATTGCTTCCTTCTCTCTGTGTGAATGAGTCAACCGGCCAGTAGGACGGCGGCGAGTTCTGCGTCGGTGATGATCGTGGTGCATAACCCGGCGGCAAGGATCGCCCTGGCCGCCGAGGCCTTCTCGGCACCAGAGACTACGGCGATGCTATTCGGGCATTGTCTCAGTGAGTCGAGATTGATCGAAATGGTGCGGGCGTCCAGTTCTTCGTCGACAATGCGTCCGCTGGCGTCCACGAAATGGCTCAGCACATCGCCAACAACACCGCGTCGCTGCAGTTGGGCAACCTCAGCAACAGTCAGGTAGCCGGAGTCGATCAGTACCGAGGTAGAGGTTGCCGATCCCGGTGAATACACGATGGTGCGGGCATTCGCCGCCAACTCCAGCGTCCCCGCGACGGCCGGATCTTGCGCCAGTGCCCGGGCTAGCGTGACCGACTGCACGATCGTCGGGGCTGGCATCATCCTCACCCGACCCGGGCCTCGCTCGGCGATGGTGCGTAGCGCGGCACTCACATGACCAGCGCCGTCAATGGCTAGGCCGCCATTGGTCTGAACAACAGTCACCCCAGGATCCCAACCCTCCGGGAGCGCGGTGGCGACGCGTGATGTGGTGCGGCCCCAGGAGACGCCCAGCACCGTAGGCCGGGGACGTAATGCGGTCAGCTGCTGCGCGGCTGCCCGGCAAACAGCCTGCAAGGTGACGCTGGAGTCGGCCTGGCTGGGAACGACAATCGCGCTAGAGACCCCGAACTGCTGGCGAAGCTCTACTTCGAGTTGGTGGTGTCTGGCCAGCGGATGCTCGATCGTGATGCGAACGATGCCGGTCTCGCGAGCCTGCTCCAGCAGCCGCCCAACCGTCCAGCGTGAGGTCGCCAGCTGCTCGGCGATCTGGGCTTGGGTGAGTCGGCCGTAGTAGTAGAGCTCGGCGGCTCGCAGCATCGCCAGCTCTTGGTCCGATCCGACGGCATCAGGCGTCTGGTCAACCGAAGTCGTCATATCAGCCCCTCCGACTTATGCTGCACTTCTCCGCAGCGCGTGCTGTTGCGCCTGATTGCTATTTGCTAGCTCTTATCCTAGATCATCCGAGTCAACTCGCCCCCACCAAGAGCTGGTCGTGCACTTATGAGCATTGACCGGCCGGGGCGCTGCCGCTGGCGCGTTTGCAGGCATGCGATGATCCGGTCATGAATGCGCGACTTTCGAAGCGTGGCGACGTCGATCCGTTCTACGCGATGGAATTGCTGAAGCTGGCCAACCGCAAGCGTCAGTCCGGCATGAAAGTGGTCTCGCTCTGCCTGGGTCAGCCTGCCGATGGCGCACCGGCGGCGGTGCGCGAGGCAGCGGTCGCGGCG
>JAAYVP010000435.1 GCA_012517115.1 Brooklawnia sp. | reverse complement strand
CGATCACCAGATCCGGATTCAGAGCCCCCAGACTCGCCACGAAGCGCAGCTTGCGCTTCTGATAGGGCATCAGATGAATGTCCGACAGGTGCAGCACCCGGATCTGAGGAGACCCGAACGGCAGCACCGGCACGGTCACTCGTCGCAGCACGAAAGCACGCGCCTCCACCCAGGCGGCCGCGGTCACCGCACCTGCCAACCCGAGCAGGCCGCCCGCGGCCAGCGTCAGTCGACGTGTGGCGGTCATCGGCTGGTCGACGGGGACGAGGCAGTAGACGTCGACGCCGGCGCGACCCACTTGGTGAACTTCGATTGAGGCATGCCGTCCATCGCCTCCTGCATGATCGGACGCCACAGCGCACCCGCGCCAATACTCGCGTACGAGCCGAGACTGCGGCCATTGAGTGCGCTCAGGGGAATCGTCATGACGTTGCGGGATTGCTCGGGAGTGTTCTGCCAGGCAGCGCTCGTGTTGTCGCCGGCCACCACGACCGAAGTCGAGATGTCGGGTGTGTAGCCGACGAATGCGGAGCTTGATGCCGAGTTGTCCGAGGTACCGGTCTTGGATGCTTGGTCGATACCGTTGTTGATGTAGGTGGACGACGACAGTCCCGAGACATGCGTCCGGTTGAGTACGTAGTTGACGCCATCGGCCACGGTCGGATCAATGGTTTGCTGGCAGTCGGCACTGGGCACCGGCACCTCGGCGCCGTTGCGGTCGTAGACCGAGTCGAGAATGATCGGGTTGCATCGCACGCCCCGATTGCCGAAGGTGCCGTAGCCGACCGCCATCGACAGCGGGGTCACCTTGGCGGCGCCGAGAGTGAACGAGGGAACGTAGTCGAAGTCGTCCAGTGAGGCCTCACCCTCGACGGGCTGGGAGATCTCGACGCCGGCACGCCTGGCCATGTCAACCGCTTGGCAGACGCCGACATCGCGTTCCAACGACACCCAGTAGTTGTTAACCGACCACATCATGCCGGTCACCATGTTGAAGCTGCCCTGGTTCTGGTTGGCAACCGCGTTGGTCGTGCTGTAGTCCTCGGTCAGCTGGAACTTCTCGTCCCCGCAACCGCGGAACCACTGGCCCTTCCAATTCTGGGTTCGCTGCACGGTGTAGTACGTGGAATCGGGGAAGTGGCCCTGTTGAATGGCTGCGGCAGCCGTCCAGGTCTTGAACGTTGAACCGAACAGATAGCCGTCGGCGCCTCCCATGTCGTAGCTCACCGAATAGTTCCAGGCCGTCTCACCTGCTCCGTCGCCCATCACCGGCCGCGACTGGGCCATCGCCAGGATTCGCCCGGTGGCGTTCTCCACGGTGTCGGCGACCGCGATCGCTGCGTCCTCGGGGCCGACGACCGAGTTGATGACATTCTGGGCCGTGTCCTGCAGGCTCGGATCGATGCTGAGGGTGATCTGCAGGCCGGCCCGGTTGAGCACGTCGCGTCGCGCCTCAACGGTATCGCCGAAGACCGACATCTCGTCGCTCAGCAAGACCCGCGACGCATAGTCGCAGATGAACGGATAGCGGGTGCCCTGGCAACCATTGCCCAGCGTCTGCACCTGTGAGGCATCGAAGCCCTCCGCGGCAGCCTCGTCCGCCACCGACTGGGGCATGCCCTGGTAGCGCACCTGTGCATCCAGCACGGCCTGACGTCGCGCCAGCGCGCCGTCCAGGTTGTTGACCGGATCGGTCTGGCTGGGGTTCTGCACCAGACCGGCGAGCATCGCGGCCTGCGCAACGGTCAGTTGCGAGGCGTCGGTGTTGAAGTAGTGCCTGGCCGCGGCCTGCACTCCATAGGCGCCATCGCCGTAGTAGGCGATGTTGAGATAGCGCTCCAAGATCTCGTCCTTGGTGAGGGTGTTCTCCAGTGCGATCTCGTAGCGCATCTCCAAGATCTTGCGGTTCATGCTGGGGGCTTGAGCGTCT
>JAAYVP010000434.1 GCA_012517115.1 Brooklawnia sp. | reverse complement strand
TGCCGCGACTACCTCACGCACATTGGTCCAGATCTCCATGGGATCGTGCTCGACCCAGCCGGCCCGCGGGAAGATCTGCTCGTTCTCCATCTGCCCGACGGACACGATTTGGCCAGCGTGACTGAAGATGATAGCCCGGCTGCTGGTAGTGCCTTGGTCGATAGCGATGATGTACTTGTCCGACATCTGTTCCAAACCTCTCAACTTGATAGGGTTCGTTCCGGCCCTGCTGGGCCGGGTGCTGGACGGGGAGCCGTGGTCAGTTGCTTCGCTGATCCGTCAGGTGCTTTCCTGCGGAAAGTGACTGATCTCGCGAAGCCTTGATTGGTGTCCAGTTGGCGGAGGTGCTGTCCTCCGGAACCGAATCTATGCTGGCGAACTGCGACTTGAACGAATGCACTAGAGTCATGGACGAACGTGCAGTTCGGTCGTGATCGCTTTGGGAATGTGTTCGTTCGGCCCAGGCCGAACGGGGAAAGGCGTAGCCGTGGCTGATCCTGGCGAACAATTGCAATATGGCGCCGCGTCCATGTACTACCTGCAGGGCGAAACCATGGAGTCGATCGCTCGGCAACTCGGCATGTCACGCTCCTCGGTCTCACGTCTGCTGAAAAACGCGCGCGAATCAGGCATGGTTCAGATCACGTTGAACCAACCGGGACGTTCTCAGTCGAGTGCTGGGCGGGCATTGGAGAAGCTGTTCGGGATTCGCGTACATGTGGTGCCTGTGCGTGATGGGTCGTCGGAGATCCTGCGGCTCGACCGGGTCGCTCGGACGGCCGGGCACCTGTTCAGTGAGGCAATCTCAGACAACATGTTGATTGGGGTGGCGTGGGGCACCACTTTGGCGGCGGTGGTGCAGCACTTGGTGCCGCATGAGACATTTGGCTCGACCGTTGTTCAAACCAACGGCAGCGCCAACCATTCGACGTCCGGCATCCCATACGTCGGGGCTATCATCTCCGGAGTCGCGGACGCCTTCGGCTGCGATGTGGTGCACTTCCCGGTGCCAGCCTTCTTCGACTTCGCATCCACCAAGGAAGCCATGTGGCGTGAGCGCATGGTAACCCGGGTGTTGGGTTTACAGTCCCGTCTCGACTTGGTGATCTTCGGGGTGGGCGCCCTTGAGGGGCCGCTGAAATCGCATGTGTATGCCTCGGGCTACCTCGATGAGGAAGATACCCAGCAGGTAATTGATGAGCATGTCGTCGGGGACATCTGCACGGTGCTGCTGCGGCGCGACGGCTCCTGGGAGGACATCCCGCTGAACGCCCGCGCCAGCGGCATCACGCCCACCCAACTGCGGACGATCCCTCGGCGCATCTGCGTGGCTTCTGGTCAGGCGAAGGCGCTGCCGCTGCTCGGCGCGCTGCGGGCCAAGGTCGCCACCGATCTCGTCGTGGACGAGTTGACTGCGCGTACGGTGCTGGAGCTGATGTGAACACAACCGGCCAGCCCCCGAAGGGCTGGCCGGTTGTGTTGTGGGTTCCCGAAATCAGTCGTCCGAGGTCTTGGACTCCGAGCGGTCGCCTGACCAATCCAGGTGGTAGTGGCCAGGTGCGTCGACGCGCTCATAGGTGTGCGAACCGAAGTAGTCGCGCAGACCCTGGGTGACCGCCGCATTGTTCCTCGGCGCCCGAGCCATGTCGTAGTAAGCCAGCGAGCTTGCGAAGACGGGGGCCGAGACGCCCGCCTGGACGGCAGCAGCCACGACGCGACGCCAAGCGTCGTTGTACTCGGCAAGCTTCGGGGCGATGGATGGCGCGGCCATCAGCGAAACCAAGTCGGCGTCGGCTGAGTACTCCTGGCGGATGTTCTCGAGCAGCTTGGCCCGGATGATGCAACCGTCCCGCCAGATCTTCGCGCAGTCGGCGACGTTGATGTTCCAACCGAACTCGACGCCACCGGTGCGGATCTCGTCGAAGCCCTGCGAGTAGGCGACGACCTTGGACGCCCACAGCGCCTGCCGGACGTCCTCGATGAACGCCTCCTTGTCGGGCACCTGGAGGACGCGATCAGGGCCGGCCAGGTTGGCGGCTGCTGCCCGCAGGTCGTCGTGGCTCGACAGTGCGCGAGCGAAGACCGACTCGGCGATGCCGTTGACCGGGACGCCGAGTTCCAG
>JAAYVP010000433.1 GCA_012517115.1 Brooklawnia sp. | reverse complement strand
GGTCGGTTTGATGCAGACCGATGTCAAGCGGATGCTCGCCTACTCCTCTGTCGCCCATGCCGGTTTCATCCTGGTCGGCGTGGCGGGTGCCGCGACCATTGAGAGCGGACTCGCTCCGGGCAGCATCGGATCGGTCTCAGCCGTGATGTTCTACCTTGCCGCGTACGGTTTAGCCACAGTCGCCGCCTTCGCCGTGTTGACGTTGGTGCGTCGATCCGGGACCGAGGCCACCAGCTTCACTGCTTGGGCGGGCCTGGGCCGTCGCAACCCGCTGCTGGGCGTGCTGATGACGATCTTCCTGCTGAGCATGGCCGGTATCCCGCTCACCGGCGGGTTCATCGGTAAGGTTCTGGTCTTCGTGGCTGGCTGGACCGGCGGCTACGCATGGCTAGTCGTGGTTGCAGTGGTCGCGAGCCTGATCACGGCAGGCTTCTACTTCCGACTGATCTATGTCATGTTCGGGCAGGCTCCGAACGGCGACACCGCGGTGGTCAGCCCCGGCTTCGGCACCCAGTTAGTCATCTGGTTGGGGGCGATCGGTACCATCTTGCTGGGCGTGGTGCCTGGCCCCTTGATGGACGCGGCAATCAACGCTGCTGGTTTCCTGCGCTGACGTGCAGCCCAACCCTCGAACGATCGGAGTGATGTGACGGCGATGACGGACGAGCAGTTCGACGCCATCGTCGCGAACCATCTGGCGGTCATCGAAGAGCGGCTGCTGGAGGCGACGGTTTCCAGCGATCCCTTCGTCACCGAGGCGGCCGCCCATGTGGTGGCCGCAGGGGGCAAGCGGTTTCGTCCGGCCTTGGTGGTGCTGAGTGCCCTCTGCGGTGACCGCGTCGATTCGGAGGCCCTGACTCACGCCGCCCTTGTGGTGGAGCTCACTCATGTGGCCAGCCTCTACCACGATGACGTGATGGATGAGGCTGACATTCGCCGTGGAGTCACCAGCGCCAACCAACGATACGGCAACACGATCGCGATTCTGGTGGGCGACTTCCTGTTCGCCCGGGCGTCCGGACAAGTCGCCTACCTGGGCGTCGATTTCGTGGATTTGCAGGCACAGACCTTTGCGGAACTGGTCGAGGGCCAGATCGCTGAGACGCGTGGGCCAGCACCGGGCGCCGACCCGTTGGCGCACCACTTGGCCGTGATAGCCGGCAAAACGGCTTCGCTGATCCGCACCTCCGCGTTGTACGGCGGCATGGTGGGTGGTGTCGCACCAGATGTCCTGGCGGCGCTAGGTCGGTTCGGATTCGAAATCGGGATGGTCTTTCAGCTATCGGACGACCTGATAGACGTCGTCTCGGATACCACCGGTAAAGCCCCTGGGACCGACCTCCGTGAGGGAATCCCGACGCTGCCGACGCTGCTGCTCCGCAAATCGGCGGACGCAAAAGACCAAGAGTTGGTGCGCCTGATTGACGCGGGCCTAGCCGATGACGCTGACCTTGCTCGGGCTTTGGCGGGGCTACGGGCCAGCCGTGCGATTGAGCAGACGCGGGCCGAGATTGCCCGGCGCGCCGAGGTCGCGCGGGCCCAGTTGACGCCATTACCGGAAGGTCCGGCAAAGCGGGCCCTGGGCCGGCTCTGCGATCTCGTGGTCACCCGTTCGTCCTGAGTTGACCGCTGCCGGCTACCAGATCCGGACGCGCTGCTCCGGTGCCAGCCACATGGCATCGCCCGGTTGGGTCCCGAACGCCTCGTGGAACGCGTCGATGTTGCGGGCCGTCTGGTTGCAGCGGATCTCGTCGGGAGAGTGCGGGTCGGTCGCCAGGCGTTCACGCATGGCCTCCGGACGCATGATCGCCCGCCAGCATTGCGCCCAACCGAAGAAGAACCGCTGGGCAGCTGGCAGGTAGTCGATGGGCGGGGGCTCGGTGTCCCCGATCGCGATCCGCCAGGCATCGTAAGCGATGTCGAGGCCGCCGAGGTCGCCGATGTTCTCACCCAAGGTGAGTTCGCCATTCACCTTCACATCGGGCGTCACCGACGGCGCCAGCGCGCTGTACTGCTCCACCAGCGACCCAGTGCGTTGCTCGAACGCGGCTCGGTCTTCGTCGGTCCACCAGTTGCGGATCCGGCCGTCCCCATCGCAGGTGGAGCCCTGGTCGTCGAAGCCATGCCCGATCTCGTGCCCGATCACTGCGCCGATCCCGCCGTAGTTCACCGCATCGTCGGCCTCCGCACTGAAGAAGGGCGGTTGCAGGATGGCGGCGGGAAAGACGATCTCGTTGCGCAGCGGATGGTAATAGGCGTTCACAGTTTGGGGGTGCATGAGCCACTCGTCCGGGTCGATCGGGCCGGACAGCTGTTCGATCATGTAATCGAACGTGAAGCTCTCGGCGCGCAGCACGTTGCCCACCAGGTCATCGGCCTGCAACTGCAGCGCGCTGTAGTCACGCCATTTACCTGGGTAGCCGATCTTGGCCTTGAACTTGGCGAGCTTGTCCAGCGCCTCCAGCCGGGTCTGGTCGGTCATCCATGCCAGGTCGGTGATGGAACGCCGGTAGGCCTCCAGCAGGTTCGCGACCAGCTCATCGGCCTGCGCCTTGGTCTGCGGCGGGAAATGTTCGGCGACGTAGAGGCGTCCCACTGCCTCCCCTAGGAAGCCTTCGACCAGGCTGACGCCACGCTTCCAGCGTTCCCGAAGCACCGGGATGCCTTGCAGCGTCCGGCCGTAGAAGTCGAAGTTCTGCTCGACGATGTCCGAGGAGAGGTAGGGGGCCAGGGCGTCCACCAATTGCCAGCGTGCCCACGCCCGCCAATCTTCGAGCCGGTCGGTGACGACCAGCGGCGCAACGTCGCTCAGGAAGGTGCGCTGGCAGTTGATCACCTCGGCAACAGCGGATTCCGGCAGTTCGGCGCCGACCAGAAATTGGTCCCAGGCCAGCGCTGGCGTGGCCGCAGTGAAGTCCTGCCAGGTCTGCGGGTAATACATCTGCACCATGTCGCGGGTGCGAACCTTGTCCCAGTGGGCGGCCGCGATCCGGGTCTCCAACTCGAAGGCGCGAGCAGCCTGCTGGGCAGGCTCCGGCACGCCGGCAAGTTCCAGCATCCTCACCATGTGCGCCTGGTAGGCGTCCCTGATGGAGGCGTGCTGGTCGAGTCTGTAGTACTCCTCATCCGGCAGCCCGATGCCCGACTGGCCAACGAAGACCAGATAGCGGGTGGGATTGCCCGGGTCGGCGTCGTTGTCGAGGTCGAACAGCGCACCAATACCGTGCCGCAGCGACCAACCCCAGAATCTGGCCAAGGCGGGCACCGAGTCGATCTCGTCCACCTTCGCGAGCAACGGACGCAGCGGCTCGGCCCCGAGTTTGTCCGCAGTGTCGGCCGCCATGAAGGACGCGAACAGGCTGGCGATCCGGGCCTCGTCCGGGTCAGCCTCGGCAGCGTCCACCGCACAGCGCTCGACTATCTCCCGGACCTGCCGCTCGGAGGTTTCACGCAACTCGTAGAACGCGCCCCAGCCGCTGCGGTCGTCCGGTATC
>JAAYVP010000003.1 GCA_012517115.1 Brooklawnia sp. | reverse complement strand
CTTGTTGAGCAGGATGCCCCGCTGCACGCCCGCCCACCACAGGCGGGTCGACCAAAGTGGCGGGGCGCCGAGCCGTTGCACGATCTCGAGCCCCTGCGCTAGGTGCGGCGCGAGGGTGGTGGCGTCACCGAGCCGTGCGGCAGCTTCTATCAGCGAACTCAGTGGCAGCAGCGTGTACAGGTCGACATCGATGTGCCGGACGCTCTCGATTCCTGCTTGCCAGGTCGCTTCCAGCGCAGGGAGGTCGCCGTATCGGCGAGCGAGGCTCACCAGGATGGTCTGCCGGAGCAACTCATCGCGTGGGGCGCACGGGAGTCTTTGCTGCTCCGCTAGCGCGAGCGACTCCTCCGCCGTTGCCACACGTTCGCCTTGCAGTGCCACCCAAGCCTGCCAGAGCAGCAGGCGTCGGGTGGCCCAAGCGCCGCCCTGGCCACCGGCGACCGCAGCGTCAATGATCGACTTGGCGGCCGCGAGGTCACCCGACCCGACTGCGACTGCGGTGGCGATCACCGCAGGTAGTTCAGGCAGAGGATCTGTCGCGCGCGACGATGTGTAGAGTTCAGAGGCCCGGGCCAGCTGGGATAGCGTCGCGGCAGAGGGGTGGTGGTCAAGCGAGGACCGGAGACCCCTGCCTAACATGCGCATGGCTATGCCGAGTGTGGACGGCGCGTTCGCAGGATTCGCCGGAGCCTCTCTCGAACCCAGTCTGCCGATGGTGTCGGCTGCCCCGCCAGTCGCGAGCAGATCGAGTCGTTCCGGCTCTCCGGCGCCGACGTGGCTGATGGCAGCACATACCGCTGACTTCTCGCTTCTCGGCGCCAGAGCGACGTAGACCTCGCTACCGGTAGCCATCATGCCGCGCGCCGACCACACGGCGGCGGCGGTGTCGCTGGTCGCGTCGTCGACGAGCCGGTGGTCGGTCAGCGCCGAATCCACGAAACCGGCTGCCGCGTCGAGATCGCCGGCACCCCAGGCAGCCAACGCCTGGCGGATCGTCAGTTCGTAATCATCAAGTCCGGATGCGCGCGCCGCGTGGTACAACTCACTGGCGCGACTCGGTTCGGTGCTGAGGACGCGGTCGGCCTGGGCAGCCAAGACGGTACCGATTCGCTGATCATCAATGCCCGCCAACCAGGTAGGGGCGCCTGCAGCCCCATCGTCGTCACCTAGGTCGATGCGGTCGGCGAGCGCCTCGGTGATCTGGACAATCCGGTGCACCGGCATGGACGCGCGCACCGCGGACCTCACCACAGGGAAGGGGCGGCCGCTCCGTAACAGCAGGCCTTCCGAATAGCCCTGCGCGACGAGATCATCGGCCGTCATGGGGTCTTCCTGCTCGACCTTGGGGGTACGCGAACTCACGCAGGTCATCTCGATCATCTCGCGCAGCGGCCCGGCTATGGCGTCCAGCCGGTGCAGGATGCGCTGCTCGATGATGTGCCTAAGTTCCTGGTGACTGCCGTCGCCGCAGTGAGTCGAGTCATGACTAGCCAGGGCGTGCGAAACCAGCCAAGGCGCGCCACCGGTGAAGGCCAAGATCTGGTCGAGACAGGAAGCCGATAGTGTGGCGCCCTGCTCCCGAAGATAGGCCCGCACGTCCGACGAGGTGACTTGCCCTAAGACAATCGCGGGCGCACTGCTTTCGAGGCGCCGGGAGATCTCAATGCCCCTCACGGACCGAGGCCACGGTCGGCTGGCCACCACCAGCGCGGCATCGGGATCGGCTGCCCGTTCGTAGACCGCATCAATGCGCTCAGCGTCCATTTGGTGTAGGTCATCGACGAGCAGGACCTCCGACGGCGAGACCGTGACGGGGTCGAGCCCGGCGTCGGCGAACCGGACGGCTAGCCCGTCGCGAACCAATAGATCGTGTATCTCACGTAGTGCTATGGACTTACCGGACCCCGACGGTCCGACCACATAGCCTCGCGGTGGCGCTCCGGCTGCGATTCTCTCGATGTCTCGCCGGACGCTGTACGCACCGGTGAAGAACGTCCGCACCTCTGGTGAGCGGTGGATGGTATGCATCGCCATGCTCAGACTGACGCGGGCTCTGACGGGACCACCGTCGGCTCCGGCTCCGAGGTCGGAGTGGGATCGGGAATCGGGTCCGGGGACGGGGACGGAGCGGGGTCGAAGCTGGGCTCTGGCGCAGGGGCCGGGCTAGGCTCTGGCGCAGGGGCCGGGCTGGGATCGGGAACTGGGACTGGGCTCGGATCTGGAGCAGGGGCCGGGCTGGGATCCTGAACTGGGTCTGGGCTCGGATCTGCAGCCGGGGCTGGACTCGGCTGGGGTTGGCTCGTGGTTGACGATGACGAGGCCGCACTCGACGGCCTGGTGGTGGCGGTTTGCTGGGCGGCCGTCGTCGGGTTGGTGATCACCGACGTCGAATTCGTGGTGGATCCCGCGGCGGTCGACTGCGCTGCTGTTGGGGCAGCGGCAGCACCCACTGTGGGCCCCGGACGCGCCGAACTGGACGGCCTGTCGTCGGCAGGGATTCCGCGCCGACCCGCAGCCGACTGCTCGTTGAGGGCGGCAGTCACTTCCTCGGCCGTGGCGGACTGCTCCCCGGCACCAGACCCGAGTCGGGAGCCGGTTCCGGACTGCGGATTGTCGCGCACGTCCTGGGCGGCAGTAGTGCTGGGAGTCCACTGCTGGGCAGCCGGAACAGCCGCCAAAGTAAACCCCCCCAGCCAGCCGCCGACCACGACAACCGCCGCGCCGGTGACAGCTACCGCTCCGTGCGTCAGCAACGAACGCCATCTGTTTGGGTTAACAACGGTTGCGGCCGTGAAATCAGCGTTGACGAGCACTGCTTCTCCCGGTTCGGCGTTGGCAGCGCGTTGCAGTGCATTCCCTGCCGGTGCTTCCTCGGGTATGGCCAGGGCAACCGACTGTGCCGCCGCCCTGTCGGCCAACGACCTCATCGCAGTCAAGGCCGCTCCCATCGCAACCGAGGCCTTGGGATCGGTTGCGATCATGATTGCCCGGTCGAACGCCTCCGACAAGCGCTGCGCGACTCGGGGGATTCGGGACGAGCCGCCGGTCAGCAGGATGGTCGTGACGTCGGTCATTGCTAGCCCGGCGCCATCAACCGCGTCTTCGACCGCATCCACCGTGCGGTCTAGCGCGGGCTCGATCATGGCCTCGAACTCGGCCCGGGTGAGGCGCACGGTAGTCGGACTGGGAGGGCCCAGGACGGGGATGGTCACGTCGGTGTCAACTGATAGCGCCTCTTTGGCGTCGGCACACTCCCGTCGCAGTTGCACTAAGGCCACTCCGACGTCGGTGGCCTCAGGGTCTGCGGTGGCGAGGCTGGTCGAGGCAAGGACATGACCGAAGACGGCGTCATCGAAGTTGACGCCGCCCACGTCGTCGATGCAGACTGGCTCGCCGAGCACCTCGAAGGTGCCATCGGTACGCTTACGAAGCAAGGTTGCTTGGAAACTGGTGCCACCGAGGTCGTAGACGACCAGCGTCTGCGCGGGCTGCCAGTGCTCGCGGTCGTCGAAGTACCGGGCAACCGCCTCTGGCTCGCTCATGAGTTCGGCTTGCGCGTGGCCAACCTCAGCCAGCGCTGCGCGGATCAGCCCTGTGCGGTGGGGGCCCCAAGTCGACGGATGGGTGACCATGATTGCGTCCGGGGGAGTGCCCTCACGCTGGGTGACTGTCTCGATTGCTTCGGCGACGGTCTGAGCGAAGATTCGTTCGGCACGAATCTCATGATCTGCCACCATGAACGGGACGTTGTCGCCGATGCCGCGTCGGAATTCTGGGATCAGCCGCTCTGGCTCCAGCAAACCGCGCCGCTGCGCTGCGTCCCCGACAAGCAGTTCCCCGTCGGTGTCAATGAAGGCAACCGCCGGCGCATTGTCGTGACGATCGCCGAGCGGAACTAGTTCGGATTCGAGCGCACCATCAAGCCGAGTCTGTGCAGTGGCCACTGCAACTCGACTCGTGCCGACGTCAATACCCATGCTGAACGGGCGTGCCATTGTCTACTCCCCGGTGTAGGCATGCATCTCCGCCACGCCAGGCAGGGCCGCGATCCACTCCCGATAGTTCGAATGAACTGTCGGCAGTCTGGGGTGCGGCGCCCAGGCAGCTGCCTGTTGGTGTCTCAGGTGTTCAAGATGGTACACGGCATCCAGCGATTCGCAGAAACCGTCGCGGTTTTCAGAGCAGTTCCTTGGACTCCAGCGGCCAGCTGTCCAGCAGGTGGCAGTTGCTTGCCTGATACCAGACCAATTCGAGCGCAAGCGCCCGGCAGGCCGCTGGCATCACATCGCCCAGCAGCGCCCGGGTTGAGCCAAGCGTCACAGCTGGACCGATCATGTCGACAGTCAGATGCGGAGCAGGATCGGGCGCGCCGTTCGGCACCACGGCGCAATGGGCCGCCCAGGCACGCCGGGTCAACTCGCGGAACGGCGCGTCAGGGCTGGGTGGTAGGTAGATGATGCCGTTCGGGAAGACGGCGACTTCGCGTAAGGCGAAATCGAAAGGAGCAGTCGACGCCGCTATCTGGGCGATCGCGCCCAGGTTGAGTTCGCTGCGCCGCAGGGGTGCCAAGACCGTGATGTGGGCATGCCGGAACCGGGGATCGGAACTGAGATAGCGAGGATCGTAGTGCCGGGTGCGCGCCACGATCCACTCCTCAAGCTCGGGGACACCCACCTGTAGAACCGCGTGCCCATCAGACGAGTTCATTGCGCCATCTTGGCCCGATCAGCGTCGACGAGGTTGGGTAGGGTCGATTCATGACCGCAACAAACCGGAGGGGGTTGACGATCGCCGTTGTGACGGTTGCTGCTCTGCTCAGTGGCTGCGCGGGCGACGGTGACCTCGCCCCCACTCCAACTACCCAGCCTTCCCTCATGACCACCACCACTCCTGCCGAGAGCCCCGCAACCGGGGCAGCCACCCCGGTTCTGCCAGCCGCCTCCGGACAACAGGCCGATCTGACTGCGGGCTTCGCGGCAGTAGCGCTGGCGCAATCCGAGGTGCTTGGCTCCCAGGCCATCGAACTGGGCCTTAAGGCTGACGGGACCTGGCAAGTTGAGGTGATCATGGGCGAGCGCAAGGTCGAGTTCGACATCAGCGCCGATGGGACCCAGGTGCTCGGGCGAACTGAAGACGGAGCCGACGCCGCAGACATCCGACGTCTGGAGCAAGCTCAGGTCACAATCGAAGAAGCCATCCGCACTGCCATGTCCGCAGTCGCCGGACGCTTTGACGAAGCTGAACTCGACGAGGAGCATGGCGTGATCTTCTGGGAAGTCGACCTGGACGCTGTGGACGTACATGTGGATGCGATCACCGGCGAAATCGTGACGCGCTGACAGTTCGCGTTCCGCCCAGCAACAGCCGTCTGATGGCCAGTGCCCTCAGGCGTCGACGATCTGGCAGATCACATCACCCGAGCCGAGCGCTGTTCCGGCCTCCACCAGCCCGCGGACGACACCGCCTCGATGGGCACTGATCGGCTGCTCCATCTTCATCGCCTCCAGTACGGCTACCAGATCGCCCTCGGCTACCGTCTCGCCGTCCGAGACCGCGGTTTTTACGATGGTGCCCTGCATGGGCGAGGTCAGTTCGTCGCCGCTCGCCTCGGAGACCTTGGCGCCCCGCGCCCGGCGAATCGGCTTCTTCGGCTTGGCCGGGGTACCGCCGCCGCCCAGGTTTGCGGGCACTTTGACCTCAAGACGCCGCCCGTTGACCTCCACCACCACGGTGCGGCTTGGCACCTGCTCATCCGGCTCGCCAAGCTCGCCCGAATACGGTTCGATGTGGCCAGCGAACTCGGTCTCGATCCAGTTCGTGTGCACCCCGAAGGCACCATCCTCGGCGGTGAACGCAGGGTCTCGCAGAAGCTGCTTGTGGAACGGCACCACCGTCGGCATGCCATCGACGATGAACTCGTCCAGTGCACGCCGGGCGCGGGCCAGGCATTCTTGGCGGTTCGACCCGGTGATGATCAACTTGCCGAGCAACGAGTCGAAGGCGCC
Source organism: Brooklawnia sp. (assembly GCA_012517115.1). Taxonomy (GTDB): domain Bacteria; phylum Actinomycetota; class Actinomycetes; order Propionibacteriales; family Propionibacteriaceae; genus Brooklawnia. Next base: position 8,859 of record JAAYVP010000003.1, on the reverse strand, counting down.
AGGTACGGTCATCCCGCGGCGATAACCCTCCTCCATCCGCACGCCCGGCCCGGTCGGGGGGCGCCATCGGGTTAAGGTGCCGGGGGCCGGCATGAAACCACGACCTGGATCCTCGGCGTTGATGCGCAACTCGATGGCGTGACCGACGACGCTCGGATCGGTAGTGGGCAGGTGGGCGCCATTCGCGATGTCGAATTGCCAACGCACTAGGTCCCAGCCGGTGACCTCCTCACTCACCGGGTGCTCGACCTGAAGGCGGGTGTTGACCTCCAGGAAGCTGATCGTGCCGTCCAAGCCGATCAGGAACTCACAGGTGCCAGCCCCGACGTAGCCCGCTTCGCGCAGGATCGCCCGCGACGCCTCATACAGGCGGGTCTGCTGTTCGGGAGAAAGGAACGGTGCCGGCGCTTCCTCGACCAACTTCTGATGCCGGCGTTGTAGCGAGCAGTCGCGGGTGGTGACCACGATCACCCGACCGTGTTGGTCGGCCAGACACTGGGTTTCGACATGGCGAGGACGATCGAGGTAGCGCTCGACGAAGCACTCGCCGCGTCCGAACGCTGTCATCGCCTCTCTGGTCGCAGAGTCGAACTGCTCGATGATCTCGTCCATCCGCCGGGCCACTCTCAGACCCCGACCACCGCCACCGAATGCGGCCTTGATCGCGATCGGTAGTCCGTGAGTCTGCGCGAACGCGACCACTTCGTCGGCGTCGGCAACCGGGTCTGGCGTGCCCGGCACCAACGGCGCACCGACCTTTTGTGCGATGTGGCGAGCCTGTACCTTGTCGCCGAGCGACTCGATGGCCGCAGGGGACGGGCCGATCCACGTCATCCCGGCGTCGAGCACCGACTGTGCGAAGCCCGCGTTCTCGGACAGGAAGCCGTAGCCGGGATGCACCGAGTCTGCCCCGCTGCGCTTGGCGATCTCGATCAGCTTTGCCTGGTTGAGGTAGGTTTCTGCCGGAGTCGCCCCGTTGAGCGCGAAGGCCTCATCTGCCAAGTCGACGAAGAGCGCAGCGGCGTCAGAGTCGGCGTAGACCGCTACTGAGCGGATGCCCGCGTCTCGGGCGGCGCGGATGACACGCACTGCGATCTCGCCGCGGTTGGCCACCAGCAGCTTGTTGATCGTCATGCTTCGGAGTCTAGGGGTTCTACGCTTAGGTGCATGCCGACTCCCGATTTCGTGCTGGCGCTTCGTGCCAAGGTGGGCCATGACCACCTGTGGCTTCCAGGCGTCTGCGCAGTGGTGCTGCGTCCCCTTGATAAGCCGGAGGAGGTGTTGCTGGTTCGCCGCAGCGACGACGGCACCTGGACCCCGGTCAAAGGCATCATGGATCCTGGTGAGGAGGTCGGCCAAGCAGCCATCCGGGAGTGCCTGGAGGAGACGGGTGTGCGGATCGCCGTCGACCGACTGGTCAACGTCGGTATCATCGGCCCGGTCCGCTACCGCAACGGCGATGTGACCACCTACTTGGAGCACACCGTGCGGGCCTCCTGGGTCAGCGGAGAACCTCGGGTCGGCGACGACGAATCGAGCGAGGTGGGTTGGTTCGCGCTGAACGATCTACCCAGCCCGATCCCTGATGCAGATCTCGCGCAGATCGAGGTAGCCGTCGCGAACCCTGTCAACGTGGTCTTGGCGGGGCTGCCCAGATGAGTTCGCGAGTCTGGCGGGACGGCCAGTTGGTCGAATCCGACTTTGAGCTGGACGCACTCGACCAGTACCTTGCCGATCCGAACGCGCTTGTCTGGTTCGACCTATGTCAGCCGACGTCCGAGCTGCTGGCGCGGTTGGCCGGTGAACTCAACTTCAGCTCCCACTCGGTTGAAGATGCGCTGGCCCCCCAAGAGCGGCCGAAGGCCATCTGGCACGCGGAGCATGTCTTCGTGCAGGCGTATTCTGTCCGGCTGGTCGATGCGCCAGGCTTCGAATCGAGGGTACGGGCGACGCGAATGTCGGCGTTCATGGTGCCCAACGGGCTGATCACGGTCCGCAGCGATGACGGCTTCGACATTGCCGCCCTGCTGCAGCGTTGGGACGAGGATCCTCGATTGATCGAGTTCGGGGTCGGTGGTCTGCTGCACACGCTGTTGGACGTCATCGTCGATGCGCACGACGACGTCACCGGCCAACTCGACGACGGCATGGAGGCTCTGGAGGATCTGCTTTTCGACGAGAAACCCCAGACCCGGCAGGTCTCCAAGCGCGCCTACCAACTGCGCCGCGAACTGGTGGAGGTGCGCAGGCTGGTCCTGCCCATGCGAGATGTGGTCAACGTAGTGATCCGGTACGGCCACACCCTGGGGTGGGACGAGCGGCTGCGCTACTACTACGACGACCTCTACGACCACGTGCAGCGGGAGGCGGAGTGGACAGAATCGTTGCGTGACCTGGTCAGCAGCATCTTCGAGACCAATTTGTCGCTCAACGACATGCGGCTCAACGTGGTGATGAAGAAGTTGTCGGGTTGGGCGGCGATCATCGCGGTGCCCACCCTGGTCACCGGCTGGTTCGGCATGAACGTGCCGTATCCGGGCTTTCAGCAACCGTTGGGGCTGTGGCTGGCGCTCGGCATCAGCGTGATGGCGGTGGTGACGCTGTACGTGATGTTCTCCCGCTACGACTGGATCTGATCAGTTGGGTTCGGGGGAGCGCCACAGCAGGTGCCAAGCGACCCCGAGGTCGAGCAGCATCTGGCGAACCAACGGCAGCGAGATGCCGACCACGTTGTGCGGGTCACCGGTTATCCGGGTGACGAAGGCGCCGCCGTACCCGTCGATTGTGAAGGCGCCGGCCACGCGCTGGGGTTCGCCGGTCGCGGCGTAGGCGGCGATTTCAGCGTCGGTCAGATCTGCGAACGTCACTCCGGTCGTAGCCACCCGAACCTGGTGGCGCACGTCTTCGGGACCGAGCACCAATGCCACGTAGTGACCGGTGTAGAGCAGTCCTTGGCGGCCGCGCATCCGATACCAGCGGACGACCGCAGCCTCTGGGGTGCCCGGCTTGCCGTGGACGCGTCCCTCGATCTCCAGCATCGAGTCGCAGGCGAACAGCACGAGCGGTTCGGTCAACTCACCGCGCTCGCGTAGCGACTCGAGTGCCGCTTCGCCCTTCATTCGCGCCAGCGCGGTAGTCAGCTCGGACGCCCCCGGCAGGTGCAGTGCACTCTCGTCCACTTGAGGGATGATCACTTCGGGGGTCAGCCCTGCCTGGCGCAGGCTTTGCAGCCTGGCGGGCGACGCGGAGGCCAGAATCACCCGCTTGGGTTGCGGGACTGTCAGGTTCCCGGCCATCACAGTCGGCCGAGGATATCGTCAACGGCGGTCATGGGGAACTCCTGACTGTTGGTTCGCGACTATCACAATTCAAATGGATCGTTGGCTGCGTGTGGCGGGAACGGCAGATTGCGCGGCTCGGCAGGCGACCGGCGCCTGCGGCGTACCCGCTCAGCGCAGGCTACCGACCCAGGCTTCCGGACCATGGACGAAGGGCTCACGGACCTTGCGCCAGTACGAGTTCCAGCCGCCAGCGATCGGGCGGTCGGTGTTGGGGCGTGCCGGGCCTGGTTCGGCCAGGGCAGCTGCCAGGACGACCACCGCCGCAGCGAGTTCGTCCTCGTCAGGGCTGCCACGCAGGACTTCGAAGGTAGCGGCGTCGTCGGTAGTCATAGCGGGATGTTCCCATGCTTCTTCGGCGGCAACGTGTCGCGCTTGGTGCGTAGCAGCCGCAAGAACCTGATCACCTGCGAGCGGGTCTCGTGCGGGTAGACCACCTGGTCTACGTAGCCGCGTTCGGCCGCCAGATACGGGTTCGCCAGTTCCAGGTTGTAACGGTCCAGCAACTCGGCGTTGGCCGCGGCTGGGTCCGTGGCTGCCGCGAGCTCCTTGCGGTAGAGGATCTTCACCGCACCCTCGGCGCCCATTACGGCGATCTGCGCGGTCGGCCAAGCCAGGTTGATGTCGGCGCCAAGGTGCTTGGACCCCATCACGATGTAAGCGCCGCCGTATGCCTTGCGGGTGATGACGGTCATCAGCGGCACGGTCGCTTCTGCGTAGGCGTAGATCAGCTTCGCCCCGCGCCGGATGATGCCGTCGTACTCCTGCTCGACACCGGGCAGGAAGCCCGGCACATCGACGAAGGTGAGTACCGGGACGTTGAACGCGTCGCAGGTTCGGACGAAGCGGGCCGCCTTCTCAGAGGCCTTGGTATCTAGGCAGCCGGCGAGTACCAACGGCTGGTTAGCCACGATGCCGATGCTGCGTCCTTCGATGCGGGCAAAGCCGCAGATGATGTTGGGCGCGTACAGCGCCATGATCTCCAGAAACTCGTCCTCATCTACCACAGTGCGGATCACGTCGCGCATGTCGTAGGCGTGCGACGGATTGTCGGGCACCAGCACGTCTAGTTTGCGGTCATGGTCGGTGAAGTCGAGGTCGGCGTCCTCGGCCCACTCGTACACCGGGGCGTCCTCAAGATTGTTCTGCGGTAGATAGGTGATCAGGTCTCGAACGTACTCCAGAGCGTCGTTCTCGTCGGCCGCGAGGTAGTGCGCGTTGCCTGACTTTGTGTTGTGAGTGCGTCCGCCGCCTAACTCCTCCATCGAGACGTCCTCGCCAGTGACGGTACGGATCACCTCTGGTCCGGTGATGAACATCTGGCTCGTCTGGTCGACCATGACGACGAAGTCGGTCAGTGCAGGGGAGTAGACGTGTCCGCCGGCCGCTGCCCCCATGATCAGACTGATCTGGGGGATGACCCCTGAGGCGTGCACGTTGCGCAGGAAGATGTCACCATAGGCGCCCAGCGAGCCGACGCCTTCCTGGATGCGGGCCCCGCCGCCCTCGTTGATGCCGATCAGCGGGCAGCCGGTGGTGGTGGCGAAGTCGATGATCTTGGCGATCTTGGTGCCGTAGACCTCGCCCAGCGAGCCTCCGAAGACGCCGACATCTTGGCTGAAGACGCAGACGGGCCGGCCATGGATGGCACCGACACCGATGATTACGCCGTCGCCGTAGGGGCGACGGCTCGCAAGCCCGAACGCGTTGCTGCGGTGCCTGGCAAACTCGTCCATCTCGGTGAAGGTGCCCTCGTCGAGCAACGCGTGGATGCGTTCCCGTGCGGTCATCTTGCCCCGCGCATGCTGCTTCTCCACCGCCGCGCTGCCTGAAGCGTGGACAGCCTCTTCCATCCGTGTACCGAGGTCAGCCAGTTTTCCGGCCGTCGTTTTGATGTCGACCTCCATGCGACCAAGATAGCCGTATGCCAGCTTCGCCGCCCGCTAACGCCGACCGGATCAACGCGCTGCTCAGGCCGGATTCGTACTGGCGGGTGCGTTGTATCTCAAGCACCGGATCGACAAACAGCGACATGATCGTCGCAGCCCGGCGTGGGGAAGCCGCCGGTGCCGTGCTGGTCGCAGAACACCAGGAGTCCGGGCGTGGCCGGTTCGAGCGGTCCTGGACATCGCCGCCGGGGGCCGCGGTTGCGACATCGGTCTTGCTGAGGCCGCGGCGCCCCGCACTGGACTGGGGATGGCTGTCGCTGTTGGTGGGGCTCGCCGTTGCCGACGGTGTCCGCAGTCTGGGTGGCGGCGACCGGGTCACCCTCAAGTGGCCAAACGATGTGCTGATCGACCAGAAGAAGGTCTGCGGCATCCTGTCGGAACGAGTGGTCACCGATTCGGGCGATGCGGCGGTCTGCGGGTGGGGTATCAACGTCTCGACGGCACGCGACGAATTGCCGGTGGCACGCGCGACCAGTCTGTTGTTGGCCGGGCTGCCCACCGACAAGAGTGCGCTGCTGGCGGCCATCCTAGATCGGTTGGCCGACCTAGCCGATCGCTGGGATGCGGGCAGCGATCTGCGTGTGGAGTACGCGACCGGTTGCTCGACGATCGGCCGACGGGTGCGCGTCCACTTGGACGAGCAGACCGCGACCGGTCTAGTGGCCGTTGGCGAGGCAGTCGGGGTGGGGCCCAACGGCGAGCTGCTGGTCGCCCTGGCCGACGAGGTGAAGGCGTTCACGGCCGGAGACGTGGTGCATCTTCGATGAAACTCGACCAGGGTGAGGAAGTGGTGACGACGACTCGTCCCCATGCTCAGGTGCTGATCTGGCCGATCTTGGCGTTGCTGATCATCTCCGCGCTGGTCGGGGTGGGATTTGCCGTCGTACCGGTGGCAGAGCGGCAGTGGGGCTGGCTGGTGGTGGCGGGCGTCGGGGCGCTGTTAACGTTGTTCGGGGTGCTGAACCCGTTACTACGCTGGGCGTCCACTACTACAACGCTGACCACCCAGCGGCTATCTACCCGAAGCGGTCTGCTCTGGCGCACCGGCTACGACCTGCCGCTGAACCGGGTGGTTGACGTCGCCTATCGGCGCCGTCTCGGCGACTTCGGGTTCGGGTCCGGCACGCTGTTACTCACTACTGTCGCCGGCCAACTGCTGCGGCTCGACCACTTGCCCCGCATCAAGGACATGCACCAGGCAGTCAGCGAGTTGGTCGCCGACTTGGCCCCCGTCACCGAGTCGGAGGAGCCATGGCGCTGATCGCGATGGCGGGGTTGCCTGGCGTCGGCAAGACCACGGTCGCTCAGGGGCTGGCGTTGCGCTTCCCGGCCGTGTTGGTCAACGTGGACGAGGTAGAGGCCGCGCTGCTGCGAGCCGAGTTCGAACGTTCGTTCGCGACCGGACTGGCCGCCTACTTGGTGGCCGAGCAAGTGGCGCGCGCCAATCTCGAGCTCGGACAACACGTCATCGTCGATGCGGCTAACTACGTGACCTACGCCCGGCAGATGTGGACGGCCCTGGCTGCCCAGCACCGCGTCCCGCTGTTGTTCGTCGAAGTGGTCTGCACCGACCTGAATGTGCACGCCCAGCGGCTGACCAGCCGTCCAGCCGTGCCGGGTCTGCCGCGGCTCACCTTTGACGACGTGGTTGTTCGCTACGCCGAGACTGAAGCCTGGGAAGGGGAGCCCAGATGGTTGGTCAACACAGCGGGGGAGTTGGACCACGACGCCATCTTCGCCCAACTCAACACGGTGCTGACTAAAGGATTTCCGGGGTGAGTCGCTCAATCACCAGCCCACCGCTGGCCGGCTCGTCGCTTGCCGTGAAACGGGCCACCCGGGCGCCCTCACGCTCGGCGATCGCCCCTCGCAGTTCGCCGTCCACCCAGTGCAGGCCAGCACCATCGTCGGCTGCGTAGCCGCTCGACAGCAGCCCGTTGGCCACCGCCTCGGTGAAGACCGGCTGTCGTTCGGCCTCACCGTTCCAGTGCGGGCAGAAACTGCCGGGCAGCACTGCGAGCCCGTGCGGCCAGGCACGCACGTCGCCGAACGAATCGGTGACGCTGCCTTGGTACCAGCAGGATGCGCCCGCCGACAGACCACCGAGCACTGTGGTGCGTTCTCGGGAGATCATCTCGGTGAGCACCCGGTCAACGCCATGCACCCGCCACAAGGCAAGGAGGTTCGCGGTGGAGCCGGCGCCGACGAGCACGAGATCTGCCTCGGGGAGTCGGGCGACAGACGCGGCCGCGTGTGTCCACAAGGTGAGGACCATCGTCCGAACTCCCAGCGATCCGTAGGCGGTTAGGAATCTGCGGATATACGAAGCGTCGTCCGCCGAGGCGGTCGGGGCGAAGCAGACCATCGGCGCGCGGCGTCCGGTCAATTCGACCAGATAGCGGTCGAGATTGGTCGGGGAGCCGTCACGCGACATCGAGAAGCCGCCCCCACCCAGGGTCACGATGTGCGTCGTCATGAGGCCATCATGGCACGGCCGCTAGGCTGTCCGGGTGAGTCGCACCACCACCATCGGCGTGATCGGCGGGGGCCAACTGGCCCGCATGATGTACGCGCCGGCAATCTCATTGGGCGTGAACCTGCGGTTGTTGGCTGAGGGTCCTGAAGTCGGTGCGGCGCGGGTGATTAAGGATGTGGTAGTCGGTGACTACACCGACGACGCAACGGTACGCGGATTCGCCGCCGACTGCGACGTGATCACTTTCGATCACGAACATGTGCCCACCCGGATCCTGCGCCATCTGGCAGCAGAGGGCATGCTGGTGCGTCCTGGACCGGACGCGCTGGAGCACGCTCAAGACAAACTGCTGATGCGTCAACGCCTGACCCGCACGCTGGCTGCGCCGGCACCGCTTTGGCGGCACTGCCCGGACGCCTTGACCCTGCGGGAGTTCGGCGCGGAGATCGGCTGGCCGATCGTCGCCAAGGCCTCTCGCGGTGGCTACGACGGGCATGGCGTATGGAAGCTTGCCGGGCCGCAGGAGTGCGACCGGCCGTTCAACGAATCCAAGGACGCCTCGGCCGGCGAGATGGTCGAGATTATTGGCGAAGAGTACATCGACTTTGCCCGGGAACTGTCGGTCTTGGTGGTGCGCTCGGCTTCCGGGCAGGCGGTCAGCTACCCAGTCACCGAAACAGTGCAGCGCGAAGGAGTCTGCCGCGAGACCATCACCCCCGCACCCGGGTTACCACCGGCGCGGGCGGCCGAGATCACCCGGCTCGGCTTGGACATCGCCGACGAACTGCAAGTGGTTGGCGTGCTGGCGGTCGAATTGATGCAGCGGCACGATGGTTCGGTGGTGATCAATGAGTTGGCCATGCGCCCCCACAACACCGGCCACTGGACGATCGATGGTGCGCACACCAGTCAATTCGAGAACCACTTGCGCGCGGTGCTCGATCTGCCACTGGGCGATCCGCGGTCCCGCGACCCGTGGTGCATGATGGTCAACGTGCTCGGCGGTGGCGTCGACGACCTGACCAGTGAACTGCTGCATTGCTTCGCCCGCGACCCGCGACTCCGGGTCGAGTTCTACGGCAAGCAGCTGCGTCCG
>JAAYVP010000069.1 GCA_012517115.1 Brooklawnia sp. | reverse complement strand
GGCATACCCGATGGTGATCGCCGCCGAGTTGGACCGCTACCTGCCTTTCCTGACCACCACTAAGGTGCTGATGGCTGCGGTGCGTAAGGGTGTGGGTCGCGAGGAGGCCCACGAGGCGATCAAGGAGAACGCGGTCGCAGCCGTGCTCGAGATGCGTGAATCCGGGACGCAACGCAACGGCTTATTCGACCGGCTCGCCGCCGACGAGCGGCTCGGCTTGAGCCGGGACGAACTGGACGCGCTGGTTAGCGCCCCGCTCGAGTTGACCGGTGCCGCTGGCCGCCAAGCAGCGCGCGTCGTGCAGCGCGTCCGCGACCTGGCTGAGACCGATCCGGAGGCCGCCGCCTACCAGCCCGGTGCGGTGCTGTAGCGGCTCGGCCGGCCGATCTGCAGACACTGCACGGACCCATCTTGAGCGCGCGTCCTGGCCGCCCTGACCAGGCCGCGCACCCGGTCAAGCCCGGCTATTCCGCGGTACGCCGCCGGGCTGCCGACGATTCAACAACGCCGAGACCTTGCTGGCGAATTCCCGGGCGCTCGGCGACCCACCGGTCGGGTACCAAGCCAAGTCAAGCTCGACCGGGCGTCCCCAATTGGCCGAACGGCGGAGTGCCTCATCGACGGTACCCGCGAACTGTTCGTGACAGCCGAACGCGAGGGCCCACGGCAGTAGCTCATTGAAGATTCCCGGGATCTTGGCCGGCGGCAGGTCCTCGGCCTTCAATCCGGTGATCTGGTCGCGAAACGCTTCAGCGTCCGAGCGGGCTTTGGTGGCCGCGTCGGTGTGCACCGTTCGGCGGCGGCCCCGGGAGGCCAGCAACACCCCTGCGGTCCCGATGGACAGCCCCCCAATGACACCCCGGAAGTCGCTGGTAGCTAGCCAGCCGATCAGCATCATCGCGGTCAGCAGCAGCCCTGCCACCAGCAGCAAGGCGCCGACCCATCCCCAAGGTGAGCTGTGGTGATGCTCATCCGGACTCACCCACCCCTGCTCATGCATCGCGGCCAGCAGCTCACCTTCAGCGCGCAGGAACGGCTGCGAGCCCTTGCTCATCAGCGCGGTCAGGGTGATCGTGGTGCGGGGCGCGGAGTCAGGTGGGTCTGCCACGAATGGCATCGTCAGCAGTGCCTCCTCGAAGGCGCGGATGGCGCCATCGAGCGGGCGTGGGGTGCGCCGGATCACCCATTCGTAGGTGTTGTCGTTCTCGTCGAGCAGCGGGGTGATCGTGAGGTAGCCGCGGGCGGCCAGGTCGACCAGCGTCAAGCCCACGTCCCGGACGTGCACTTCGCGGTTGCGTAGCGGGCCCAGCATGCCTGGGGTGAATTCGTGCGGCGGCTGGCTGCTGCGCTCGGGTGGCAGTAGCCCAACATTGAGCGGGGAAGGCTGCTCATGGGCCCGCTGGCGTTGAGCGAACACCACGATGACCGCGACGGCCAGAATGGCCAAGCCGACGATCAATGCAAGCAGTTCGAACCCGGGCACCCCAACCTCCGTCGATAACTCTAGAGCGCCCGACCGACGGCTGCGGACGGCAATCTCATCTAGTCATTGAGGTCGGCTGCGTGTGCCGTGCGCAGCCCCGCGACCAGTAGGCTGGGCAGGTGAGTCAGTTCGCTGGGTTGGGTCTGCCGCTGCTGCACGCCGGGAAGGTGCGTGAACTGTACGCGCTGGACGACCCAGGCCTGATGCTGATGGTCGCAACCGACAACGTGTCCGCCTATGACCACGTTCTCAGTTCCCCGATCCCCGACAAGGGCGTCGTCCTGACTCAGCTTTCAGTCTGGTGGTTCGAGCAGTTGGCCGATTTGGTGGCCAACCATCTCGTCTCGACCGAGGTGCCCTCCCAGGTGGCGGGTCGAGCTTTGGTCGTCGAACGTCTAGAGATGGTGCCGATCGAGGCAGTGGCGCGCGGCTATCTCACTGGATCAGGTTGGACTGAATACCTGCGGTCGGGCTCTGTGACGGGGATCGAACTGCCGTCGGGGTTGCATGACGGATCCCGGCTGCCCACCCCTATCTTCACACCAGCCCGCAAAGCACCCCTGGGGGAGCACGACGAGAACATCTCGTTCGCCACGATGTGTCAACAGGTGGGTGAAGATCTGGCCGCCCGTATCAGGGACGCGACGTTGTCGATCTACACCCGCGCAGAGCGTCTCGCGCGGGAGCGCGGCATCATCCTGGCCGACACCAAATTCGAGTTCGGGCTGCGTGGCGATGGCACGCTGGTGCTGGCCGACGAGGTGCTCACCCCTGACTCCTCACGCTTCTGGGACGCCGACGAATGGGCGGCGGGCCGGCTGGCCAGCTTTGACAAGCAGTACTTGCGCGACTGGCTAGTGCACGACTCAGGGTGGGATCGGTCAACAGACCAGCCGCCACCCCCGTTGCCGGCCGATGTGGTAGCGGCAACCCGGGAGCGGTATCTGGCGGCCTACCGGCGGTTGACAGGCCACGAACTCACAGTGCCTGGGCGCTAGGCTTACCGCCATGACCCGTGTCGTTGTCGATGTGATGCCCAAGCCCGAGATTCTCGATCCCCAGGGCAAAGCGGTTACCAGTTCTCTGCAGCGCCTGGGCTATCGCGGCCTCGAGGTACGACAAGGCAAGCG
>JAAYVP010000068.1 GCA_012517115.1 Brooklawnia sp. | reverse complement strand
TCGATCATCTGGTACTTGATTGAACTGGACCCACAATTGAGGACGAGGATCGGCTTTGACATCTTGGACGGCCCCCTGGCTATGGCGATGTGATGCGACACAGACTATCGCCGAAGCAGGCAAGGGAGTCGTTTCGGGGTTGATTCAGGGGTCGAGGGGAGGCAACCACGAACCGCCCGAATTAGGCTGGCCGAATCATGCCGGGCTCACCGGTGCCCAGCCGATGCAGATGGAGGTGGCGCAGGGGGTGAAGCATCCGCAACCGAGCCACCGCGTCCAGTCGGGACACGACGGACGCACCCGCATCGAAGACGCTCGCATCGTTGAGGGTACCCACGTCGAGGGCACCGGTAGCCCGGGTTCGTCCGACGCGGTTCCCACCGTGCTGCTGAGCGGACGCCCAAGCCAACCGGCCGACCGGGAACCGACCGTGGTGCTGAGCACGCTGACTCGTGTCAACCACATCGACACAACCGCGCGCCGGCAGGCCAGCGTTGCCGGCAGCGGGGCCACAGCGGTGCAACATCGAACCATCGGCGCTGCGACCCCGGGCCGCCTGCGCACCAACCTGCCCGGTGAGTTGGTGCGTCGCTATCAGCCGCTCTACGACCTTAAGGTGTACGGCGGCCAAGCCGATTTGGTGCGCTGTATCAGACGATCCGACGGTGCCGACGTGGTGGTCAAGCTCTACAAGTCGGCCGCGCAACTTGACCGTGAGGTGCTGAGTCGGCTCTATCGGGCGGACCCCCGGCACGTGGTCCGCTTGCTGGAGCACGGCGAGACCGAGGGCGAGCCCTGGGAGGTGCAAGAGTTCTGCCGCAACGGCAATCTGGCCGAGTATCGGCTGCAGCAGGGGGGACGCCTGCGCCCTGCACTCTGCCTGGCGGCACTGCAGCAACTCACTGACGCCATCGCCCACGTGCACGGCCTGGGCATCACCCACCGCGACCTCAAACCCGCGAACATCCTGGTGCGTGATGTGCATCCCCAACTCGACCTGGTGCTGACCGATTTTGGGGTGGCCGCCGACCAGGTCAGCACGGTGTTGATGCAGACGGTGGCGGCGTCCTGGCCGTGGGCGGCGCCCGAGGTGCACACCAAGGGCCAGGTGGCCAGACCGATCGACTGGTGGGCGTTGGGCGCCATCATGCATCAGCTGGCCAGCGGGCGCCACCTGCTGGCAGGCACGGACGGCACCATGCCATCTGATAAGGAGCAACGCGCCATCATCGTGGACGGCCGGTACACCACGGAGGCCATCGAGGACCGCCGTTGGCGAAACCTGGTGGATGGCCTGCTCGCCTACCAACCCGCTGACCGGTGGGGTGAGACGCAAGTGCGTGATTGGCTGGCCGGCCACGATCCGCCCGTGGTCCGGACGGTACCGCTCGCGTCGCTACGCCGTGTATCCGACCAGCGACCGGTCGGCTACGTCATCAACGGTCATCGGGTGGCCAATGGACGCGAATTGGTGGCGGCGTTGCGGAGCGACTGGGACGAGATCGCCCGGCACCTCGGCGGCGAGATCGATCAGCAACTGGCTGCGTGGTTGCGTGGCATACCCGAAGGAGCCGGTGCCCTGCGTGCCATGCAGTTGGAGGACAGCGTCGGTGCTCGCTGGGTGCGATTGCAGGGGGCACTCGACCCACAGGCTCCGCTCGACTACCGCGGTCGCGGTCTCGATCGAAGGTCCCTGGACGCGACCATCCGTGCGGCCCAGCGCTGGCGCCCGGGTGCCAGCGGTCAGGTTGCGGTCGCCCACGACTGGCTGATGCATGCCCGCTACGAACGGGCCCTGCGCGCGGCAGCCGCGGTGCTGGAGGGCGGCGACGCCGAGCGACTAGCCCGGGCCGACCAAGCATTGCACCGGTGGTGGCTGCAAACCTATGAGGTCTGGGGACGTTTCGGCGCGGGGA
>JAAYVP010000432.1 GCA_012517115.1 Brooklawnia sp. | reverse complement strand
TCGATGCGCCGTCCTAGATCAGTTGCCGTGATCTGCGCAGCAGCTTGGCTCAATTCACGGACCGGGGCCAGGGTTCGGCTGGCCACGAACCATCCGGTCAGGGCGACCAGCACCACAGTTATGCCTGCGAAGGCCGACATCCTCCCGATCGTCGACCATGCCTGCGCACGCGCCGGTCCCAGGAACTCGACCACGACGAGTTGCCCCGACCGGCCGTCACCCGCCACACGTGCTGGGATCACGGCGTAGACGACCACCCCTTGCGAGGTGTCCAGGCGCCCCTGGGCTGGGACACCTGCTGCCGCGACCTGCGCGACGAAAGATCGATCTTGATCCAACCGGATCAGCGGCTCACCCGGGCTGCGTCGGACGGCGCGGCCGTCGACGACGCTGAAGAAGGTCTCCCATTGCTCGGGCGCGTTGTACTGAATGAAAGCCGTCAGCAACGCGTCCACCGAAGCGAACTCACTCCCGGTCGACGGATCAGGTTTTGTCGCGAACTCCCGGAACTTCGCAGCCTCATGCGCGAGCTCCGTGTTTGCGGTGGATTCGATCCGTGCCAATTCGGCGCGACCGGTGGCAACCACGATCGCCGTCACAGTCAGGGTCACCACCAACAGGATCCAGCCAAGGATCCGGGCGCGCGCCGTCACCGGTCCCCGATCAGTCGTCATCGTCGTAGTCATCATCGTCGTAGTCGTCGTCTTCGTCACCGGCCGGCTGCGGCCCGATTGGGGGGACTGCGTCAGCACCGTTGGTGACCTCGGCCGTGGATGACGCCACTGGCAGATCATCGGGATCATCGGGAGTTCCAGAAGAAAGCGAGCTCTCCTGCGGTTGCGCTGGGGTGGCTGTCGGGCTCACCACCACTTCCGGGCCAAGATCGGCAGGTGGCCCATGATCGACGGTGAGGGCATTGAACCAGACCATGATCAGGATCAACGCTCCCAGGAGCAGAGCTAGCCAGACCGACCGTCTCACCCAACCATTATCGCAACCTCGACTGGCACGCCGACATCACCACGGATGAGACTCTCCTCATCGTGTCATTAGCTTCGCTAATTAGCTATACTAATGATTATGGGTTCTTTTGATGCACTGCTCACCGCCGCCAACGAAGGCGAGGCTGTGCCTGAATCCGGCCGACCGATCGCCAACCAGCACGAACCAGATGACCTCGCTGACGATCTGCGGGTGGCGGTGCTGAAGCTGGCCCGACGCATCCGGGCCGAGAAGGCCGACGACGAACTCAGCGACAGCCAGTACAGCGTGCTGGCGTACCTCGTCCGGGAGGGGCCTCGAACGCTGTCGGAGCTGAGCGGATACGAGCAGGTCACGCCACCATCGATGAACAGGACTGTCAATCACCTCGCAACCGCGGGCTACGTGGCGCGCAAGACATCAGACGAAGACCGCCGCAAGGTCTGGTTCTCGGCGACCGATGAGGGGCGCCGAATCGTCCAACTCACCCGCGCCCGCCGAGACAGCTGGCTCGACGAGAAGCTCGAAGAATTGGATCCCCAAGCCCGCACGGAGTTGGCGGCGGCGACCACGATTCTCCGGAAGCTGGCCGAATCATGAACTCCATTGCGTCCACGTTTCGGTCGCTGTCATTGGTGAACTACCGAATCTGGTTCGCCGGGGCGTTGGTGTCCAACATCGGCACTTGGATGCAGCGGACCGCGCAAGACTGGATCGTCCTGACCCAACTGTCCGACGACAGCGCCGTTGCCATGGGGGTCGTCATGGCCCTGCAATTCGGGCCGCAGGTAGTGCTGCTGCCGGTAACGGGCCTTGCCGCCGATCGTCTCAACCGACGGAAGCTGCTCATGGTAACTCAGGGAGCGCAAGGCGTACTGGCCTTGGGACTCGGGCTGATCACACTGACCGGGCTGGTGCAACTGTGGCATGTCTACGTGTTCGCTCTGCTTCTCGGCATCACCTCCGCCTTCGATGCGCCAGCGCGGCAGACGTTCGTCGGCGACCTGGTGGGACGGGATCTGCTCGGCAATGCGGTAGCTCTCAACTCCGCGTCGTTCAATTCGGCGCGCCTCATCGGGCCTGCGGTCGCGGGTGTCCTGATGGCGATCGTCGGCGCCGGCTGGGTCTTCGTCATCAACGCGGTGAGCTTCATTGCCGTCCTCTTCTCGCTGGGTGTGATGAAGGTTGAG
>JAAYVP010000431.1 GCA_012517115.1 Brooklawnia sp. | reverse complement strand
TTCGTGGCGTACACCGTCGATGGTGACGAAGTTCTCCTCCATCACCTCCAGCAGCGCTGACTGGGTCTTCGGACTGGCTCGGTTGATCTCGTCAGCCAGCACGATGGACGCGAAGATGGGCCCCTCGTGGAAGACCCACTGGCGGGTCGACTGGTCGTACATGGTGATACCGGTGATGTCGCTGGGCAGCAGATCGGGGGTGAACTGGATGCGTTTGTGGCTGCCCTGCACGGTGGCTGCGATCGCCCGGGCCAGCGCCGTCTTACCGGTGCCCGGCGCATCTTCCAGCAGCAGGTGCCCTTCGGCGAGCATGCAGGTCAGCGCCAAGCGGATGACATTCTGCTTGCCGAGCAGAGCTTGGCCGACATTGCCGGTCAGCCGGTTGAAGGTCTCGGCGAACCACGCCGCATTCTCTGGGGTGATACTCATGATTCTCCTGGCCTAGTTCTGCCGACAGATCGATTGGCTATTGATATCGTCAACGGTTGCTTGATTCGCCGCAATTGGCGCCAGTCCGCTCACCGCAGTTCCGCTGGAAACTCGCGGAATCGCCGGGCCGAAGTTCCCGTTGCCGTCCACCGCGATTATCTGGTCGTAATTGGCTCGGCCACCGGTTCCGGCATAGGAACATCGAACCGTCGAATTGGGGTTGTAACTGGACAATTGCAAGTTCAAGAGATAGTCGCCTTGGTATCTCTCTCCTGACAAGGAAAACCTCCACGACGGCTGACCCCAGGTGCTGGCACACTGCTGACCAGACCAGTCCCCCCACTGACCGGTCTCATCCTTGGCCCGAGCGCTGATGCAGTGCGTCTGGTCACGGCCGTTGCCGAGGGTCTGTTCCCCCGAGATCGACTTGCCTGCACCGGTGTTCGTCTCCACCTCAACGATGCTGCGGCCATTGCCGGCGCCCGAAGCATTCCAACTGACCGTCACATCGTTGACGTTCCCACGAGCCGAGACACTCGGCGCCCTGGGCGGGCCGTAAGCATTCACATTCACTGGGCCAGTACTGTCACCTTGCGATCGTTCACCGTTTACGGTGGCCACCGGATAGACCGAGAGACTGACATTTGTGCCGTTGGGAAACGCACTATTTGTGATCGTCTGGCCCGGAGTGAGCGTTCCGCTCGCCCCACCGGCCTGCCAGTGGTATTCAATTTCGTTACTCGTCGCACCATTCAGCGCACCCGGGGTGAAATCGATCCGCACGGAGTTGTTCTGACCGGTCGGCGTGGCGCTCAGCCCAGTCACCGCACTCGGCGGCTGGAAGGGCCGGACCGCATTCGACACCGGCGACCACTCGCTCCATTTCTGGGACTTGTTCGTGGCTCGCACTTCAAAGGTCTGGTTGGTGCTGGCGACCGCCATCTCAATCCGGCAACTCGTCGCAGTGCCCGAGCAAACATTGCCGCCACCTGATTGCCGCACCTCATAGGTAAGCCCCGCCGCATCACCGTTGGCGTCGGGGGCTACCCAGCTGATGTTGGCAGAGGGCGTCATCGGCCCAGCCGGATCCTTCACCACACTCGGAGCACCCGGCTGAGCCGGTGCACCAGCCGGTACCTCGGGCGCCGAAGCTGCCGACGGATCGCTGGAGAGATTGTTCACCGACACCGCCACTACGGTGAAGCTGTAAGCCGTGCCATTGGCAAGCCCTGTCCAGGTCAGGCTGGTGCCGGCCACCTCCTGCACCGAAACCCCGCCCGGCGCCGGGCTGATCGTCACCTCGTAGTGATCTATCGGTGCGCCTTCAGTGGTTCCGATCGGCCAGGATACGTCGATCTGCTGGTCGCCGAACTTGGCGGTGGGTGTGCCAACCTGATTGGGTTTGGTGTCGGGACGCACCTGGTTGGATGCGGCCGAGGCCGGTGAGTCGCCCACCTCATTGGTGGCGACGACTGTGAAGGTGTACCAGACGTTGTTCGTCAGCCCGCTGACCGTCGTCGCCGTGACCTGGCCGACCGTTGTCGACCCGGTGGAACCGTTGTCCCCCGTCCAGTTGACGGTGAAGCCCGTGATCGGGGAGCCGTTGGCCGCCCCCGCCTGCCAGCTCACCTCAGCAGTCTTCGACACCGTGCTGGTCGCGACCACATTCACCGGAGCGCCGGGCTTGTCGCGCACCGTCAAGGCCACCGTGCCGGACACCTCGCGGGCCGGATCATTGGTGGCGTCGGCCAGCCGGAAACCTACGCTCATCTGGCCGTTGAAGCCCTCTGCTGGGATGATCGTCAATGAGGTGCCCGATGCCGATGCCGTGCCTTGGCCGAGTGTCACGCCCGGTTGTCCGACGAAGCTGAACGGCTTGCCCTCGGCCGCGAACGGGTTGGTGACATAGGCACCAAGATCGACCTGAGAGGGCTGTCCGGCCTTCGCATCCGAAATTGTGATCGGCGAGATAGACAGCAGCGGCCGGGTCGAGCTCACCACCCGCAGCGGGATCGCGGCGCTCACCTGCTCCTTGCCGTCGCTCACCTCGATGATCGCGGTACCTGGCGTGCCGACGGCAGCGTCCACCGGAGCTGACACCACCAAGGCGATCCCGTCAAGGCTCACCTTGAACGGCTCCGAGGCCTCCAGCAGACTCACCTTGATCTTCTCGTTCTTCGGGTCATCCGGGTCCTTGATCATCCCGCCAAGGTCAACCCGCTTCGCGTCTTCACCGGCCGCAACCGTCACCTCTGAAGGGAATACCTCGGGTGGCTGGTTCTCGTCCGGATTCGGATCGACGATGATCGGCAGCGAGAGCACAGCAGTCAGGCCATCAGGGTCATCGGGGCCAGAACCGTCGGTCACCTCGAACTGGATCGAGGTCTCACCCAGGAAACCTTCTGCGGAGGTGAAAAGTAGTGTCGTGGCGTCCTTCACCGGTTCGGAACCATCGCCCCCGACTCCCACCGTTACCGTCTCGGCGAAGGTCAACTGCGGGCTGCGTCCGGAACGCACCCGCACATAGTCGGCTAGCCGCAGCTCGGTGGGCTCCTCGGCCACCACGTGAACCGGGATGTTCTTGGTATCCAGGATCGGCCGTTGTTCCAGCCTGCCCGGCACCACCAGCGCCGCCTTGGCGCTCAAACCATCGGGGTCGGTGATCGTGTAGACCACGACCTGTCGATGGTCGCCGACTTGGACCTCAAGTAGCCGGTCGCTGGTAACCGTGGCGCCGGGGTCTGTGGTCGATAGGTCGAGTTCTTTACTGGCGCCATCGGGGTCTTCATCGTTGATCAGCACGTCGACACTCACGGCATCTTGATCGAAGATCTGCTCCAGGCTGACCGCGTCGTCGCGCGCAATCGGAGAGAGCAGAGGGGCCTCCTCGCTCACCACAACATTCAGCACACCGCGGGCGGTACCGCCCCGGCCGTCGGAGATGTCGTAGTAGTAACGCAGCGTCCCGGGCTCGTTCGGCGTCGTCAACTCGACCCGGTTGTTCTCCACCGTCACCTCGGCGACCGTGGACGCGTCGACCGGCTGGACCGAGCCATCCATCAGCGTCACCTGGTCGCCGTCAGGATCGATGTCGTTTGCGGTGACCGGTACAGACAGCAACCGCCCCGGACGCGCATCAATGGTGTCGGCAATGGCGAATGGTGCCTGGTTCACCGTCGGCAACGGGCTGACCCCGACGCGCACCACCGAACGGCCCACCGCACCGAAGCGGTCGGTCACCTGATATCCGAAGGTCTCGGTGCCGCTGGCCTGGGGATTTGGGGTGTATTCCAGATAGCCTTGACTGATCGTGACCGATCCAAGCAACGGGGCGGGAGCGTCCAGTCCGGTCAGCGTCACCGAATCGCCATCCGGATCGGAACCGGCGGTTGGCACGGCAATGCGCACCGGGGTGCCGGCGAACGTGCGACCGTACAGCGGCTGCGGGTTGGGCGGATTGTTCTGAGCATCTGCGGCGACGATGGTGATCACCGCTGTTGCCGAGGCGAAGCCCCCATTGGTGTCGCGCACTGTGTAGATCACCCGGGCCGTGCCTGCGTCGGGTCCAGCGCGGAAGCGTAGCTTGCCGTCTCCGGAAACGAACGCGACCGCGCCCGGGTTGTCGGTGGTGATCGTCACCACGGGATCGACCGACAACCCCAGGTGGGCTGGCGAGATATCGTTGAGCATGACATCGACAGTGGTGATGTCGCCCGCCCGCACAGTCGCCGTATCGTCCACGGCGGTTGGTGGCTGATCGGTCGATTCTGCCGGTAGCCCGACCACCAGCACCGAACCCTGCGCAGTACCGTAGCCGTTGGAGATCGTGTAGCTGAACTGTGCTTCACCCTCAAGCCCGGCGGGCGCGGTCACGCGAGCCAGGTTGTGGTCGATGAGTTGCACCGACAACCCCGAATCCCGGGGCAATTCGATCGACTGAACAACCAGCACTCCGCCCATCGGGTCGGTGTCGTTGACCGTCAGATCGACCAAGGCGGTCCCTCCCGGCGGCAGCAGCGCGATGTCGGGCATGGCGGCTGGCGGTTGGCCGTCGTTGCCTGGGTCCAGCACATCGAGGCGAATCTGACCGGTGGCCTCCGCCTTGTTGTCGCTCACGGTGTAGCCGACATACTGGGTGCCAGCCTGCTCACCGGTCAGTTGGACTGTCCCCGCCGCGTAGTCCGCCGTAGCATGAACTCCCGGCGCGGGCGCGACGCTGACCAAACGTAGGTGATCGCCGTTGGGGTCGGTGTCGTTAGCCAGCGGCAGCACCGTGACCGACTGCCCGACGACTGCCGAGACGTGGTCGGAGTTCGCCAGCGGTGGCAGGTTCCGGTTGCCCTGGCGCACATCAAGTTGGATCTCATAGGTCGCGGTCTCGCGTCCATCGGTCATGGTGACCGCAACCGGACGAATACCCGGGTCAGCGGTCCCCAGATCGCGAATGGTGACTGTCCCGTCAGGACGCGATTCCACCGCGGTGTCGTCGGCCGGCCCGGCCGAGACGAGATAGACGATGTCGCCGTCGGGGTCATACCAGTCGTTCAGCACGTTGTAGCTGATCGAACCTGTCTGGCTGATCGTCAGCTTGGGCTTGCGCAGCGGCTTGGGAGCCTCGTTCAGCGCCCAGTCTCGCACCTGCAGGCTCACCTGGGCTTCCGACGTCCCGCCGCGTCCATCTTGCGCTTCATAGGTGAAGGTATCGGTTCCTGCAGCATCGTCAGGCACGACGATCTGCAGGGCCTCACCCTTGCTCACCTGCTGCACTGGGCCCATCGTTGGTTGGCTGCTCGGCGCGGCGGTCAGGATGTCGCCATCGGGGTCCTCGTCGTTGGCTAGGACCGGTAGCCACACCGTGCGTCCCGGACGCACACCGAAGGTGTCCGGGTTGGCGACCGGCGGGGTGTTGTTCTCCGGGTCGGTAGCCATGCCGAGTTCGAAGTCCTCGTCGCTGTCAGTCTGTTCCTCCTCGGATTCCAGGCTCGCCTGCACCTGGTTCCAGTTGTCGACCTCGATCATCTGCTCGTTCACCAGCAGCACCAAGCCGGTGATCAGGTCGTTGAGCACGATGACGTCGCGGTTCCACCGGAACGCCATCTCGGACGCGGACGCGATGCGCGGCACAGCTTGTGCGTCATCGTCAGCCTCACCAGGACAGTCGCGTAGGTAGTTGCCCGTGCCCAGCCAGGCTCCGTAGACACAGCCCTGGAAGAAGACCGGCTGTACGGGCTGGCCAGGTTCAGCCGAAGACGTGCCGCTGGCGGACACTGTGGTGATCTTCTCCGACCCGTCGAGTGGCGCGTAGATCAGCTCAGTGGGTGAGGCGAGCACCACCACATCGTTTCGGGCGCTGGCCGACTGCAGTTCCAGTTCATCGGTGCCCGGTAACTGCATGGTGCCTTTGGGCAGGTGCAACTCATTGGTCGCCTGATCGAGGACGACCACCTGGTCGCCGACGGCACTCAGCACGAGCCGGGCGGCATCTGCGCGATAACCCTTGACCTCACCGTGCTTCTCTGGACTGGCGAAATTGCGGCCCTGGCGCGCGATGATTTGCACCTCACCGCTGGGAGCGACGACGAGCACGTCACCGGCGTGGGTAGCGACTGCCCTGGCACCCTTGACCTCGAGCAGCGGGTCGGCCTCTCGGGAGAACGACCCGATGGCCTGGGCGTCCATCACCCAAACCTTGCCAGAGCCCAGTTCGGTCACCGCAACGGTGGAGGCCCCATAGCTCACATCGAGGTCGGCAGCGAATGATCCAGAAGAGCCGAGCAAGAACATTGAAGTGTCGACTAAGGCAGCGGTCAAGGTCGAGAGGTCCTTGGCTAGCACATCATTACCCGATTGGTGCACATCGAAGGCTTCGGCGGTGACGGCCAGCCCGCCGTCGAGGATTCGTGACGGGTAGTTCAGGTGCCCAACCAGCCGCTGCTGGCCATTGGTCACCCAGACCCCTCCGTCGTGGAGTTCGACATCGGCGATCGGAATGCCCCTGTACAAAGTGGCCAACAACGCCACCACAGTCGTCATCGCGATCAGGGCGACGCCCCCGCCGCGGGAACCGGAGAGCGCCTGCTTGACCGATTCCATTGCCTTGCCGAACATCACCAGAATCAGACCTCCAGCACCGGTCCGAAGACACGGGCGATCTGCTGGCGAATCTCGCCTTCGGGCGCGGTCACCATCGGTTGATCTTCTGTGGTGCGCCATGACCAGGTGCCGTCCTGGTGTTGAATCTGCAGCACAGTATCGCCGTGCCCGAAAGCGACCCAGCCTGCCTGTTCACTAGTCGTCTTAGCGAGTTGCGGCTCCAAGGTAAGCGCGGTGGCGTCTTGATCCATCTTCTTTGCCAGTGCGATCAGTTCACCCGGGTCAGCGCCGACCATCGTCATCGTTCAGTCCTCCAACCTATGCTCTGATCGGCCACGTTAAGTAGCGTTGATTGGGTTGTCGATGGGTCGACCTGTCCATCCCCTGGGAACTCGAAGTCACGAACCGCTACGCCGCGGCACCATCGCCGAAAGCGCAAGGGGTATCCCATCGCGACCCGCCATCACACCACACCTCGCACCTTCTTCAGAGCCCAACAGGCAAGCAAAGACCCGCTCGCCCGTCATCTCGACCTCTGACCTTAACCGAGGCCTTCGATGTTCCTCCAACCAAAACGTGTACGAAGCTGTATGGGATTCGTCCGTACGTGGGCTTTGCAGTTTGACTAGCTGTATCGTCACGGCCGCGCGGCCAGCAGGGTACTGACAGTCCGCGTACCGGACGAGCGGAGTCCTGCAGACCGCACGAAGCGACCTCAGCTGCAGTAGTCGAACCGCTTCACACCCACTATGTAGCGCGACCACTCGAGGTCACTGAGCTCAGTGCCAGCAATTCCGCAGACCTGCTGGCGGGCCTGCTCGATGTTCAGCGGCCACAGCTTGATCTGGCCATCACGGTTCGTGGCAACCATTTGGCTGCCGCCGAGGATCGGTCTGGCATCGTATGTGCCAGAACTGGCGGACGATCGGGTGTCCACACTGAACAGCAATTCGCCGCGACGGCTGTTGATCCTCCAAGCGAGGGCCGCACCGTCGCCGACAGCAGCCACCAAGGTAGTGCCTTCGTCGTCGAAAGACACGGTGTTGATCGGCCCGCGACCCTCATCCAAAGACTGGAGCAGTTCAGGACGAGCGGGATCGTCAACACTCCAAAGCGTCACCATGCCCGAACCGAGGCCGACGGCAAGGATGTCATCGGTTGGCGAGTACCGCAAAGCAGCGGGAAGCGCCGTCACCTGGAAGGTCCCCACCAGCTCCGGGTGCCGCAGATCCGCCACTGACCACAGCTGAACCTTCTGCTCCCCCAATCCGACAGCGAGGATCGTGCCGTCGCCGTTCAGTGTCGGCGCCTGGGGATCTGCTGTGTCGAAGATCGAGGCCTGCTCCAGCTCGCCCCCTGCGCCAATCGTGAAGATGCCGGTCTGCTTTCCGAGGTATTCACTGGCGACAATGAATCGGCCGAGCGGATCGATTTCCAACTGGTGCATTCCTGACGTCTCGCTCATTACCTGCTGAACAACTGGCGCGCCTGCACCTACCCCTGCTGCCAAGGGCCAGCGGATGATCTTGCCGTCTGAAGTGCCGCCCCACAACCAGGAACCATCAGGGCTGATCACAACCGAACTGACCAGGTCCTCCTCCGCCGGAACAACCGGCTCGGGCAGCGGCACCAACCCGGCTCCGGCGTCCCATAGCAGCATCCGGTCACCGCTCAGATCGGCCGCCGCCAGCCAGCGATGATCTTCGCGATCAGTGGCCGTCTGGAAGATCTGTGTGCCACCGACCCGCAGCACGGGCGCGTGCGCCTGCCACACCCTCACCGTGCCGAGCGCGTCCACAGCTACGGGTTGGTCGTCAATCAAGTGCGCCGAGTTCACAATGGCCGGCCCAGACATCACCCTCAACAATTCGTCGGTGTGAGCATCGAATACCTTCACGCGCCGTTCAGAATCTGCGGTGATGTACTGGTCGTTGCCGGCAAAGTCGACGGAGTTGACCCAGGAGCCGAACTGCCGATTCAGGATGGGGGCCGCCGCGGGGTCGTCCAGACTCCAGCGAACAGTCGCCCGACCAGCGACGCCAGCGATCAGTTGACTGCCGTCTGGGCTTGTGGCCAGCGTCTGGGATCGGGGTGTGCGGCCATCTACCTGGTAGATCAAAGATGGCATTGGTTGGGCTGGCAGTGACTCGATCTGCCACCGATGGACGGCGCCAGCTGCGCCGCTGACGTAGACAACGGGTCGCACCGGGTCGAAGACGATACCTGATGCCGCGCCGGGGATCGCGAAGGCGGTCAACTCGCGAGGTGCTGCAAGATCCGACAGGTCGAACAATCGCAACTGCCCATCGGAATCGCCGATGAGCAACCACCCCAGAGCCTGATTGAACCTGACCGAGTAAACCGTCAGGGGGCCGACATCAATGGTGGCCAACCGCTCCGGCTGCGACGACAGATCCCAGATCGACATCTCCCCCTGGCCGCCGAAGGCAGCAACTTCACGCCCAGCCAACCGAGTCAGATCAACGGCGAATAGCCCGCTGTCCGGGTCGGTGACGCGCCATTTCAAGCCAGGGTTCTGGGTGCGCTCATCGCCGCGCCACAACACGGCTTCGCCTCCGGTGTCAACCTTGACCAGAAGAGACTCCTCCCCCGGCGACCCGCCTTCGAGTACGGCGAGCACTCCCGGCGCGTCACCTCCGGTCCAGCGGACCGGGATGTCGGCGGCGACGGCATCCGCTAACGCCGAGCGTCCCTCGACCGTTGGTGACAGCGCGTGCGCCGCCAGCGCCACCTGGGCCTGAATGAATGTGTCTCCGGCTCGGTCGGCACGCACCGAATACGCGAGCTGCCGTGATTGTGCAGCCTGTTGCACTTGGACGCCATGGAACAGCGCGATACCGGCCACCAAGGCCGCCACCACCGCGAACGCGGTGGTGATAAATGCCAAGCGTCGCTGTCGGCGTAACAGACTCGATCTCGCTCGCTCGGCCGCCAACTGTGCCGCGAAATGCTGCTGGCTCTGCTCCAAGAAGTCCTGCTCATCAGGTGACAACCGGGCAATGCGATCATGATCGTTCAAATAGTCAGCGAAGACCGGCAGCTGAAGCACTGGCAACAATGAGGACGGATGCCGGTCATTAGCCAGCCAGACCGCTGTGACCTGGCGCAGCCGCTCACGAATCCGCAATTCGCTGGCGGAGTCGTCGATCCACGTCCGCAGCCTCGGCCAGTGCATCAGAAGTGCATCGTGCGATATCCAGATCTCGTTAGTCGCCGCCGTCAGCAGCCGGGCTGCTATGAACCGGCTCGCCACCTGGGTCTCTGCCGCACCCAAGGCATCCAGCGGCAGCGGAGTGCGGCGCGGCAGGCCTTCGACGACGTGAACCAGCTGCAGGAAGAGCAGCCGCGTGGGTTCCCATTGGTCTGGATTCAGCGAGTCGTACACGCCCTCAGCCATGGTCTCAACAGCCGAGGCCAGCCCACCGGCGCGATAGTAGTCGGCCACGGTCAGCCGATGCCCATCGCTAGCCAGCCACAACGCCAGCAGCACGTTCGACAGCAGCGGCAACACCCGCGCTCGTCCCAACTGGGTGTCACCCGGGTCAACATCGCGCAACAGCGCGGCCACCAGTTCAGGTTCCACCACTACCCCCAGCTGGCGGGCCGGCTCAACGATGACCTGAGTCAACTGGGAGACATCCATCGGCGCGAGCAGCATCGCGTGCTCCAAGGCCGGGGCCAACTCGGAGTATTCGGATGCGGCAGCGAAAGCGTCCGAACGCAACCCAAGCACCACTACCGCGTGCTCAGCTAGCTTCGCCACCGACGCAACCAACTGAGCTGACTGTTCGGAACTGGTCTCGAAGACATCCTCGAACTGGTCGATGACGATCAGGCGCGCCTCCGACGACCGGCGAATGTGGGCTGCGGTCATGGTTTCGACCGACCAGCCAGCCAACGCGCCGTCGACCGTTGCCTCGGCGATTAACCCTGCTGCTAACAGGGACGACTTACCCGCCCCCGACGGCCCTGTGAGTATCACAATGCCACGGCCAGACGCCTGCTGGATCCGGTCCACCAGACGATCCAGCTCGGCTGCACGGCCGAAGAAGAACTCCCGGTCCGCCACACCATAGGGACGCAGGCCCAAATACGGTGCCGGCTGTTGCGTGCGATCGACCGTCACCGCGGCGTCCGGCAGCCACATGCTGTCGGGCACATTCAACTCAAGCTCGGTCAGCAGGGCGCGGAAGTTCTCGCGCAACGCCGGGGTAGGCATGTGTTTGCCGTTCAACCAGCCCTGAGCCGTTGCCGGTGCGACACCAGCCAGTCTGGCAGCCGCCCGAATGGATATCGACTTGCGCATGCGGGCTTCATGCAGAAGGCGCACCAATTCAACGCGCCCGTTGTTCTCGGAGTTCAATGCTGCGGCCCACCTAACCGATCGTTTTCCCCCCGATACCCTAGCGGTCCCGGTTTTCGGGAAGATCGAGGTCCCGACTCTTAGGATTACCGGCGAGGTCTGACGTCTAGACCGCAGTTCACTGCACCGGTGCGAGCGGTCCTCCCCGGACAGCCTGCCGAGCCGAATTCACCCGAAGATCGGCGACGAGTCGCCGCTCGATCCGGCCAGGGCGCACGGCACGCAGCGCCATCAGGATGGCGGCCAGATCGACGACCTCCTGCAGGGCGGCACCGACGATGGCCGGGATCAAGCCCCACACGGCGACACCCATCAGCGCCACGCTGATCGCGATTCCAAGCCAGATCGACTCCAATGCGACACGGACAGTGCGCTGCGAGATCGCCACGCTGGTCGCGACTCTGCTGAGGTCGTCGAGCATGATCACCACATCGGCCGATTCGCTGGCAGCAGTGGCTCCCTTGGCGCCCATAGCGATGCCGACATCAGCAGCCGCCAGCACGGGGGCGTCGTTGACACCATCGCCGACCATCGCCACCGGACGCAGCGGCAGCTTGACGACCTCCGCGACTTTGTCTGCTGGCAGCAGCCCGGCCCGGACATCGTCAACCCCGATCTCGTCAGCGACATGCCGGGCAGTCGGAGCGGCATCCCCGGTCAGCATGACGATCGACTCAACCCCCAACTTGTGCAGCGCCTGCAAGGTGGCCGCGGCGTTCCGCCGGATCTGGTCGGTGAGCAGGATGCGGCCCAGGTAGGCGTCCTGGGTGCCCACATGGATGGCGATGTGCCCGGCTGACACGGACCGGTCAACCACTTGCTGACCGGTGACCCGGTAGACGTGATTGGCGTTTCCCACTGCCGTGTGCCTGCCTTCGATCTGGGCGCTGAGACCCGCGGCAGTCTGTTCCTCCACCCCGGTTGCCGCCGGGATATCAATCTTCAGCTCACGGGCTGCCTGAACGATCGACCTGGCCAGCACGTGTGTGGAGTAGGTCTCGACCGCGGCAGCCAGCCGCAACAACTCATCCGGTTCGACGCCATCGACCGGTTCGACCACGTCGACAACCGGCTGGCCGTGGGTGATCGTGCCGGTCTTGTCCACCGCCACCGTGCGGACGCGGGCGAGGGTCTCCATCACCCCACCGGACTTCACGATAACTCCACTGCTGGCGGCCCGGCTCATCCCAGCTAGGAACGCCACCGGTGCAGCTATCAGCAACGGACAGGGGGTGGCAACGACCAAGACTTGAGCGAACCGTACCGGATCACCCGAGCCCCACCACCCCAACCCGGCGATCACGAGTGACACCAGAGTGAACGGGACAGCGTAGCGGTCGGCCAGCCGCACAATCGGTGACTTGCTCTCGGCAGCCGCCTGAACAAGGTCAATGATCTTCTGATATTGGCTCTCTCGGGCTGGCACAGTCGCGCGTACCAAGGCAACCCGCTGCTGGCAGACCGACCCAGAGAGCACCTCATCACCCGCGACGTGTTCCACCGGCAGCGATTCACCGGTGATAGACGATTCGTCGAACCAGACCGAGTCCCCCTCAAGCAACCCGTCCACCGGAACAACCTCCCCGGGTCGCACCATCACCAGGTCGGAGACCTGCAGTTCGGACACCGGGATCTCGACGAACTCGCCGTCACGAACCCAGCGGCGGGCCCGCCGGGGTGCCCGCTCCAGCAGCGCCGAGATCTCGCGATGGGCTCTGGCGTTGGCGTAATCCTCCAGTGCCTCGCCACCGGTCAACATGAGCACCACGATCAGGCCCGCCCAAGGGTCGCCAACCAGCACTGTTGCAGTGATCGCAGTTACCGCGAGCACATCCAAACCGAACTGGCGGCGAACCAAACTCCGGATCATCGATGCTGCCTGCCAAGCCGCGACCAGCAGCGCGTACGCGCCCACCAGCCAGTGCGAAGCGTCCTTCATTCCCGCGAGCAACAATCCGATCCCGGCTAGCCCGACGACCAGCGT
The DNA here is from genome assembly GCA_012517115.1 of Brooklawnia sp. GTDB lineage: Bacteria > Actinomycetota > Actinomycetes > Propionibacteriales > Propionibacteriaceae > Brooklawnia. Next base: position 9,230 of record JAAYVP010000431.1, on the reverse strand, counting down.
GGCAGCCACCGCCGGATACCGCTTCACCCAATCGATTGGCGTCACACCTCAATCTTGAGCAATGATTCGCGATTCAACCACCGAGGCGTGCCTAACCTCACCATCGGCCCGAGCAGCGTCTTTACGTCAAATCAATGAGATCGCGGATGACCGCGTCCGCGAGGAGCCGACCCTGCACGGTCAGCACGATGCGATCTTGGTCTACCTGCAGGAGTGGGTCAGGGACGCGCTGCGCCAGCCGTGCCTGCTCGGTTGCAGTCAATACGTCCAGTGGCAGCCCGTCAGCCAAGCGCAGCTCCAACAGAACCCGTTCGATACGTCTGGACTCGGCGTCCAGCACTTCACGGGCCTGAGCCGGGCTGCGTCCGGACGCCAGCGCCGCAGCGTAGCGTGCCGGGTGCTTGATGTTCCACCAGCGCACGCCGCCGACGTGTGAATGTGCGCCGGGCCCGATCCCCCACCAGTTGGACCCCCGCCAGTAAGCCAGATTGTGCCGGGCCCGGCAGGCTGGACCCCGTGACCAACTACTCACTTCGTAATTGCTGTAGCCCGCGTCTGTAAGCACCTGTTCGGCCATCAGGTAGTAGTCGGCCTGGCGATCCTCGTCGATCGGTTCGAGCTCTCCGCTGGCTACCTTGCGGGCCATCGCCGTGCCAGGTTCGATAACCAGTGCGTAGGCCGAAACGTGGTCTGGAGCAACCTCGCAGACAGCGTCTAGGCTGCTCCGCCAATCGCCTGCCGACTCCCCCGGAGTGCCGTAGATCAGGTCGAGGCTGATCTGCTCGAAACCTGCCTCCCGGGCTTCGGCGACCACTTCGAGGGCGCGGCCGGGGGTGTGGACGCGATCGAGTGTGGCCAACACGTGCGGCACCGCAGACTGCATGCCCAGGCTCAACCGGTTGATACCGGCGGCCCGCAACGCCGCCAGCTCGCGCGGGCCAACGGTCTCCGGATTCGCCTCCGTTGTCACCTCAACATCGGGCTTGAGCGCGAACCGGTCGCCGATGTCCGCCAAGATCTCGTCCAACTGAGCCGGCCTCATCAAGGTGGGCGTCCCCCCGCCGAAGAAAACGGTGGAGACCGGCGGGGTCGCCGAGCCCAAGACGCGGGACGCCAACCCAATCTCGGCATGCACTGCGGCCAACCAGTCAGCCCGACCACCTCCAGGGCCGAGCTGGTCAGGTGTGTAGGTGTTGAAATCGCAATAGCCGCAGCGCACCAGGCAGAACGGGACGTGCACGTAAATGCTGAGTTCGCGCTCACCCACTTCGGCCAGCGCCGTGAGCGGCAGCCGGCCGTCGATGGGGGCGGGATCGCCATCAGGCAACGCGCCGGGCACCTGGCACCTCCTCACCCAATTTGAGATCGACGATCCTGTCGATCCAAGGATGCCTCACCAACGCCAACCCAGCCCGGGCCGCCGTCCGGCACACCCCTGGAGCCGGTACGCTGTCGGTGTCCGCAGCGTGGCTGACAGTCGTCGGCTGCCGAAGTCCGCTCAGAAAGGCTTCCGATGCTCACTGCTGATCGCCGTTCGTTCCTCAAGTGGTCTGGTGCCGTTGCAGGCACCACTGCCCTGGTTGGCACTGGGGCGACGCTGGCGCATCCCCGATTGGCTAACGCCGATCCCGGCGACGGCATGGCCGACGCGGACCGCACAGTGTGGAGCGCCTGCATGGTCAACTGCGGTGCCCGCTGCCCGCTGCGTCTGCAGGTCAAAGACGGCACCGTCGTGCGTGTCCTGGCCGACAACACCGGTGACGACACGATCGGGCTGCACCGCATCCCGGCTTGTCCGCGCGGGCGGTCGATCCGGCACCGGGTATACAACCCGGCCCGGCTGCAGACCCCGCTGAAGCGCAAGACAGGCACCAAACGCGGCGAGAACCAGTGGGAGGAGATTTCCTGGGAGCAGGCGCTGGACGAGATCGCCGAGAAGTACCGACAGATCCTGGCCGACTATGGCCCCGAGTCGATCCACCTGGCCTACGGCACCGGTGTGGTCTCGGGGAATATCACCCAGTCGTATTTCACCGGCGGTGCGCTGGCCCGTTTCCTGAACTTGAATGGCGGCTTCCTCGGCTACTACGGCGACTACTCCACCGGGGGCATCACCGAAGCGATGCGCCTGATCTACGGAACCTATGTGGACGGCAACTCTTCCGACGATCTGGTCAACACCAGACTGCTCGTGTTGTGGGGCCACAGCCCGATGGAGACAAAAATGTCGGGGGGGTCGGAAGTCTTCTACCTGCAGCAGCTCAAACAACGGACCAACGTGCCCACGGTGGTCGTCGACCCGCGCTACTCCGACAGCGCGCAGTTGCTTGCCGACGTTTTTGTCAGCCCACTGCCCGGCACCGACGCGGCATTGGTAGCCGGGGTGGCGCACGTTTTGCTCGCCGAAAGCCTGCACGACCAGGCCTTCCTAGACCAGTACTGCATTGGCTTCGACGACGACCACCTGCCTGAGGGTGCACCGAAGCACTCGTCCTATCGAGCCTATGTTGAGGGCAACGGCCCCGATGGCATCGAGAAGACCCCCCAGTGGGCCTCCCGTGTCACCGGGGTGCCGGTCGACCAGATCATCAGCTTCGCCCGATTGCTCGGGCACAACAAGCCGTCGATGATCCAGCAGGGCTGGGGCCCGCAACGGCACGCCAACGGTGAGAACCAAGCGAGGGCGATCATCACCCTCAATGCGATGCTCGGCAACGTTGGCGTGCCCGGTGGTGGTACCGGTACCTTCACCGGCGGAGCCGGGCTGAGCATGGCCTACCCGTTCGATTCCTACTCCAACCCGGTCACCAAGAAGATCTCCCATTTCAGCTGGTTGGAAGCCATCGATCGCGGTGCCGAGATGCGTGCCGTCGACGGCGTCCGCGATTGGGACGCCAATGGCGCGGCGGTTGCCGACCCCAAGCTGGACGTGCCGCTCAAGGCGATCTGGGCATATGGCTCGAACATTCTGGTCAACCAGCACTCCGAGATCAACCACACCTACGAGGTTCTCGGGGACGAGGAGAAATGCGAGTTGATCGTGGTGATCGACATGCTGATGACTTCGTCGGCGAAGTTGGCCGACTACGTGCTACCCGGCACGTCAAATGTCGAGGAGAGTGACGTCGTCGGTCAGGGTCTGGCCGCCAACATGGGTTACACGATCGTGACCAGCAAAGCGATCGAGCCGCTCTACGAATCGCGTGGCATCTACGACATCGCGTCCGGACTGGCGGAACGCTTCGGGCAACTGCCGGAGTTCACCGAGGGCAAGACTCAGGAGGATTGGGTCCGCGAGACCATCGAGACGTCCCGCGAGAAGAACCCGGGAATGCCCGCCTTCGACCAACTCAGGGAGATGGGCGTGTGGAAAAAGGCGAATCCCACTCGAGTCGCGTTGCGGGAGTTTCGGGAAAACCCAGAAGGTGAACCCCTGGGCACCGCGTCCGGCAAGATCGAGCTCTACTCCGCCGAGGTCGAGCAGAAGAAGAAGACCTGGCAGCTGCCCGAGGGCGACGTGATCACCACCGTCGCCGAGCACATAGACACGTGGGAGAGCGCCGCTGAGGCGGACCAGTTCTCCATGTCAGCGCCAACCGATCAGGACGCCTACCCGTTGCAGATGATCGGCTACCACTTCAAAGGCCGCACCCACTCGTCCTACGGCAACGTGGACTGGCTGATGGAGGCCCACACACAGGTAGTGTGGATCAACCCGCTGGACGCCGAAACCCGCGGCATCGCCAACGGTGATCAGGTACTGGTCTTCAACGATCGCGGCAAGGTTCAGATCGAGGCGAAGGTGACCCCAAGGATCATGCCCGGGGTGGTCTCCATCCCCGAGGGCGCGTGGTACACCCCCGATGCCGACGGCCTTGACACCGGCGGTTGTGCGAATACCCTGACCCGTTATCGGCCGACGGCGCTAGCAAAGTCGAACCCGCAGTACACCAACTTGGTCGAGGTGCGACAGGCCTGAGGCTGTGGCGTCGAGGCGATGCCAGTGGCTGGGAGGCGCCAGATAACGGCCTTGATGGACGCTGACGCCGCTGGACGTGCGCGCGTCAGCCGGCTCCCAGACCCTACTACCCGAGTTGGGCCACGTTTGGTGACTTGTTGCCTTGGATCCGTGTTTGATTACGGGTTTCTCTGTGTTTGGTTCGGGAGTATGCGCACCAGCTCTTCTGTGGCGTTACCGCCAAGCCACCATCAACACCGGCGACCACACGATGACCTGCTGCATCCAACGGCTCCTCGCAACCGTCCCTGGCTGGAATGCGCACCATTCCTTGGTCCAACTCGGGTGAAACCGCGTTGACGGCGACTGCGGTCCCGGGTCGTGCGGGGAGTGTGATCGCGGCGCCCGGAAGATCAGAGCACCTCGGCGCGAGGCCGACTGCAGGGCCGCGGTGCAGCGGGTCGCCTCCCACCAGAACCGTGACCAGTTTCCTTCGTCTCGGGCCGGTGTCGGTGCTGTCGCCACGGTGGCTATCGCGCGCGTTGGCCGTCACTGGACAAGATGAAGGAAGCTGGTCATCTGGGTTGGGTCAGGTTCACAGATCCGGCGCACCGGATCGCCGTGTGCCGGGAGGAACTGTGGTTGGGGATGGAAAAGACCAACCCGGTCGCGGTCACCGGCACCCGGATGGGCTGGCTGCTGGACAGTACCGGCCCACACCCTCCGCCAACTCGGTCTGGGCGCTGCGGCCGGCAGGATCAGGGTGTTCGAAGAGGTGACCGCCCCGATCATCGAACCGAACCAGCGATCCTCGCCCGGCTCCACGGTCAGAGTGCGCACTAGTCTGGCCCAACTCAGGCATTGAGCCGTGAGCAAGTTGCTCCTGGGGAGTTGACTCAGCCGGATCGAGGCCGGACCAGGCTGGGGCTCAGTCCTGGTACTTGTAGCCCAGACCGCGCACGGTGACCAGTTGCGTCGGGCGCGCCGGATCAGCCTCGATCTTCGCGCGCAGCCGCTTGACATGCACGTCCAACGTCTTGGTGTCACCGACGTAGTTGGCTCCCCAGACCCGGTCGATCAACTGACCACGCGTCATCACGCGTCCTGCGTTCCGCAGCAACAACTCCAACAGTTCGAACTCCTTCAAGGCCAATTTGACCGGTTCGCCACGCACCCAAACCTCATGGCGTTCCACGTCCATCCGGACGCCACCTGCCTCGATCACTTCGGGCAGCAGTTCGGTGTCTTGCCCGCGACGCAGCACCGCCCGGATGCGGGCGACCAACTCGCGATGGCTGAACGGCTTGGTGACGTAGTCGTCGGCGCCGAGTTCCAACCCGACGACCTTGTCGATCTCAGAATCACGTGCGGTGACCATGATCACCGGCACATTACTTCTGATGCGCAACTGTCGGCAGACCTCGGTGCCGGGCATGCCCGGCATCATCAGGTCGAGCAGCACCAGGTCGGCGCCGTTGCGCTCAAACTCGGCCAGCCCTGCAGCCCCGTGTTCCGCCTGCGAAACGTCAAAGCCTTCCCGCTGCAGCATGTACGCGGTGGCATCGCGGTAGGACTCCTCATCCTCAATGATCAGAATCCTTGTCATGGCTTGACCTCCTGTGCCGGCGGCTCGAGCACCGTCCCGTCGGATGGAATGGCTTGGTCGAGTGCGGGGAGCCGAAGGGTGAACGTGGACCCCTGCCCCACCTTGCTCCAAACATTGACGGTGCCACCATGAGCCCCGATGACGTGCTTGACGATGGACAGTCCTAAGCCGGTGCCGCCGGAGTCTCTGCTGCGGGCGAAGTCGACCCGGTAGAAGCGTTCGAAGATGCGCTCCAGCTCCTCCGACCGGATGCCGATGCCGTTGTCCGCCACGCTGATCTCGACATAGCCGTCGTCGGAGTCCTGGGCCAGTCGGCTGCTGACGGCCACCCGTCCGCCTGGGTCGGAGTAGTTGATCGCGTTCGTGATCAGGTTCACCACGGCACTGGTGAGTTGCTCTGCATCCCCGAGGACGCGAAGCGCGGGCGTTCCCGAGGTGGTGAGCGCGATCGAGCTGGACGCGGCGAGTTCCCGGCATTGCATGGCCGCGTCGGCGATCACGTCGTCGACCACGACTTCGCTCGGGTGCAGGAGCGGCTCGTCGGACTGCAGCCGCGAGAGCTCGATTATCTGCCGAATGAGTTCGCCGAGCCGGTCGGACTCGTGGATCATCCGGGCCGCGAACCGCTGCACCGCCACCGGATCGTCGGCGGCCTGTTCGACCGCCTCCGCGAGTACCCGGATCGCACCAACCGGAGTCTTCAGCTCATGGCTGACGTTGGCGACGAAGTCGCGCTTGATCTCGTCGGTCCGAACCTGAGCGCTGCGGTCGTCCGCGACCACCAGCACCATGCCCCCGCTCAGCCCCCTGAGCCGGACGGCCAGCTCAAGCTGCGGCGTGCCCTGCGCTCGCGACAGCCTGAGCATCGTCCCGAGCACCCGTCGCTGCTGCCTGACCTGACGCACCAGGTCGAGCAGTTCGTCGGGCGCCACGCGGTTGCCGCGCACCAGCCCGAGCGTGCGCGCCTGCGGATTGGAGTGCAGCACTTCGTCATACGGCCCCGCCACCAGCGCCGCGGACCGCAGCAAGTCAACAGCCTGCGCCAGTTGCTCGGACACCACCGGAGCCTGCTCCGGCTCACCAGCGTCCAACTCGGCGCGACGGCGCAGCCAGACCAGCGTCGGCGCATAGGCAAGACCGAGGACCAGACCCAGCAACGCCGCGATCAACACGTCCACGTTGCTGATCATAGGGGCCGGTCGGGTAGCAGGCAGCACAGCCCGGTTCCGTCCAGTTCAGTCCGGCGCACCCCGTGCTTCCGCAACTGTTCATCTTGGCTTCACCGAAAAGTGGCCTGTCAGGCCGGTGGTGTGTCTAGCTGGCCACGACGTGCCTCTAGAATCGTCGCAGCCGAACAATGAAAGAGGATTCCGGTGCGCAGGATCTACCGAAGCGACCTTGAAGGTGTCGTCAATGAGCTGGTCGTCATGTCCGACAGCATCCAGATCGCAGTGCGCGACGCCACCCGGGCGCTCCTGCAAGCCGACCTACAGTTGGCTGAACGGGTGATCAGTGGAGATACCCGAATCGACGCGATGCACGACCAGCTGGAGCTGCGGGCCTTCACTATCCTGGCCAGGCAGGCTCCGGTGGCAGGCGAGTTGCGGACGCTGGTTGCAGTTATCCAGATGGTCGCGGCGCTCGGACGAATGGGTGACCTGGCCGCGCATGTCGCCAAGATCGCGCGGCTGCGCTACCCCGAGCACGCCGTACCCGAGCCACTCGCCGAGAACTTCAGCCGCATGTCATTCCTCGCTCAAGAGATGATCGGAAACGTCGGGCGCGTGTTGGCGGAGCGGAACCTCGAAGAAGCCCAGACGCTGGCCGAGCAGGATGAGGAGATGGACAACCTGCGCAGCGACCAGTTCCGGGTCATCCTGGGCGACGACTGGGAGTTCGGCGTGGAGGCAGCCGTTGATGTTGCGCTCCTCGGACGCTACTACGAGCGCATCGCTGACCATGCGGTCGCCATGGGACGCCGGATCATCTACGTCATCACCGGAGACCTGCCCGAGGGCGAGAACTGGCCGTCCACCTAGCAGACGGGGGCATGTCGCGAAGCGGGCGCCCGGAGGCGGTACTGGTGTTGACCGGTGAACAACGCGAGCAACTGGTGCGGTGACCGCGGCGATGGCAGTCGCCCAAGGCACTCGCGCTTCGGTGACGCATCGTCGCGGAATACCCGTCAGGTGCGGCGAACAAGATCGTCGCCGGGCGGCTCGGGCCAGCGGCCCCAACTGTCAGAAAGTCGCGCGCAAGGTCCGGGGAGACGCGGTGAATCCACCACGATCTTGTTCGGCTCCGCGAGGGGCCTCAACCTGTCTGGGCTGAACAGTGTTGTGACGAGCCGCGTGAGATCGTCCTTTCTAGGATCGCGCCTGTTGGGGCGTGAGTTCGACGATGGCAACCTCGCCTTCGAGCAGTGGCAGCGGCGGGACGCCCTGGGCTAGCGCCACGCCGGGGAGGACCGCATCGAGGGTGGGGCCGTCGTCGGTCAGGACACGCTGCACGTGAACCGGGCCGGTGAGCCCCGGCACCTGCCAGAGCGGACCCTCTGACCCGGCGCGCATCCGCGGGTTGTAGTAGAACGACACGGCGCCGCCATCTCCGGTAACAGAGAGCTGGCAGCGGCCGTCGCCGCGGCCGTCCACGCGGTGGTGCTCCCCGAACTGCAGAAGCTGACGGTGCTCCTTGTACCAGGCGATCCCGGTTGCCAACTCCGCCACTTCGGCCTCGCCGAGTACGCGAGGATCAAGTTCCACCCCGAAGACCCACGGCGCTGAGACCGCGAATCGCAGGGCCAAGGATGTCGTACGTCCGGTCTGGTGGTTAGGAGAGACCGACAGATGTGCGCTGATGGTCGACGGAGGGTAGAGCAAGCTGAGGCCGTCTTGTATGACGAGCCGTTCGGCCGGGTCGGTGCAGTCGCTGGCCCACACCTGCGGCCCGAAGCACAACACGCCGAGGTCGAAACGGTTGCCGCCCGAGGAGCAGTTCTCCAGCAGCACCTCGGGGCGCGGGCCGAAGATCCGGCCGAGGACGTCGTAGAGGCCGAGCACGAAGCGGTGCTGGAAGCCGTCAGGGACGGCGTCCGAGATGAGGCGATTCATGTCCCACTTGACGAACGAGATCGGGTAGCGGTCCAGGTACGAGCTCACCGTCTCTACGAGGTAGTCGCGCACCTCAGGCAGGGTGAGGTCCAGTAGGTACTCGAAACGGCCTTCCGATAGCGCGCGGCCGGGCTGGTGGATCGCCCAGTCGGGGTGCGCGCGGTATAGGTCGGAGTCCTCGTTCACGGCCTCGGGCTCGAACCAGAGGCCGAAGTCTAGGCCGCGAGCGCGCACGCCTTCGATCAGGGCATCAAAGCCGCCGGGGAGTTTCGCGGTGTTGACCACCCAGTCGCCAAGACCGGCGGTGTCGTCGTCGCGTTTGCCGAACCAGCCATCGTCAAGCACCAGAGTCTCTACACCGAGGCGGGCGGCGCCTTCAGCGATTTCCAGCAGCGTGGCGGTGTCGAAGTCGAAATAGGTGGCTTCCCAGTTGTTCAGGACCACAGGGCGAGCCCGGCCGCGCCAGTGTCGCGGCACAATGCAGGAGTCGACGAAGCGATGCATGGCGCGGCTTATCCCGGCGATACCCTCCGCCGAATACGCCACCACCGCCTCA
>JAAYVP010000430.1 GCA_012517115.1 Brooklawnia sp. | reverse complement strand
GCTGGCCGGACTGGAGCACGCCAACATCTCGATCGGTGCGCGCTTCGCCGGCCGAGGCGACTACGAGGTCCGTGGCCCCCGCAAATGGGCCATGTCCATGCTCGCCGGAATCGTGAGCTCGTTGGCGAAGACGAAGCTGACCGACATCACCAGCGGCTTCCGGGCCGCCGACCGGGTGGCAATCGCGCAGTACGTGAAGCACTACCCAGTGGAGTACCTCGGCGACACCGTCGACTCATTGGTCGTTGCCATCCGGTCGGGTTTGACCGTGACCCAGGTGGCAGTCGAGATGCGTCCGCGGCGCGCGGGTACCCCGTCCAACAACCCCTACAAGGCGGCGATCTATCTGTTCCGCTCCATGTTCGCGCTGCTGGTTGCCTTGACCAGGCGTCCGGTCAAGCTCACAGATGAGGAGGATGCCAAATGAGCGGCACCATGTTTTTCCTGGTGATAGCGGTTATCACGATCGTCTTCCTGTTCAACCTGGTTCGTTCCCGGCGGCTGCGTGAGAAGTACGTGGCGCTGTGGATGGTGGTGGGGTTGGCCACCATCGTGCTGGCGCTGTTCCCCGGTCTGCTGGCGAGCCTGGCCAGATTGGTCGGCGTCGCGGTGCCGTCGAACCTGCTGTTCTTTCTGGCGATTCTGCTGCTGCTCGGCGTCTGCCTTCAGTTGTCGTTGGAGATCTCGCTGGCCGAGGATAAGTCACGCACCCTGGCCGAGCATGTCGCGATCCTGAACCTGCAGGTGCGCGAGCTGGCTGGCAAGCCGCAGGCGGGAATCGCCCCGGCGGAGGCGCAGCATCCCGAGGATGAGATGGAGCCCACCGAGCCGGTTCAGCGGCGCGCTGCCCTGCGACCGGAACCGTCGTCCGATCGTCAGCAGGGCTGAGGTCTGCCGGCGCGGATTAGCGATCGATGTCGGCCTGCGCGCCGGCGTCCTCCGGGGAAACGGAACCGACCAGGTGGTAGACCTCCCGGGCGGCCTTGTGGTAGCGCTGCCACAGCAGGAACGCTTGCAGCAACAAGAAGACCGTGATCACCCCGCCGATGGCCTTCACCCAGATCGGCTCAGCCAGGAAGAGGCAGACCATGGCGACCAGAATGGGCGCCAGGTAGCGGACTGACCACCCGATGTAGCCGCCGAATGAGGGCATGATGACGCCGCGCGACTCGGCGACGGCCTTGACCATGAAGTTCGGCCCGTTGCCGATGTAGGTGATCGCGCCGCAGGCGACGGAGCCGAGGCTGATGGCGAGCAGCCAGATCTCGGGCACGGTGGTGGCACCCACTCTGGCGGACTCTGCCATGACGGTCGGGTCTGCGCCGAGCGCACCAGCCATCTCGAAGAAGGTGAGGTAGGTCGGGGCATTGTCCAGGAACGCCGAAAGCGAACCGCTGAAGATGAAGAACGTGATCGTGTTGAGGGGGAGTTGGTCGGCGACCTGAGCCAGGAACGCCAGTGCTGGGATCATCGTCAGGAAGATGCCGATGAAGATCACCGCGACCTCGCGGATGGGGGCCCAGGAGAACTGGTTCATGTCGAACCGGATGCGCTTGCTGCCGGTGGTGTAAGAGCCGATCGCTGCGGCTAGGAAGACCAGTTCGCGCCATGGGACGTACTGGTCCCATGTGGCGTGGCCGCTCTCTATGGCGTGGAGGTCGAGGGACGGCAGTAGTGCCACTGCGGCGATGATCATGGCGAACCAGACCAGTGACGGCAGGCCGAGGACCTTGAGCGGTTCTCTGGGGCCGGCGATCCGCAACCGCTCGGGCACATCTTCGCGTGAGTACTGCCTGGTGTCCAGCGCGTAGTAGGTGATCAGCAGCATGGCATTGATGAACGCCCACATTGGCAGCAGCTTGAACGTCCAAGTGAATGGCACACCGCGTAGGAAGCCCATGAACAGCGGGGGATCACCGAGTGGGGTCAGCATGCCGCCGTTGTTGGCCACGATCAGGATCGTGAAGATCACAGTGTGCACCTTGATCTTCCGGTCCTTGTTGATATTCAGCAGCGGCCGGATCAGCAGCATCGCGGCACCTGTCGTGCCGATGAAGGACGCGATCACTCCGCCGATCGCGAGCACAATGGTGTTGTTCTTCGGTGTGGGGCGGATGTCGCCTTTCAGGAAGAGCCCGCCAGAGACCACGAAGAGCGCGAACAGCAGCATGATGAATTGCACATACTCGACTATCGCGTGCCCAACTCGTGCCCAGCTCAAGACGAAGCCCACCCACAACGCGGTGGGTATCCCCAACATGAGCGCCACACCGAACACGAAGCGCCAGTCCTCCCATCTGTGCGCGGTGGCGGGGATGAGCGGCATCAGCGCGATGCTCAGCAACATGACGACGAAGGGGATAATCGCCCACCAGGGCACAACGGCTTCCATCGGTCCACTCCTGCGTGAAGATAGGGTCGCCCGGATCGGGATGGACGACGCAGCTGGTTGACCCATCGTAACGGGCACGGGGCCCCCGGGGGCACCCCGAGGTCGATCACTCTGGGCAGGCCACTTCGAGAGCTAGTTATCCACAGGACGCGCCCACCAGCTTGTCATCATCCAGATCTCCGACGTAAGGTGCACCTGCTGCACCCCTCACCCCCGAGCAGAACAGGACAAATCGCCATGCGTGCGTCTCCGCACCCGCCAGCCGCGCATTCAGCCCGAACCAGGGCGACAACTGCCGAACTTCCGCCCCGACCGGCAACGGTTCAGTTGCGCGCCCGGCGGAGCCCCCGCCTGATAGTCATCGGCGTTCTTTGCGCCTGTCTCGGTGGTTTGGCGATGGCCTGGGCCTGGAGCGGGACACAAGAGTCGCGAACAGTGGTTCTGATGGCCAAGCCCGTGGCTCGCGGTGATCAGGTCGAATCCGCAGACTTGACCACCACGACCATAGGGCGGGCCGTCGGTGTAGCGGTGCTGCCCGCCGCCGAATTGCCCGGGTTGATCGGGCAGTACGCGAGGGTCGACCTGCCGGCGGGCAGCTTGGTCGGTCCCGGTTCGGTTGGCGCCCGGGTGGTGCCTGCCGGGTCGGCCCATGTCGGGCTTCGGCTAGCTGCCGGACGATTGCCGGGCGGGCCGCTGCCAGCCGGCGCGTCCATCAGCCTGGTTGCGGTCCCGGGGCCGATGGACGCCGAACGTGGCGCTGGTGTGCAGTTCGAGGCAGTCGTAGTGGCCGCACCGACCCAGACCCCAGACGGGGGAAGCTGGCTACTCGATGTGCAACTCGACCAGGGCTCGGCGGCAGCAGTCGCGGCCCTGGCGGCATCCGATCGGATCTCCGTGATTCGCAAGGCCGACGGCTGATGGCCGTCATCGTGCTCACCTCGGCTGGGGCCTCCCCAGGGG
>JAAYVP010000067.1 GCA_012517115.1 Brooklawnia sp. | reverse complement strand
GGTCCAGGATCTGTGATTTGTCCTTCTTTGGGGCTGAGGCATGTGATTGGGCGTGCTTTTTTGTGGTGGCATGTCTGGCTGCCATCGACAGCTTCTCCGGGACTTCGGCAGCTCGTCGTGGTCGGGGTCTCGTTCGCGGGGATGGACATGTGGGGTACGGCCTCCTGGTTCGCGGGGTTTTTTGTGTCGTCGGTGGCTTGCTTTTTTGTTTGTTGGTGAGGTATGGTGTTCGTGACAGCGGGCCTGTTACTCCATGAGGCAAGAACCCGAGTCGCAGCATTGAGGTGAGTGTTGCTCACTTGCTGGGGCCGGTATGGAGATTCATCAGAGCTATCTCCGCTTACTCCAGTTGATGCGTGTCATATTCGTGTCCGTGTGTCAATGGAGGGTTCAATGGCTGAGCCAGTACGTAATTATCCGAAGCTCGCAACTCAGATTCTTGATGAAGTCGGTGGTGAGTCCAACGTTGTCAACGCCAGTCGTTGTGCGACGAGGCTGCGCCTCGTGCTGCGGCAGACTCCTGAGGGCGCTAAGGAGAAGGTCGCCGCGCTGCCAGGGGTGATCACTGTTGTGGAGAGTGGCGGCCAGTTCCAGGTCGTTATTGGTCCTCATGTGGGCGAGGTCCACGAGGCGTTGTTGGCTACGACGAACCTGTCGGCTGATGATGACGCACCGGCGCCGAAGCAGTCCCTGGCGGCGCGGCTGATCGCTACGATGTCGGCTGTCTTCGCTCCGTTCGTGTATGTGCTGGCTGCGGCAGGCTTGATTCAGGGTTTGCTGATCGTGATTCGTATGTTGTGGCCGGCTTTCGAGGGTTCGGGTACTGATGAGGTTTTCTCTTTCATTTCCTGGACGCCGTTCACTTTCTTGCCGGTTTTTATCGCGATTACCGCGTCTAAGCACTTTAAGGTCAACACTCTGGTGGCGGTGCTTTGCTGTGCTGCGATTATGAATCCTTCGTGGGGGGCTATGGCAGAGCGTATCACTGATGGTGAGACTATTCGGTTGTTCGCTATTCCGTTGTCGCCGACTACTTATACTTCGACTGTTATCCCGCCGCTGCTGTTGGTGTGGTTGTTGTCTCATTTGGAGCGTTTCCTCAAGAAGTTCCTTAAGGGTACGGCTGAGAACCTGTTGGTGCCGTTGATCAGTGTCGCGGTTATGGTGCCGCTTACTTTGCTGGTTGTCGGCCCGCTCGCTGCGGGTGCTGCTCACGGTATAGCTAATGGGTATAACTGGATGGCTTCGGTGGCTCCGGTTGTGGCTGCTGCGCTTATTGGTGGGTTGTTCCAGATCGCGGTGGTTTTTGGTGTTAACTGGGCCATGCTGCCGGTTGTGTTGGCTAACTTCGAGCAGTACGGTTCTGACTCGATCCAGGCATTCTTGTCGGCGTCGGTGATTGCTCAGGTTGGTGCTGCGTTTGGGGTGTTCTTGAGGACTAAGAGCAAGCAACTTCGTGGTGTCGCTGGTTCGGCGGCCGCGACCGGCATTTTCGGTATCACCGAGCCGACCATCTATGGTGTGACTCTGCGGTTGAAGCGTCCGTTCGTCCTGGCGTGTGTTGCTGGTGCGGTCGGTGCTGCGGTCACTTCGTTGTTCGGTTCGCGTTATTACGCCTTTGCGGGTTTGCCCGGCTTGTTGACCGTTGTTAATGCTCAGAGCCCGGACAACCCGACTTCGCTGATCGGTCAGGCCCTCGGTTCGGCGATCGCGTTCTTCGGTGCGATGGCGCTGGTCTACTTCATTGGTTTCAATGATCCTGTTGACGAGCCGTCCGAGGAGGAGCAGCAGGCTGAGGGCACCGTGGAACTTGTGGAGTCGGCACGGGCTGCTTACGATACCGCGTTGGTGGCTGCGCAGAGCGCCACTGTGGTGTCGAGTCCGCTCAGTGGACGCGTGGTGCCGTTGGATTCGGTTCCTGATCCGGTCTTTGCCTCTGGTGCGATGGGATCGGGTGTTGCTGTCGATCCGTCGGTGGGTAAGGTCTTCGCTCCCTTCGATGGCAAGGTGGTTGCGGTCTTGCCGTCCAAGCACGCGGTGGGTCTGATCTCTAGTGATGGTGTGGAGGTGCTCATCCACGTTGGTATCGACACGGTGCAACTGAAGGGCGAACACTTCACTTGCCATGTGGATGCCCGGCAGCAGGTTTCGAAGGGTGATCTACTGATCGACTTCGACATCAACGCCATCAAGAACGCCGGGTATTCGACGTTGACTCCGGTCATCGTCACCAACTCGAAGAATTACAGCGAGGTGCTGCCTGCGCCCGCAACCGTGGTGAAGGTCGGTGAAGAGCTGCTGGCGGCGGTCACGCTGCCTGCGCAGTCCGAGAAAGTCTCGAACTGACAAATAGTCGGCAAATCAGATGAACACCAAATTTTGTTACTGAGAATTGGAAGGCAAACCAAATGAACACCAAATTCGCGGCTGGTTTCTTGTGGGGTGGGGCGGTTGCTGCCCATCAGATGGAGGGTGGCTGGGACGCGGACGGCAAAGGCCCGAGTGTCGCAGATGTACTCACCGGTGGTTCCCGTGGAGTGCCCAGGCGGCTGACCGAAACCATCGAATCCGACGAGTTCTACCCGAGCCATGAAGCGATCGATTTCTACCACCGCTACCGCGACGACGTTGCACTGTTCGCTGAGATGGGGCTGAAGTGCTTCCGAACGTCTATTCAATGGACGCGTATCTTCCCGCAAGGCGACGAAGACCAGCCGAACGAGGCCGGCCTGAAGTTCTATGACGATCTGTTCGACGAACTGCTCAAGCACGGCATTCAACCCGTCATCACCCTCACGCACTTCGAGATGCCGCTACATCTCGCCCGCCGTTACGGTGGCTTCCGGGATCGTCGGGTGGTGGACCTGTTCGCGCGCTACGCCCGGGTCTGTTTCGAGCGTTATCACACGAAGGTCAAGTACTGGATGACCTTCAACGAGATCAACAATCAGATGGACCTCAGCAACCCGCTGTACCTGTGGACGAATTCGGGCGTCACTTTGACCGACCAGGACGATCCCCGAGAGGTCTTGTTGAAGGTAGCACATCACGAACTGCTGGCCAGCGCACAGGCAGTGGCGATCGCGCATGAGATCGATCCGGAACTGAAGGTCGGTTGCATGATCGCGTATGTGCCGAGCTATCCGTTCTCCTGCGACCCCGATGACGTCATGACCGCTCAACTAGCCAACCGGGAACGCTACTTCTTCGCTGACGTACACGTCCGCGGACAATACCCCGCCTACGCCCGACGTGAAGTGGCAGCGAAAGGCTACGACATCGGCTGGCAGGACGGCGATGCCGAAATCCTCGCCGCAGGCACCGTCGACTACATCGGCTTCAGCTACTACATGTCGACCACGGTGAAAGCGGGCGCCTACTCCGAAACACGCGACGCAGGCAGGCCGCCGAACTCAGTGGACAATCCCTACGTCCCGACCAGCGAATGGGGTTGGCCGATCGAT
>JAAYVP010000066.1 GCA_012517115.1 Brooklawnia sp. | reverse complement strand
TCAGTGGACAATCCCTACGTCCCGACCAGCGAATGGGGTTGGCCGATCGATCCGGTCGGGCTGCGCTACTCCTTGGCTGCCTTGTCCGAGAGATACGATCTGCCGCTGTTCATCGTCGAGAACGGCTTCGGTGCCGTCGACCAGGTGAATCCCGACGGCAGCATCAACGACGACGCCCGCATCGAATACCTGCGCCGCCACATCGAGCAGATGGCAAAAGCAGTCACCGAAGACGGTGTCGAACTCATCGGCTACACCCCGTGGGGCGTGATCGACCTCGTTTCGTTCTCCACCGGCGAGATGTCAAAACGGTACGGGATGATCTATGTTGACCGCGACAACATGGGCCACGGCTCGATGAAGCGGTCGAAGAAGAAGTCGTTCGACTGGTACGCCGAAGTGATCCGGACGAACGGGACGACACTCTAGAACCGGAACAGCCGCACAGCACAGAACACGGGAAGGAGGGGAGAAGATGACGACAAGCCAGGGCACACTACTCCGAGTACTCAACAACAATGCAGTGATGGTCGACACCCATGGTGGACGACAGATCCTACTCGGTCGGGGAATCGGCTTCGGCAGACAACTGGGCGACCAAATCGAGTTGAACCTAGCCAACGAAACCTTCTCCCCCTCCTCACCCAACGACCTACGACAATTGACCGACTTCGTAACCGAGATCCCGATCGAGTCCTTCGAAGTAGCCAGACAAGCAATCCGAATGGCCGAATCAACCGCAGGGATCAAACCCAGCCAGTCACTACTACTCGCCATCGCGGACCACCTACACTTCGCGCTGGCCCGCACCCAACAAGGCATCACGATCGACTTCCCACTAAAATGGGAGATCACCCAAATCTACCCAAACGAACTCGCCCTAGGACGCGCGGTCGTCGACCTCACCAAACAAAAGCTCGGCGTAACAATCGCCGACGACGAAGCCGTCGCATTCGCAATGCACTTCGTCAACGCCCAATTCGCACGCGCCGATATCTCCGAAACCGCAGCAATGACCGAGCTACTAACCCAAATCGTCGACGAGATAACAACCAGCCTGGGACCCGAATCCAGCCTCGACTCGATGAGCGTCGCGCGTTTCATCACCCACCTGCGCTACCTCTACGCACGCATCTCCAACAACACCCAATTCGAAAACGAACCACCCATGCTACTCACAACCATCCACGACGCCTACCCAGAAGTAGCCGGACTCGCCCAAAAAATACGCTCCCTCATCGAAACCAAACGCGGCAAACTCACCGAAGGCGAACTACCCTACCTCGAACTCCATCTCGCCCGGCTCATCCAATCGGCCGGACGCGGAGCGAAACCGGCGCGTGCGTGAGCCAAGACCGTGCACGATGCCCCGAGACATCACGCCCAGTAGTTTCAACGGACCCGGACGCGTGGCGATCTCGACACGGCGACGACGCGATCGATTGCAACACCATGTCGCTGACGGCGCGATGTCCCCCCGGCTACCGTGACCCGAGGTAATCCTCGCCGCGTCGCAGATGTCGGGCGAGGTAGGGGCCGGTGACGGAAGCTGGATCTAGGGCGAGTTCGATCGGGGTTCCGCTGGCGACGACCCTGCCGCCGTCCTTCCCGCCGCCGGGGCCGAGGTCGATCATATAGTCAGCGTTGGCGATCAGATCAAGGTCGTGGTCGATCACGATGACGGTTGCACCG
>JAAYVP010000429.1 GCA_012517115.1 Brooklawnia sp. | reverse complement strand
GCGGTTGCTGGCAGAACGCACCCGGGAGGCGATGTACCGGGGCATCAAGGCGGTCAAGCCGGGGCGGCCGCTGTCGGTGATCGGCCGGGTCATCGAGGCCTATGCTCGCCGCTTCGGCTATGGCGTGGTGCGTGAGTACACCGGGCATGGCGTGCATACGGCGTTCCACTCCGGGCTGATCGTCCTGCACTACGACGAGCCGATGAACGACACCGTCATGGTGCCGGGCATGACCTTCACCGTTGAGCCGATGCTCACCTTGGGCAATCCGCGAACCACCCAGTGGGACGACGGCTGGACGGTGCTGACCAAGGATGGCTCGTGGTCGGCGCAGTTCGAGCAGACAATCGTAGTGACCGACGCCGGCAGCGAGATCCTCACCGTGCCCAGTTCAGGTGAGTTGATCCTGGGCGGTGACCCCAGCAAGATCAAACTAGCTTGATTGCCGGGCGGCGATGGCGCTGGGGGTGGTTGGCGGTCGGCCTTGCGCTGCTGGTGCTGACCAGCCTCGCCATCAATCCGTGGTTCGCCAGATACCGATCGCTCGCGCTGATGACCGGTTACGACTGGGTGTTCGAACGCGGCTCGGTGCCCCGGGCAACCGGCGCGCAGGTCGCGATGCCTCTGCGTGACTCTGGTCTTTACCCGCTGATGATCACGTTCAACGACGACGCGGGCATGTCGGCCTGGCTGGGTGCGCCGGTGGAGTTCACCGTCGAGTTCAGCTTCGCCGACTTCGGCCGCTGGCAGCCGCACAGTGCGATCTTCAACCCGGAGCACCCGCTCTATGCGGCCTACGTGGGCAGCTACTACTTGCAGGGGCTGGGACGCCCGCTCTCTGCCACGGAGGTCGCGCTGGTGGCCGAGTTCGACCAGCGCTGGCTGGCGCTCCCGGCGCTCGGACTGGGCTTCGACGACAACCGCTTCGAGGTGGTCAGCTCCTCGTCACGTCCGATCAGCTTCGCCGGCCGGGACTGGACCAGCCATGACGCGACGGTGTCGACGAACTGCCCCGACCACTCCCCCGACGGCTTCCGGTTGTCCTATCTGCAGTTCGGCATGCCACCAACGACCACCCAGCACTACCCTGCCTGCGAGTTGGCGGCTCGGATCGAGGTAACCTACCTGCCCGATCTCGACCTCACGATCGGCACCTACATCATGGCGGCAAGCAGCACCGAGCTCGAACGGTTGAGCCAGGAGGTGGTCCACCGCTCGGTGGTCAGCGTCGGTTGAGCTCACCCCCGGGGCGGACGCGGCGGCGCAGTACGCGTCCGAGCAAGATCGTGGCCACCGACAACATGATCATCGCGACCAGGATCGCAAACGCGTTGCGCATGAACAACGCCTCGGGCAGGTAGTCGATGATCGGGTCGGTGCGCGGGTCGAAGATCCACAAATCGTTGTCGAAGGCGATTTCGTGGAAGACCACGAACGCACGGTCGAAGTCGATCGCCAGCGGAATCGCCAGCACCAGCGGGGTGGCCAGTGCGATGATCGCCCCGGCGGTCAGGAAGCCGGTCGACTGATGACGGCGCCACAGCCAAGAGCCCAAGATCACGACCAACACCAGGGCGATCAGCCCGCCCTGAACGAAGAGCTGGAAAATGTCCTTGGCCTCGGCGAAGTGCTGGGCGCCGGTGTCTGACATCGGCAGGGTTTCAAGGTGCAGCTCGCGCACCCACGGGAACAGGCTGTACTCGATGATCCGGTCGTAGTTCGCCTGCATCTCAGCCACGGTGAGTTGATAGCTGTTGTTGCGGCCGGCCGAGAACCACGGGTAGCTGAATCTGGCGGCGAGGACAGCGGTCACCGAGGTACCCAGGATCGCGACGGCCACGGCGGCCGACGCCAGCACGCTGGCCAGCTGCCTCATCGGTCCCCCTGTCGATCGGATGCCCCACACTACCTGCCGTCGACGTGACAGGGTTCCTTCTCCCGACCCCGATCCTCGGGTTGTCTGCCGCTGCCATCACGTGTCCCAGCGCCAGTCGCAAGTAGACTGGCAATGTTGGGACCACCTGTCGAGGAGGCCAGATGATCCGCATCGCGGTGGTGGATGATCACGCGTCGTCGAGACAGTTGTTGTGCGAGTATCTCGCCAAGTTCCGTGCTGAGTACGACCAGCAGCTGATCGTCGAGGAGTTTGCCGACGGCTCCGACCTAGTCGGACACTACACACCCAACTTCGACATCATCTTCCTTGACGTCCAGATGGAAAACCTCGACGGTCTCGCCGCCGCCCGGCTGGTGCGAGAGGTAGACCCAGCCGTCATCATCATCTTCGTCACCAACATGGTGCAATTTGCGGTCAAGGGCTACCAGGTCAACGCACTGAATTACCTGGTCAAACCGGTCTCATACTTCGCCTTCTCGCAGGAAATGCTGCGCGCAGTGCAGCGCATCGAACAGACGAGGGACGATTTCGTGGTGGTGCCGGTGGCCGGAGAACTGGTGAAGATCAACCTCGCCAAGGTTGTCTACATCGAGAGCGTGAAACACCGGCTGGAGATACACACCCTCGACGGCAAGCTGTCGATGGTCGGCACGCTACGTGAGATGGCGGAGCAGTTGGAGCATCGGGGCTTCGTCCGAATCAACAGCTTCCTGCTCGCCAACTTGCGGCACGTGCTGGCCTACGGGAACCAGTCCGCGATCATGTCGCAGGGCACCCAACTGCCGGTCAGCCGCTCTCGCAAGAAGGAGCTTGCGACTGCGCTGGCCGCCTACTCCGGCCGAGCACGAGTGCTGTGATCGAGACGCTGCCCGACATTCCACGCTTCGTCACTGCCCTGGCCGAATGGCTCAGCTGTGGCGTCTACATCATGGTGCTGCCGAAAAGACAGGGGCGGGGATGGTTCGTCGCTCTGATGCTCGCCGGGCTCGGCGCCATGCTCGCCCTCCACAAGGTGGCAGGCACCCTACCGCAGCCGTTCTGGGTTCTCGGGATGACGACCGCCTTCGCCACGATGCTCACCCTGATCGTAGTGACGACGCGCATCAGCCTATTGGACGCCGGCTATGTCGCGGCTCGGGCGTTCGTCCTAGCGGAACTGCTGGCGTCACTGGAGTGGCAACTGCGCACCTTCTACTTCGACGCCGGAGCCGAGATCTGGTCGCCTGGTGCGGTGGGGCTGTGGCTGATGACCTATGCGGTCGGGCTGGCAATCGCCTACCTGCTGGAGCGTCGGCATTTCAGCACTGAGTGGCCACCTGAAATCGGCCCCCGCACCTTGGCTATCGCCGGATCCATCACGGTAATCACCTTCGCGCTCAGCAACCTGAGCTTCGCCACCAAGCAAACCCCCTTCAGTGGAACCTTGCCCGCAGAGGTCTTCTACATCCGGACACTGGTCGACCTGTGCGGCTACATTGCCCTCTACGCCCAACACGAGCAACTGCGCAAGCAACGCGCGGACGCCGAACTGGCAGCCCTCAACTCCGTAGTGGTTGCACAGCATCAGCAGTATCTGCAGTCGAGGAATGCCATCGACACGGCCAACCGCACGTGGCATGACCTGAAACACCAGCTGGCGGTTGTCCGGGCAGAACTCGACCCGCAGCGCCGCTCCGCCTACCTCAACGACTTGGAGGCCTCGGTCACCGCCTACAGCGCCACCTACGACACGGGCAACCCGGTACTGGACGCGATCTTGACCACCAAGGCCCAGTACTGCCTCGCCCACCAGATCACCTTCACGTGCGTGGCAGATGGTTCCGCACTCGGGCGGATTCAGCCGATGGATCTGGCCACCATCCTGGGCAACGCACTCGACAACGCCATCGAGAACGTGCAGTTCCTCGCAGACCCAGAACAGCGCGTCGTGCGGGTCTCGATCTCTCGAGTCGGCGCGTTCGTGGCCCTGCAGTTCGACAACTACTTCGACGGCACCCTGCATTACGAAGGCGACGAGCTGCGCACCCGCAAAACCGATGCAGACCGCCACGGGCTAGGGCTCAAGAGCATCCGCCACACCGTCAAGAAGTACGGTGGCGAGGTGATGGTGACAAGCGCCAACAATTGGTTCAAACTGAGCGTGCTCGTTCCGGCGGCTGCCGACCAATTGTGATTGAAAACCTACCGATCATGCGTGCCACCCGCTGAGCATGCCTGCTTGCTGGTCAGATGAGGAATGAAGCGAACTGGCGGTGCAGGCAAAAGCCGACCGTCCGTCACCATTTCGTACAGAGAGGTACCGGCTAAATGCTCGACATCAACTGGGCAGACGTACAGGCGGTGGTGTCCTCCGTGGGTCCGCAGCTGATCACCATCGGAGTGGTTCTGCTGCTGGCCATCGGGATCACTGTCGCGGTCCGAAAACTCAAGACCCCAACCCGGAAGTTCGTGCGTGCGCAGACCTGGATCGCTGCGGTTCTGGTCGTCGCGATCTCAGTCACCACAATGCTCTACGGTGGCTTGCGCAACCTGCTCGACCTAGCCTCCGGTTCGGGCACCCTCACCGAAGAGACCATGGCGCTGGCCAGCGACCTGGGCAACCAGATCTCGGACGAAGGCATGGTGCTGCTGAAGAATTCATCCGGCACCCTGCCATTGGCTAGCGCCACCAAGGTGAACGTCTTCGGGTGGGCGTCGACCAATCCGGTCTACGGTGGCACCGGATCGGGTTCATTGTCGGCCACCCAAGAAGTGACTTCGCTGCTGGACGGCCTGGCCAATGCCGGCTTCGAAACCAACCGGGCGCTGGCTGACTTCTACACCGGCTACCGCGCTGATCGTCCAGCGGTGGGCATGTTCACCGCCGACTGGACCCTGCCGGAACCCCCAGCAGCCACGTACCCGGCTGACCTGTTGGCGGGCGCACGGGAGTTCTCACAGACCTCGCTGGTGACGATTTCGCGTACCGGCGGCGAGGGCTATGACCTGCCGCAGAACGTGAATGAAGAAGTCGCCAACACGGGAGCCTTCTCCTTCACGAACAATTCGACCGAGTATGCCGAGTTCGCCGATGGCGAAGGCATCCTGTCGTTGACCCGTTCCGAGCGTGACATGATCGAACTCGCCAAGCAGAACTCCGAGACCCTCGTGGTGGTCTACAACGGCGCCAACGCTATGGAACTCGGCGAGTTGGCCGATGACCCCGAGGTGGATGCCATCATCTGGGCGCTGCCCCCCGGTCAGGTGGGCTTCAACGCCCTCGGCCGGATCTTGAGCGGTGAGACCAACCCGTCAGCCAAGACCCCCGACACCTTCGTTCGTGACCTGGGCCAGACCCCGACCGCGAACAACTTCGGCACCTTCAACTACACCAACATGGACGAATTCGCGCAGACCTCGTTCTTCACCCAGCAGACTGTGGTGCCCAGCTTCGTTAACTACGTCGAAGGTATCTACGTGGGCTACCGCTTCTGGGAGACCGCGGCGGTAGAGGGTGCGATCGACTACAACGCCTCAGTGGTCTACCCGTTCGGTTACGGGCTGTCATACACCACCTTCACCCAGCAAATGGGCGAGGTCAGCCTCAGCAACGGGACCGTCTCGCTTGACGTGACGGTCACCAACACCGGCGATGTGGCTGGCAAGGACGTGGTCGAGGTCTACTACAACCCGCCCTACACCGATGGCGGTATCGAGAAGTCCGCGGTCAACCTCGTCGCCTACGACAAGACTGAACTGCTGGCTCCGGGTGCGTCCGAGACCATCACCATCACCTTCGACGACGACGACATGGCCTCGTACGATGTCAGGAACGGCGGTGCCTACGTGTTGGAGGCCGGCAGCTACGAAATCTCGCTGCGGTCAGATTCGCACACGGTCATCGACACCCAGCCGATCACCGTCGACCAGACCATCACCTTCAACACCGCCGACAACACCCATGACGGTGACCTGATCCCGGCCGCCAACCAGTTCGCAGCCGCCTACGGGCAGGGCATCACCTACTTGTCGCGGGCAGGCGGCTTCGCGAATTATGCGCAGTCGACTGCGGCCCCGGCCTCGTCCGAGCTGCCGGCAGACCTGAAGGCGACCTTCATAGTGAATAGCAACTTCGACCCGACGGCGTCCAACAACGACTCAGATGTCATGCCGACCACCGGCGCCAGGAACGGACTGGTCTTGGGCGATCTGTCGGGAGCTGACTTCGACGATCCGCGCTGGGAGCAGTTGCTCGATCAGATGACCTTCGACGAGATGAACTCTCTGATCGCCAACGGCGGCTACCAGACCGGCGCGGTCCGCTCGGTCGGCAAGATCCAGACCATCGACGTTGACGGCCCAGCCGCGCTGAACAACAACTTCACCGGAGTCGGCTCGATCGGCCTGCCAGTCAGTGTCTCGGTGGCCGCGACCTTCAACCAGGATCTCGCCCACCAGTTCGGCACTGTCATCGGCCAGATGGCCGAAGAGATGAACGTCTCGGGCTGGTATGCCCCGGCTATGAATATCCACCGCAGCGCCTACGCTGGCCGCAACTTCGAATACTTCTCCGAAGACCCGGTGCTGTCGGGTAACCAGGTGGCCCAGCAGGTGATCGGGGCACGCGAACTTGGTGTCTACGCCTTCATCAAGCATTACGCACTCAACGATCAAGAGACCAACCGCAACAACATGCTGATGACCTGGTCGCAGGAGCAGTCGATCCGGGAAATCTACCTTCGTCCCTTCGAGATCGCCGTCAAGGACGGCGGTGCACAGGCTGTGATGAGCGCGTTCAACTTCATCGGCACGGCCTACGCCGGTGCGATGCCCGAGCTGCTGCAGACTGTGCTGCGCGATCAGTGGGGCTTCCAGGGCATGGTGCTGACCGACTACTTCGGTGGTTACGGCTACCAGAACGCCGATCAGATCATTCGCGGGGGCGGCGACGTCATGCTGGCCACCGTTGATATGGGGATCAACTACGTTCAGGATCGGTCGGCGACTTCGGTCATCGAAATGCGCCGCGCTGCCAAGAACATCTTGTTCACCGCGGCCAACTCCAGGGTCTACGCTGACGGCCAGCCCGAGGTGACGCGGGCACCGTGGGAGTTCATCACCTGGGGTGTGCTGGGCGCCACTGGCCTGGCGCTAGCCGGCCTTGAGGTGCTGGCCATCAAGCGCTTCCAGCGTCGCCGTAACGAGGCCACCGTCGCGGCAGCAGAGTCTGTCAGCGCCGGCAGCTGACAACAAGTAGGCAAACGCCCCGCCGGGACTGCCGGCGGGGCGTTTCGCTACCCCGGCCACCCGATTGTGCTCGCCTTTGCACCGGTTGTGCCGCTGGGCACCACACGCCTGAAGCGCCCTGATTTCATGGAAATGTCCAAACTGCAAGACCCAAGAGCCATTGGCCAGTGGTCAGTTCATCAACGGAGACGATAGTGACCGAAGAACTTTCTGTTCTCGAAAAGGCATCGCTGCTCAGCGGCAAGAACACTTGGCAATCGCGAGACCTGCCACACAAGGGGGTCCGATCCGTTTTCTTCTCAGACGGTCCGCACGGTGTGCGCAAGCAGGTCGGCTCATCGGATCATCTGGGCCTCAACGCCTCAGAGCCGGCAACCTGCTTCCCCACCGCCGCCACCATCGCCAACAGCTGGAACCCTCAACTCGGCGAGGAGATCGGAGTGGCGCTGGGGGTTGAGGCCGCCTCGCTGGAGATCGACGTGCTGCTCGGGCCGGGGCTGAACATCAAGCGCAGCCCCCTTGGCGGTCGGAACTTCGAGTACTTCTCCGAAGACCCCTACCTCAGCGGCAAGCTCGCAGCTGGTTACGTACGCGGCATCCAATCCACCGGTGTGGCAGCCACCCCGAAACACTTCGCGGTTAACAGCCAAGAGACCCGGCGGATGGCCTCCGACTCGGTGGTCGACGAGCGCACCTTGCGTGAGATCTACCTGACCGGCTTCGAGATCGCCGTCCGGGAGGGCCATCCACGGGCGCTGATGAGCAGCTACAACCTGGTCAACGGCAGCTACGCCAACGAGAACGAACACCTGCTCACCGAGATCCTGCGGCAGGAATGGGGTTTTGACGGGCTCGTCGTCACCGACTGGGGCGGCGGCAACGACCCGGTCGCCGGGGCCGCCGCCGGCAGCAGCATTGAGATGCCGGCACCCGGACTGGAGTCGGTCCGCCTGATCGCCGCCGCTGTGGCGAACGGCACGCTGAGCCAGGCTGACCTTGACGCCCGCTCCAGCGAGGTGCTGGCTCTTGCGCGCGTCAGCCGCCCGTCCATCACCCAGTTCGACGCACACGAGCACAACGAACTCGCCCGCCGCGCCGCCGAGCAGAGCATGGTGCTGCTGCGCAACGAGGGTGCACTGCTGCCGCTGCGTCCGGGCACCAAAGTGGCCCTGATCGGCGACATGGCGCAGACCCCGCGCTACCAGGGAGCCGGCTCCTCGGTCGTCAACCCCACCATGTTGGTCTCGGCTCGCGAGACGATCGGCGAAACCGGGCTTGAGTTGGTCGGTTTCAGCCAGGGCTACCAGCGCAACAGCCCCCGAAGGGCGGAGTTGGAGGACGCCGCAGTGGCGCTGGCCGGCAACGCCGACGTTGCGATCTTGTTCCTGGGACTGGACGAGGTGGCCGAATCCGAGGGTCGGGACCGGGATCACCTCAAGATCCCTGCCGCCCAGGTGAGCCTGCTGCACGCTGTGGCGAAGGTCAACTCGAATGTCGTCGTTGTGCTGAGCGCAGGCTCGGCGGTCGAGATGGATTGGATCGACGACACCACCGCACTGCTGCACGGCTACTTGTCGGGTCAAGCAGGCGCACAGGCCACCTGGGCTCTGATCACCGGAGCGGTGTCGCCTTCGGGCAAGCTCGCCGAAACCTATCCTCTGGCGCTGGTGGACACGCCGACCCACGGACGCTTCCCCGCCCTCGGTCGCCAGAGTGTCTACACCGAGGGTCCTTTCGTCGGCTACCGGTTTTACGACACCGCAGGCAAGGCCGTACTGTTCCCCTTCGGCTTCGGGCTCAGCTATGCGGAGTTCAGCTACTCAGACCTGAGCGTGCTCGATGATGGGGTGCGCTTCACGATCACCAACACCTCCCAGGTGGCCGGCGCCGAGATCGCCCAACTCTATGTAAGCCGGCCGGAATCGGCGGTCCTGCGCCCGGTCAAGGAACTCAAGGGATTCACCAAGGTCTACTTAGAACCGGGCGAATCACGCACCGTAGAGATCGCCTTCGACGCCTACACCTGGCGACACTTCGACACCCAGCTGAACACCTGGCGGGTGGAGGCGGGCGCATGGCAGGTGATGGTCGGTGCCAGCAGCGCCGATATCCGTCTCCAGGCAACTCATCAAGTGGCTGGCGAAGTGATGAGTCCCGCAGCTGACCCGGTGGCCGAGCGGGACGCGATCCTGGCAACTATCGCCCAGGTGCCCGCCCAGGCGTCGGGGACGACTGGCAAACAAGCCCGCATCGTCCTGGGCCGCAACGACCCGCTGCTGGACATGCGGTCAGCCAAGAGCCCCCTGGCTCGTCTGGCATTCCGGGTTCTTGACTGGCGTAAGAGTCGCAGCGAAGCCAAGGGCGTGCCTGACCTCAACGTTGAATTCCTCTACAACATGCCGTTCCGGGCCATTGCGAAGATGAGTGGCGGGGCCGTGAACCTCGAAATGGTCGATGCGATCCTCGAAGTGGTCAACGGCCAGACGCTGCGCGGACTCAGCCACCTGATCAGGGGATTCTTCGCCCTGCGCAAGGCAGACCGAGCCACTCTCAACCAACTCAACGACACCACCCACTGATTTCAAAGGAGACGACAGATATGTGGCAGAGCATTAAGCAATGGTGGGAACGCTACAGCGAGAAGCACCCTGAGCTTTCGAAATTCCTGATGTTCTTCATTCTGAGCAACGGCGTTACGGTGCTGCAAATACTCGTGATGCCGCTGTTCCGGAATATCTTTGCGCGTACCGCACTGATCGACACGGACTTCCAGGTCTGGCCCGTCGGAACGAACGTCGACGGATCGCCGCACTTCATCTTCGACTACCCTGCCGGTCCCATCGTGGACGGCGTGGGCGGCGGTCTGGCCTACTTCCTGGCCGTTCAACTGGCCATCCTCATTGCGCAGGTGATCAACTTCTTCGCACAACGCAACGTCACCTTCAAGTCGAACAGCAGCATCTGGCGGGCGGCCTTCTGGTACGTCATTGCGTACGTGCTCATCACGTTGTTCGCCGCTGCTGCACAGGGCTTCTACAAGGCACCGGTGTACAGCTTCTTCATGGACTCCCTCGGCTGGGGATCTGCCGGTGAGACCACTGCTGACATCATCACCATGATCATCAACTCGGCGATCTCGTTCTGGGTCTTCTACCCGATCTTCAAGGTCATCTTCAAGCAGGTGCCGGTGGACTCCGATGACCAGGACGCCGCAGCGCCCGCCGTCGAGCAAACCAACTAGGCACCACCCAGGACGGCTGGGATGTCGAGTCGGGTGGGGTCGTCGAGCCAGGTGGTGCCATGGTGGTCGACGCGGTAGTGGTAGCCCAGGGGTGAGGTCCATTCGAACACACCGGAGCGTGGTTGTTTCACTTGCCATCCGCCGTGGGTTTTCGCCCGGTGTGGTCGGCGGCTGATCGCACCCAGGTTCGTCGTCCTGGTTTGGTCGGGTGGGCCACCCCGCTGCCACGCGATGGTGTGGTCCAGATCACAACCCCTGGCACGTCTAGTGTCGTACGGGAAAACCGAATAG
>JAAYVP010000428.1 GCA_012517115.1 Brooklawnia sp. | reverse complement strand
GGCGCTGGGAGGTGCCGTCGGAGGCCTGGCCATCCTGACCCGCACCGAATTGCTGCTGATCATCCTCGGCCTGCTGTTCGTCCTGGAGGCCGCTTCGGTGATGATTCAGGTCGGCTACTTCAAGCTGAGCCACGGCAAGCGGGTCTTCAAAATGGCCCCCCTGCACCACCACTTCGAACTGATGGGTTGGCACGAAGTGACCGTGGTCATTCGGTTCTGGATCATCTGCGGCACCGCAGTGGTCGCTGGCATGTCTGTCTTCTACGCCCAGTGGGTGCTTGGCCAATGAGCACTCGACGACTTGGCTGGCTGACCACCGCTGATCGGCTCTCGCCATGGCCGCAAGCGACTGTGGTGGTGGCCGGACTCGGTTCCTCTGGGTTCGCGGCCGCCGACGCGCTGATCGAGTTGGGTGCCAGGGTGGTCGTCCTCGATGACTCGGACGACGACGTGAACTGCGACAAGGCCACCCTGTTGGAGCAGTTGGACGCGACGGTGCGGCTCGGGGCGGGTTCGTCGGAACTACTGCCCGCCGACGTCGATCTGGTGGTCACCTCACCGGGCTGGCGTCCCGACTACGCCTTGCTCGCCCAGGCAGTCGGCCGCGAGGTGCCGATCTGGGGCGATGTCGAACTCGCCTGGCGGCTGATGCATCCCGACCGGATCGTGCCGTGGCTCGGCGTCACGGGAACTAACGGAAAGACCACCACCACTCAAATGTTGGATTCGATGCTGCGGGCGGCTGGCCTGAGGTCGGCCGCGGTGGGCAATATCGGGCGTCCCATCATCGAGGCGCTCAACGACGAGGTCGCCTATGACGTGCTGGCGGTCGAACTGTCCAGCTTCCAGCTGCATTGGACGCATTCGCTGGAACTGCACTCGGCGGCTGTCTTGAACATCCACGCCGACCACCTGGAATGGTACGGACCGTGGCTCGGTGCCGGCGACGCCGCGATGGCCGGCTATGTGGCCGACAAGGCGCGCATCTACCACCACGTCCGGCACTCATGCGTCTACAACGTGGCCGAGTCCATCACCGAGAAGATGGTCGAGGACGCCGAGGTGATCGAAGGGGCCCGCGCGATCGGCTTCACCTTGGGGATACCGGCTGTCAGCATGCTTGGGGTGGTGGACGATCTGCTGGTCGACCGCGCATTCGTCGCTCAACGCCGCGATTCTGCGCTCCCACTGGCACGCGTCGCCGACGTGCATCCGGCTGCGCCGCACAACGTCGAGAACGCGTTGGCCGCGGCCGCTCTGGCGCGCAGCCTGGGGGTACCCGCGTCGGCGGTCGCTGAGGGACTGCGAAACCTGCAGCTGGGTGGCCACCGGATCGCCACGGTGGGCGTCCACGACGGAGTCACCTGGGTCGATGACTCGAAGGCCACCAACCCCCACGCCGCCAACTCCTCGATGCGCGCCTTCGATTCGATCGTCTGGATCGCGGGTGGCCAGGCGAAGGGGACCACTTTCGACGATCTGGTCGCCACACATGCCGACAAGCTCCGTGCTGCCGTGCTACTCGGTGTCGATCGGCAGGTGATTGCGGAGGCTTTGTATCGACACGCGCCGCGGGTCCCGGTCGTGCTGATCGATCGGACCGACACTGGAGCCATGGCCGATGCGGTGGCTGCCGCGGCTGGCTTCGCCCGACCAGCCGATACGGTGCTTCTGGCGCCAGGCTGCGCGAGCAAAGACATGTGGAGTGGGTACGACGCCCGGGGCGACGACTTCGTGGCGGCGGTGAACGACTGGTACCGGCAGGGGAGGACCTAAGTGAGCGCTCAGATCGACGCCAGGCGGCCTGCCGATCGGACACGTCGCCGCCGGCGGGGTGGCCTGCTCGACGGGGGCCTGGCGCGACTCGGGACCAAAGGTGAGAGCAATCTGTCCCGAGCGCTCTCCCACCCGCTTTCCGACTACTACTTGGTGCTAGCGAGCAGCATGCTGTTGGTTGGTCTCGGCGTGCTCATGGTCTTGTCGTCCTCATCGGTCTGGTCGTCGGTGACCAATCAGGGTGACGCTTACTACTATCTGGTACGTCAAATCGCGTTTCTCTGCGTGGGGGTGCCGAGCGCCTGGTGGTTGTCGCGACGCAATCACTCAGTGCTGATGGTCTTCGGCTGGATCGGCATGGTAGTCAGCATCGTGCTGCTCGTCCTGGTCTTCACACCGCTGGGCGTTGAGTCGTTCGGCAACCGGGCCTGGCTGAGCGTCGGGGTGCTCGGTACCGTTCAGCCATCTGAGTTTGCCAAGGCCTCACTGGTCTTGTGGTCAGCTGCGGTGCTGGCCAATCGCACCAAGTCGCTGGGCGACCCGAAACGACTGTTGCTGCCGTTCCTGATCGGTTTCGGGGTGATTGAGGGGCTGGTGC
>JAAYVP010000427.1 GCA_012517115.1 Brooklawnia sp. | reverse complement strand
GTTGTCGCCGTCCGCGAAATCGCCGCTGGCTGGGATGGCGGTGAGCAACGGGCTCCGGCCAGGCCTCGGCATGCTGGTCAAGCAGCTAGCCGACGAGATCGGTCCGCACGGCGGCCGAACGTTCGGACTGATACCGGGTCTGATCGACACCCAGAAATGGGCGGACGCCAACAAGGCCGCCGACAATCCCGCTGCGGCCCGCAAAGCGGCCCTGGCCAGTGTCCCACTGCGCCGCCTCGGGGAACCTGATGAGTTCGGTCGGGTGGCGGCGTTCCTGCTCTCAGATGCGGCGTCCTACGTGACCGGGTGTGTGATCCCGGTTGACGGCGGCGTCTTACGCGCCCTGTGAATCGCAACACGACGCCGAACACCGCACCGATCACGGCCGCGATCGGCTTGCTGGCCTGCCCGGTCTGCGGCCTGTCATTGGGACACCAGAACCGGACGCTCCGCTGCCCTTCAGGTCACAGCTACGACGTGGCGCGGCAGGGCTACGTTAACCTGCTGCGCGGCGCGGCCCCGGCGAACGCCGACACCGCCGAGATGGTGGCGGCCAGGGCACGATTCCTCAACACGGGCGGTTACCTGCCCATCCGGGACGCAGTCGTCGAAGCGTGCCACGCCACGACCCGGGTGGCCGAGGTCGGTGCCGGCACGGGCTACTACCTGGCCGCAGTGGTGACTGAGCAGCATCCGCAGGCCCATCTGGCGCTCGACGTATCGGCAGCGGCCGCCCGGCGCTCATCCCGGATGGGGCTGGCCAGTGCCGTAGCGGACACGTGGGCAGGGTTGCCGATTCTGGGTGGGCGGTTGGATTGCATCATGTGCATCTTCGCTCCCCGAAATCCGGCCGAGTTCGCCCGCGTGTTGACACCCGGGGGACGAGTGGTCGTCGTCACCCCGCGCCCGGCGCACTTAGCTGAATTGCGGGCACGGTTGCACTTGTTGGATGTGCCCCTGGACAAGTTGGCGCGACTGGATGCGTCGTTCGCCGACGTTGGCCTGGTGGCGGCGGAGCGTACCGCCATTGACTTCGACCTGGAGATTTCACCCCCCACCGCCGCTGATCTGGTCGCGATGGGACCGAACGCCTTCCACGGCGAGCATGCGGTCCTCGAAGAGTCAGTGCAGGTGCAGGTGTCAGTGACGTTGAGCAGCTACCAACGCGTCTGACAGGGCCCCTGCCAGGTTACGACTCCGGGCCGTGCGACGGCCGACGAGACCTAGTTCGGTGCGGCTGGCTCCCCAGAATTGGGCTCAGCCTTCTGCGAGATTCGCGCCCCGCCGCGGCTGCGGAAGGTGACGCCGGCGTCTTTCAGGATGCCTTGGACGAACCCGTACGAACGTCCGGATTCGGCGGCCAGTGAACGGATCGACTCCCCGGCGGCATAGCGCGCGACAAACGACTCGCTGACTGCCGCACGTTCGGCGCCGACAATGCGTTTTCCCTTGTCAAACTTCATTTGTACACTCCCGTCTCCCGACACAAGTGCGATGAGAAGACAATAGCCTCACCAAGATCACCCACGCGAGGTTCCGTGGTCAATTCCTCTTCGGCAGGGGTGACCGGTTCCGCACCGCGGACTCACGCACCCCGGCACCGTTTCGAGTTCAGGCCAGCGCCACCAGTTCGGCGTAGTCCTCGCTCCACAGGTCTTCCACGCCATCGGGCAGCACGATCACGCGCTCCGGCTGCAACGCCTGGACGGCACCTTCGTCGTGGGTGACTAGGACGATCGCGCCCGCATACCGCTGGATGGCGTTGAGTACTTCGGCCCGCGAGGCCGGGTCAAGGTTGTTGGTCGGCTCGTCCAGCAGCAGCACATTGGCCGCCGAAACCACCAGGGTGGCTAACGCGAGTCGGGTCTTCTCGCCTCCGGAGAGCACCCGGGCGAGCTTATGGTCGTCGTCACCACTGAACAGGAATCCGCCCAGGACGCGGCGGGCCTCGGTCTCGGTCAGGTCGGGGGCGGCCGACATCATGTTCTCGAGGACGGTTTGGGTGGGGTCGAGTAGGTCGTGTTCTTGGGCGAAGTAGCCGAGTTTGAGTCCGTGGCCCGATATCACCTCCCCGGTATCGGGTTCTTCCAGACCCGACAGCAGCCGCAGCAAGGTGGTCTTGCCTGCCCCATTCAGCCCGAGGATGACCACCCGTGAACCCCGATCGACTGCCAAGTCGACGCCGGTGAAGACCTCCAATGAGCCGTAGGTCTTGGACAGGTCG
>JAAYVP010000426.1 GCA_012517115.1 Brooklawnia sp. | reverse complement strand
TCCGCGCCGCCGAGGGGTTCGCCGTCGGCGTCGTCGGTGGTGGTCGCCCCGCCCAACCTGATCGTCGCTCGGTAGGCCTTGTCGTGCAGCGCGAGGTGGCCGAGCAGCCGGGTGGCGCGGTTCAGTCCCACGATCAGCACGCCGGTCGCCATCGGGTCGAGCGTGCCGGCATGCCCGACCTTGCGTGTGCCGAAGACCCTGCGGACACGACCCACCACCTGATGCGAGGTCAGCCCTGCTGGTTTGTCGATCACCAAGAGCCCGGGTTCGTCCACCCGAGACTCACCCCTACTCGTCGTCCGGGTTTGGCCGGCGGTAAGGGTCGGCGTCTCCCGCGAACTGGGCGCCCTCACGTCTGGCCGCCAGATCGGCGTCCTCAGCTTGGACGCGCGCCAACAGGTCTTCCATGTCGGCCGCCACCTTCTCGGTGGCGTCCGGCACGAAAGTCAGCGAAGGCGTGAACTTGAGCCCGAGTTGCTGCCCGATCGTGGTGCGCAACAGGCCCTTAGCCGACTCCAGCGCGGCTGCGGTGTCGACCACACCGCCTTCGGCGTCAGCCTCCCGGCCGTCAAGTGACCGCCCCAGATCGGTGTAGAAGATGGTGGCCTCGCGGCCGTCGCCGGTGACCCGCACTTCGGTGATGGTCACGAACCCGAGCCGTGGGTCCTTCACGCGACGTTCGAGCATCTGCGCCACGATCTTATGGATCTGGTCCTCGAGCTTCGCGATCCGTGGGTTACTCATACAATCTCCTCCGGTGTGGGCAGCGGACGGAGGCCGGTTGGCCCTCCGCCCGCTTGGGTTCGCTCTTTGGTGGTTGATCAGAAGATCAGTCGCGAGCCTTCTCTACCATCTCGTAGGTTTCGATCACGTCGCCGATTTGGATGTCGCTGTAGTTGGCCAATGTCATGCCGCACTCGTAGCCCTCACGGACCTCGGTGACGTCGTCCTTCTCCCGACGCAATGAGGCGATCGAGGATTCGAACACGACCACGCCATCACGCAGCAGGCGAGCCTTTGCGTTGCGGCGGATGTGGCCGTCGGTGACCATACAACCGGCGATGTTGCCGAACTTGGAGCTGCGGAAGACCTCGCGAATCTCGGCGCTGCCCTGCGTCTTCTCTTCGAAGATCGGTTTGAGCATGCCCTTGAGTGCAGCTTCGATCTCGTCGATAGCGTCGTAGATCACCGAGTAGTACCGGATATCTACGCCTTCCTGATCGGCCAGCCGTGCCGCCTGCACGGTCGGGCGGACGTTGAAGCCGACGATCACCGCGTGCGGGGTGGACGCCGCCGCCAGCGAAACGTTGGTCTCGGTGATGGCACCGACACCACGATCGATGACGCGCAGGCCGACCTCGTCGCTGACCTCGATCTTGGCCAGGGCGTCCTCCAGGGCCTCGACCGAACCAGCACCATCGCCCTTCAGGATCAACGTCAGTTCACTGGTCTCGCCCTTCTGCAGCTGCTCGAACAGCTCCTCAAGGGTCTTTCGACGCGAGGACGCGGCCTGTTGCGCGGCGCGCCGCATGGAATCGCGCTTGGCGGCGATCTGGCGGGCTACCCGGTCGTCCTCGACGACCAGGAAGCTGTCGCCGGCGCCCGGCACACTGGTCAGTCCAAGCACCTGGACGGGCATCGACGGGGGTGCCTCGTCGATGTTCTCGCCGAGGTCGTTGATCATGGCCCGTACCCGGCCATGCGCGGCCCCCGCCACGATCGAGTCACCACGATGCAGCGTGCCACGCTGGATCAACACGGTCGCCACCGGGCCACGGCCCTGGTCGAGGTGCGCCTCGATTGCCACACCCTGGGCGTCCATGGTCGGGTTGGCGCGCAGGTCGAGCGCCGCGTCGGCGGTCAAGATGATCGCCTCCAGCAACTCGTCCAGCCCCTGCCGGGTGACCGCCGAGACATCGACGAACATGGTGTCGCCACCGTATTCTTCGGGCGTCAGGCCGAACTCCATCAGCTGGCCGCGGACCTTGGTCGGGTCGGAGTCGGGCTTGTCGACCTTGTTCACCGCTACCACGATCGGCACTTCGGCTGCCTTCGCGTGGTTCAGCGCCTCAATCGTCTGGGGCATCACGCCGTCATCGGCCGCAACCACCAGTACGGCGATGTCGGTTGACTTGGCGCCCCGGGCTCGCATGGCGGTGAACGCCTCGTGACCAGGAGTGTCGATGAACGTGATGTCGCGTTCCTCGCCGTCCACCTCGGTGGCGATCTGGTAGGCGCCGATCGACTGGGTGATACCGCCGGCTTCCTTGGCTTGCACGTTGGTGTGGCGCAGCGCGTCCAGCAGCTTGGTCTTGCCATGGTCGACGTGACCCATCACTGTCACCACCGGTGGACGCGCCGCGAGGTCGTCCTCCCCGCCGGTGTCCTCACCGAAGCCCAGGGAGAAGCTCTCGAGCAACTCGCGGTCCTCGTCCTCGGGGCTGACCACCTGGATGCGGTAGTTCAGTTCGTTGCCGAGGATCTCGAGCGTCTCATCAGGCACCGATTGGGTGGCGGTGATCATCTCTCCGAGGTTGAACAAGACCTGAACCAGCTGCGCCGGCTCGACATTGATCTTCTCGGCGAGATCGGTCAGGGACGCGCCGCGACGCAACCGCACGACCTGGCCATCGCCCTGCCTGATGCGCACACCACCGATCGTCGGCGCCTGCATCTCGTCGAACTCTTGGCGACGCTGCTTACGCGACTTGCGCCCCCGACGGTTGGTGCCGGCGCGCCCGAAGGCGCCCTGCGTGCCACCACGACCACCACGACCGCGGCCGCCACCTGCGGCGCCACTGGGGCCGCCGCCCGGGCCACCAGGCGCGCCGCCCGGGCCACCGGGACCACGGCCACGACCGGGAGCTCCCGTCCGCCCGCCGCGGGTCGGCGTCTGGCTCCCGAGCGTCGGGTTGGCGTGCTTGGGCATCATCGCCGGGTTGGGACGCGGCATCCCCCCAGTACCCCCCGGCCGAGGCATCCGCTGCTCGGTGCTCGCGGTGCCACTGTGCGGACGCGCCTCGCTACTGCGGGGAGTTCCCTGAGCTGGACGGCCAGGTGCGCCGCTCTGCGGACGTCGGGTTTGCCCCATTCCTTGGGCTGACGAGAACGGATTGTTGCCGGGCCGCGGCGTGCCGGATCGGCGCGCACTCGCCGGCGTCGGGCCAGGCCGCTGACCGGGGGGCGGGGCGGCTGGTCGCGGGCCGGGCTTAGGTGCCTGACCCGCGGGGCGGGGCCCCGGCGTCTGGGCTGGGGCACCTGGGCGTGGTGTGGCAGAACCGGGTGTGGCCGGCCGTGGCCCGGGGGTAGGGCGTGCTGCCGACGGGGCCGACGGACGTGCCACCGACGGGGTGGTCGGCCGAGCACGCTCGGATGGTTGGGGGGTTTCCGGGCTGCGCCGCTCTGACTGCTTGGGGACGACCGGGCTAGCCTGCTCCACCGGCGCGGCGGCTGCAGGACGCGCGGCGGCGCTGGGACGTGCCGCCGGGCCGGGCGTCGCGGGCCGTGGTCGCGGCACCGGGCCGGGCGTGGCGGTCGGA
>JAAYVP010000065.1 GCA_012517115.1 Brooklawnia sp. | reverse complement strand
GTTCGTGCGGGAGGCGTGTCCGGGCCGTGCGGTGGGCTCTGCGAAATTGATCGTGTGCGCGCTGCGCTCTTTGTTGCGGTGGCTGCATCTGACCGGTCAGGTTCCGACGCCATTGGCCGCGGCGGTGCCGGCGGTCGCCGGATGGAAGCTGTCCGGCTTGCCGAAAGGACTGGAGCCCGGTCAGCTGGCCCGGCTGCTGGCCAGCTGCGACCGGAGCACGGCGACAGGCCGTCGGGACTATGCGGTGCTGTTGCTGCTGTCTCGGTTGGGTCTGCGCGCCGGAGAGGTTGCCCGGCTCGGTCTGGACGACATCGATTGGCGGCGGGGCGAGCTCATCATCACCGGGAAAGGCAACCGGAGCGAGAAGCTCCCGCTGCCCACCGACGTGGGCACGGCGATCACGGCGTATCTGCGTCACGGGCGCCCGCCCGCTGCGGAAGGACGCAGCGTGTTCGTACGCGTGCACGCACCGCTGCAGGCGCTGACCACCGGTGGGGTGACGATGATCGTGTTCGACGGCGCGCAGCGCGCGGGGCTTGGGAAGATGCACGCGCACCGGCTGCGGCATACCGCCGCGACCGCGATGCTCCGTGCCGGCAGCCCGCTACCGGAGGTCGGGCAGGTGCTGCGTCACCGGTCGGTGCTGAGCACCGCGATCTACGCGAAGGTCGACCGT
This sequence comes from Brooklawnia sp., assembly GCA_012517115.1. GTDB lineage: Bacteria > Actinomycetota > Actinomycetes > Propionibacteriales > Propionibacteriaceae > Brooklawnia. Next base: position 29,544 of record JAAYVP010000065.1, on the reverse strand, counting down.
GATGCGTTGAGCGTGCTGGCCAGACCCTGGCCTACCGCGGCCGAGGACGGTGTCTCATGACCGGCACGCTGCGGGGCCAGCTCGCCGACTACCTGGCCCTGCGTCGCGCGCTCGGTTACCGGCTGCAACGGCCGGAGAAGCTGCTGAACCAGTTCCTCGACTACCTCGAGCAGCACAGCGAGGACGTGATCACCGTCTTGTGGCCGGAATCGGCGCCGTCAGCACGCCGGCCAGGGGAAACAGCCCGTCCGGCGACATAACCCAGCCGTCCACGTAATGTCGCTTATGTGGAACTCCACATAACCGACACACCACCGCGATGCGGCTGCTGCACGCCGGCGTCGACACCAGCGTGATCGCGCTCTGGCTCGGACACGCCAGCGTCGAAACCACACAGATCTACCTGCACGCCGACATGACCCTCAAAGAGAAAGCCCTCGCCCGAACCAACCTATCACGAGGCCAGCAAGACCGATCCCGGCCGCCGGACACCCTTCTCGCCTGGCTCGAAGCCCTCTGATTATGCCGACCTCGCCAGCGCATGGCCCACGTCCCGCAAGGGAACCACCGGCCTCATCGGCATAACCGGGACGTCGGCATAGTGCACGACGCAGGTCTGAACGATGGTGTCCTTCCACACCGTGTTCACACTGTCCGGCAGCCCGGTCAGCCCGTCGCACACGACCATCAAGACGTCCTGCACGCCACGGTTCTTGATCTCGGTGAGCACCTGCAGCCAATACTTCGCGCCCTCGCCACCGTCTCCGGCCCAGAGCCCGAGGATGTCACGGTTGCCCTCTATGGTGACGGCGAGAGCGACATAGATGGGCCGGTTCGCGACCTGCCCATCGCGGATCTTCACATGGATCGCGTCGATGAACACCACCGGATACACCGGATCCAGAGGCCGGTTCTGCCACTCCACCATACCGTCGAGGACCTTGTCGGTAATCGTCGAGATCGTCGTCTTGGACACGTCCGAGCCGTACACGTCGGCCAGGTGAGCGGCGATGTCGCCGTGCGTCATCCCCGCGCCGACAGCGACAGCACGATGTCCTCGATCGATCCCAGCCGGCGTTGCCGCTTCGCGACCACGACAGGCTCGAACGTACCCGCCCGGTCCCTGGGAACGTCGATCTGGACCGGGCCGGCCTTGGTCAGCACCGTCTTCGACCGTGCCCCGTTCCGGGCGTTGCCCGACTCGGCGCGCTCATGCTTGTCGTAGCCCAGATGCGCGGTCAGCTCACCCTCCAGCGCAGACTCGACCACCAGTTTCGTCAGCTGCGCGCGCTACCAACCAGCTGCGCGATCAGCGTCTGATCCACCACCGGCGACATCTCCGTCGTCGACACCTGCACCTCTTCCACGACCGCCTCAGCGACCGCCTCGATCTGCGCACCAGTGCGCCGTCGAAGCGACCCAGGTGCACGGCCACTACCTCAAGGGCACGATCCATTGCGGACAGTGCGGCTCGCGGCTCATCGTCTCCAACGCGAAGAACCGCCACGGCAACGTCTACTGCTACTTCGTGTGCTCCGGTCGGCACTGCAAGCGCACCGACTGCACCCGCCAAGCCATGCTCATCGAGGACGTCGAGAAGCTCGTCGAGGACTACTACAAGCGCGTCCAGATCACCCCGGCCCAACAGGACGCGCTCGCCGGGATGCTGCACCACGAGTTCGACCGGCTCATGGCCGCCGAAACCGACGAGCTCGCCCGGCTCACCGCGAACCGCGACCGGCTCGAAGGCGAGCAAGACCGGCTCATGCAAGCCCACTACGCCGACGCCATCCCACTGACTGTCCTCAAACGCGAGCAGGACCGCATCACGGGCCAGCTCGACAAGGTGACCCGTCGCATCGACGCCCACTACGGCGACTATGCCGACGCCCGCGCGCACCTCGACGACGCGCTCGGGCTCCTCGCGAACTGCGCGGACATCTACGCCCGCTGCGACGACACGAACCGGCGGCTATGCAACCAGGCGTTCTTCACCAAGGTCTTCATCGACGAGGACAACGAACTGCGCGTCGAGCACAACCGGCCCTTCGAGATGCTGCTCGACCCCCAGGTCAACGCCAATGCGCTGACCTGGGCCGCAGATGCCAGACAAGGCCCGAACCTCTACCAACATTGACGTTGGCAAGGGTTCGAGCCTTGTGCAACCGGTGGAGCTAAGGGGATTCGAACCCCTGACCTCTTCCATGCCATGGAAGCGCGCTACCAACTGCGCCATAGCCCCGAACGGATTGTCCCCGCTCGCGCGGCGACCAAGTTAGATTAGCGCAAGCTCGTGGGCCTGCCAAACCATGCGCCCGGATTGGCGCGGCACGAGTCAGCACCCATCTCGTTGGCCACCACACCAGGCATGCGAAGGATCTTCATTTCAGATCGCTTCTCGATCGGGGCCCCACTGTGCGACACTCCAAGCATGGCGCGGCAACCGCCGCGGTTGATCCTCGCACCGAGGAGCTGACGATGAACTGGGGCCGGAACCATCACCACAACAGTCCTGCGGGCCGCTCCGGACGAATCATGCAGGTCGTCTCTGGGTCGCTGGTCTGCGTCCTGTTGGCGGCATGCGCTTCCCCGGCTGGGCAGGGTTCGCCCGGGTCGTCCGGTCCATCAGATTCCTCAACTGTCGCCGTCACGCCAGTCACCCCCACTGAAAGCGCCCCCGAGACCAGCGAACCGACAGGCTCGTCCAGCGTGATGGTGTACTTCATCACCGAGACACCCGTCGGGCCGCGACTGGCGCGCGAGTTGCGCACTGTCTCCGGGGACGCCCGCACGGGGGCCTTGCAGGCGATGATCGACGGTCCCACAGATCCTGACTACACCAGCTTTTGGGATCCGGAAACCAGCGTGCTGTCAACCAGCGCAGATGCTGGAGTGGTCACAGTCGAACTCAGCGGCGCGGCTCGGAACTCGGGCGTCGACAACGCAATTGCAGACCTGATGGTCCAGCAACTGGTCTTCACCGCCACTCTGGACGACCCGAACGCCGAGGTTCAACTCCTCATCGCAGGTGAGGCAGCCGGTGAGCTCTGGGGGACAACCGCCTGGGATCAACCGCTCGGCAGAGCGAACGAAACCACCACCCTGGCTGCTGTGCTGACCGATCTGCCCGCCAACGGCTCCCGACTGACCACCGACAACGCCTTGTTCTCCGGTGACATGCTCGCCGGCAGCACGCTCAGCTGGGTGGTGCGCTACGCCGGAACCAGCGACGAGGCGGCTGCCGGTGAGATCCCCGCCACCGACGGCGATGGGTTCGTCCCGTTCTCCATCACCCCAGAACTTGGCCCCGGACGCTTCGTCCTCGAGTTACGGGCCTACCCGTCGGGCGGTGATTCGACTGCCCCGTTGGCGATCGAAACCAGAGAGTTCTCTTTCCATCTGGCCGCCTGATGCTGTCGTGACCAGATTCCGACAGCGATGCTGTCAGGCGGCTGGCGCCTGACTGGGGAAGGTTGATCGGTGCCGTCGTCGACTTCCGTGAGACGAATAGCGGAAAACCGGGCGCTTGACCTTAGACTGCGCTAGTACGCGGCTCACGGAGGATGCCTGTACCAGACCTTTCTTGGGGGACTTCATGTCGATGCGCACGCTTCGTCACACGAGACAGCGCCGAGGATTGGCGGGGTTGTTGGCGGTCTTGCTGACCCTGTCGCTGATGCCGTTGAGTGGGGTGTCATATGCTCAAAGCCCTTCTCAGGACCCGCCTGCTGTGTCCCCGTTCGTTGATGTGGCGACCACCGATCCCGGATACGCCGAGATCGCTTGGATGCACTCCGAAGGCATCTCCACGGGATGGCCTGACGGTACCTACCGTCCCGATCTGAGCGTCGACCGGGACGCGATGGCCGCGTTCTTCTACCGTTTCAAGGACTCCCCCGCGTTCAACCCCCCGGCCACTTCGCCGTTCACCGACATCACGCCCTCCACGCAGTTCTACAAGGAGATGGCGTGGATGAAGGCCACCGGGATCAGCACCGGCTGGCCTGACGGCACCTACCGGCCGTGGACGCCCACGAACCGCGACGCCATGGCCGCCTTCATGTACCGGGTCGCCGGCTCGCCGGAATACACTCCACCGACCGCTGACCAGAACCCGCTCACCGACATCGACCCAAGCATCCAGTTCTACAAGGAGATGTCGTGGCTGCACGAGACCGGCATCGCAGCGGGTGCCGAGGACGGCACCTTCGACCCGTGGCAGCCGGTCACCCGTCGAATGATGGCCATCTTCATGTACCGGCTGGACCACTGGCAGAACGTGCAGGTCGCCACCACATCGCTCCCATCGGCCACGGTCGGGCAGAGCTACACCGCTACGCTGCAGGCGTCCGGCGGAACCGCGCCCTACACCTGGCAGGTCGCCAGTCTGCCCGCCGGACTTTCGCATTCTGACGGCACCATTTCCGGGACCCCGACCTCGACCGGCCAGTCAACTGTCAACGTGACTGTCAGGGACGCCAAGGGACAGACCGCCACCAAGGAGCTCGTCCTGAGCGTCGTTGAGGCGCTGTCGATCACCACCAACTCGCTACCGGTTGGCGCGGTGGGTGAGGCCTACAGCGCCACGCTTGAGACCAGCGGCGGTGTGCCGCCCGCCACCTGGACAGCCAGCGGGCTGCCGGCCGGCCTCGCGCTGTCCGCGGCGGGCCTGATCTCAGGCACCCCCTCCTTCGGCGGCAACACGGCCGTCACCTTCGTCGCGACTGATCAGGAAGGTCGCACGGCATCCAAGGAACTCAGCTTCGTCATCGCCGATGGTGCTCTCACGATCACCACCCAGACCCTGCCACCGAGCACCGTCGGTGATCCCTACACCACCGAACTGACGGCAGCTGGTGGTACGGCGCCCTACCAGTGGACGATCACCGGATTGCCGGCAGGATTCACCGCCTCAGGTGCCCAGATCAGCGGCACACCGACTACCGCAGGCACCACCAGCGTCAGCGTGACGGTCAAGGACGCCGAGGATCGTGACTCGACCAAGAGCCTGGATTTGGTCGTGTCTGACCCGCTGGTTCTCGGCACCACCTCATTGCCACCAGCCTCGGTTGGCGTCGAGTACTCGCACACGCTTGCCGCCTCGGGTGGGCACGCTCCCTACACCTGGGAGGTCACCGGCCTGCCCGCAGGACTCTCGCTGAATGACGGTGTGATCAGCGGCACCCCCACCGCCAGCGGTACGTTCGAGGTCGGCGTCAAGGTCACGGACTCCGACGGCCGTTCCCAGACCGCGGCCCTGAGCCTGGTCGTCGACAATGCGCTGAAGATCACGACGACCTCCCTGCCAGCAGCCACACTCGGAGTACCCTACTCGACACAACTCACTGCAGTTGGCGGGACCCCGCCGTATACCTGGGCGGCCACTGGCCTGCCAGCCGGGCTATCGGTGAACGGAAATATGATCACCGGCACGCCGACCGAGTCCGGCACCGCACCGTTCTCGGTGGATGTGAGCGTCACAGATGACGACAGTACGACCGTCCACGCGGTGATGGGTCTGTCGGTCTCCGAGGTCGAGACCGGGCTTGCTCTGCTGAAGACCGTAGTCAACCCCTACGGCCAGGCCGCTGCCGCGTCCAACTGGACGCTCGCGGCCGACGGGCCGGGCAACAACGACCTGTCTGGCGCCGGCGGCGTCGCCCGCACCGAGGTGGCACCCGGCACGTACACGTTGTCCGAGACGGGGAACGTGGCCGGCTACACGAACGGCACCGAGTGGACCTGCGCCACCGCCGACGGTCAGCCCCTGACCGTCACCAACAACCAGGTGACGTTGGAAGCCGGCGCGGACGTCACGTGCACGATCACCAACACCGCCCGTGCTCCATACTTGACGCTCGTCAAGAACGTCACCAACCCCTACGGTGACCCTGCCGCTGCCTCCAACTGGACGCTGAAGGCCGATGGACCGGGCAGCAACGACCTATCCGGCGCCGGCGGCGTCGCCCGCACTGCGGTGGTCGAAGGTTCCTATGCGCTGTCTGAGATCGGATCGGTAGCTGGCTACACCAACGGCACCACCTGGACGTGCGCCACAGCTGCCGGGCAGTCCGTCCCAGTCACAAACAACACGGTGAACATCACCACCGGCGCCGACGTCACCTGCACCATCACCAACACCGCCGCAGCGCCGTATCTGACCCTGGTGAAGAAGGTCGTCAACAACGACGGTGCAGCCGCGGCGGCGTCCAACTGGACTCTGAAGGCGGACGGGCCGGGCAACAACGACCTATCTGGCGCCGGCGGCGTCGCCCGCACGCAGGTCGTCACCGGCAGTTACGTACTGTCCGAGACCGGATCGGTTGCTGGCTACACCAACGGCACCACCTGGACCTGCGCCACGTCCGGCGGTCAACCGGTCACCGTGACAAACAACACGGTTAACCTGGGCGCCGGTGCAGACGTCACCTGCACCATCACCAACTCGGCGAGTAAGCCGTATCTGAGCCTGGTGAAGCGAGTTGTGAACGCTAACGGCACGCCGGCTTCGGCGTCCATCTGGACGCTGAAGGCGGACGGGCCGGGCAACAACGACCTCGCCGGGGCCGGCGGTGTCGCTCGCACCGCGGTGGTGCAAGGCAACTACCGGCTCTACGAGATCGGCTCCATCTCCGGGTACGCCAACGGCGAGACTTGGTCGTGTGTAGACGCGAACGGAGCTGCGGTCCCGGTCAACAACAACACCGTGACGATCGCCGCTGGAGCAGACGTCACTTGTTCGATCACCAACACCGCTATCACGGCTTCTTCGCGCATCACACCCGGCACCTACTCGCCGACCGCCGTGTACCGGTACTTTGGCGGCGGTAACAGGGACTGGGTCACGGTGCCTGACCACGGTGACTTTGGCGTTCCATCCGGGTATGGCAGCCAGTCCGGCCCGCAGTACTATGTGCCGCTGTTGGCTTCTGGAGCCGAAGACATGGTCGGCATCCACCGGTACTACAACGCCTCGGATCGCGACTGGGTCGACTTCGTTGAAGGCAGCTACATCCCCGCTGGCTACGCGAGCAAGACCTTCCAGCACTACCTGTTCAAGAGCTCCGGCACTAACCGGGTGTCCGTGAACCGCTGGTGGCAGCCCACCGACCGCGATTGGATCACGGTGAGCGAGAACGAGGTTTCCGACGCCACCATGCAGTCCTGGGGCTACACGAACAAGACACATCTGGGTTACGCACACGCGACGCAGAGCATCTACACCGGCTACTTCTCACTTGGCACCCCACAAGCCGCTGTAGTCAGCAGTTCTTACGCCCCGGGCGAGTACCCGCACACGATGAGCGTGCTGGACGTGAATCCGACCAACCTCTCCGACATCAACGCGGGTTACCGCTACCTCGGATACTTCGGGCACAACGACTGCGGTGGCATCAACATCGCGCGCACGAACAACTTGGACTCCTCCAGTTGGTATGTCGGTGGCCACCAACCTTGGTTCAGTGACTCATGGCCTTGCCGTTGGGCGTTCGGCGCCATCGCGGACGGCTCGCGGATCGCAATGGTGGTCAACGGGGAATGGGACACCACCGTCACGCTGCAGTGGTCAGAGGACGGCCTCGATGGTACCGAGTTCGGCGACTCGACCACTCTGCTGGAAGCGGCTGGCACCACCGGAATCGGTAACCCGACGTTGTTCCGCGACCCGACCAACAACCGCTACTACCTGTACTTCTACCGGGTGATTCCCGGTACCGAGTACCTGTACGAGATCAGGGTCAAGTCCGCAACCAGCATCGATGGCCTCATCGGAGGCGGCAGTGGTGATCTGGGGACTCTGATCGCGCTGTCCCGCAACACGCTTGCGGCGCCTTCGATGATGTACGCCAACGGCACCTACTATCTGGCCGTCGAAACCAAGGAGAGCGGCGTCTGGAAGACGCGAATCATGTCCGGTAGGTCGGCCACCGGGCCGTTCTACGAGGTCCCTGGCAACCCGCTGTACGGTGACGGCGCGGCATGCGTCTTCCAGCACCAATTCGGCACTGAGCTGCACAGCTGGTACTGCAAGCAGACCCAGGCAGGTAACGAGAGCACGTGGCGCCTCGACCACGTGAAGGGTAATCTGCTGAGCCCCGCCTGAGCCAATTGGTTCGAGCCTCAACCACGAAAGGGCCTCTGACCTGCATATTTGCAGCGTCAGGGGTCCTTTCGCATGGGTGGTGAAAGTCCTACCGACGCAGATGACAGCTCAAGTGAGTCTTCGGCGGCGCCAGGGCTACAACGAGGTGGCGGACCTCAGGCGTTGCGCTGGTCAACTGCCCTTTTCAATCTCGTTAGCGCCAGCGGCGCCTCGTGTCTGCCCCGCAAAGCCGAAGAGAATGTGCCGGATTCCCTGCGCAGACGGCCAGAATCCGGCACGATCGCTGGCCGCCGGCAGCGGGATCAGGCGGGACGAGGCGAGGCAACCTGGTTCCAGGTGACCAGCTTCCAGTCCCCCTGCGGTCGCGCCGTCAGGATCGTCCAACCGCAGTTGGACATGCTCGCCAACCGCGTCGTCGTCGGGTAATCCCAGCCCAGCACGCGGGCAGTACCCATCCGAATGGCGAGCCCGTGGGAGCCGACAACGACCGTCTTGCCCTGATTCGCGTCGGCGATGTCCCGCAAGGCGGCCCCAACCCGCTCCCCCACCTCGAGCGCGGTCTCGCCCTCGGGCGACCGCCGGAAGTCACGACCCTCATCCAGCGCAAGCGCGAAGTCGGGATGGGCGGCGTACACCTCGGAGTCCAGGAGTCCCTCCCACGAACCGACGCTGATCTCCATCAACCGGTCATCGGTGCTGACAGGCAGGTCGAGCCGCCTGGCCAGGGTCTGGCAGGTGACCAGGGCGCGACGCAACGGTGACGAGACCACCACGTCGACCGGGAGTTGGGCGAGCAGGGCTGCGGCTTGTCTTGCCTGGCCCCGGCCAATCTGGTTCAGGGGAATATCGGCCTGCCCTTGAAATCGACCCTCAACGTTATGGTCGGTCTGACCGTGCCGCCACAGCACGATCCGCGTCCGCGGGGCAGTCACTGCTCAGACCTCATCGAGTGCCAGTGCGATCCGCGGGCAGTCCTTCCACAGCCGCTCAAGCGAGTAAAGGCTCCGCTCCTCGGAATGCTGCACGTGCACCACGATGTCGCCGTAGTCCAGCAGCACCCAGCGATTTTCTCGGCCACCCTCCCGAAGGGAGGGACGCCGTCCCTCACGCTCAATCAGGCGCTCCTCGATAGCATCCACGATGGCACCCACGAGTCGCTCGTTGTTGGCGCTGACGATCATGAAGACGTCGGTGATCGCCAGCGCCTCCGACACATCTAGGGCGACGACGTCGAGGCCCTTCTTCTCATCGGCGGCCGCTGCGGCCAGCCGGGTCACGCGGACGGCTTCTTCAGTTGCGGTCAATTCGGCTTCCAGACTGGTCGATGGACAGGTCAGTATCAGTCGATTGGGTCGGCAATAAGCACCGTCCCGTCGTTCGCGGGCGTATACAGTCCGCGTTTCGCAACGTACTGGACGACACCGTCCGGCACGAGGTACCACAGCGGCAGACCCTCCGCCACCCGCTTGCGGCACTCCGTGGAACTGATCGCCAAAGCGGGTATCTCCAATCGAGTCACTTTGTCGGATGGCAGGTGGCTGAGGTCGTTGGCACGCAGATCAACCCCGGGGCGCGAAACCCCGACGAACTTGCCCAGATCGAACAGTTCGTCGGCACCCCGCCAAGTAAGGATGGACGCCAAAGCGTCGGCGCCGGTGATGAAGAACAGATCGACATCTGCGCCCCGCTCGGCTTTCAGATCGCGCAGCGTATCGACGGTGTAGGTGTTGCCAGGCCGATCGATGTCGACGCGTGAAACCGAAAAGCGTGGATTGGAGGCGGTGGCCACCACCGTCATCAAATAGCGGTCCTCGCGGCTGCTGACGCGGCGTCCAGCCTTCTGCCAGGGCGTGCCAGTTGGCACGAAGACCACTTCATCTAGGTGGAAGCGGGCCGCTACCTCGCTACCGGCAACCAGGTGACCATGGTGGATCGGATCGAATGTGCCGCCCATCACCCCCAGCCGGTAACGCCGCTTGCCATCGCGGACGCGAGCCAGGCCGAGGTCAATCGGAACCTCATGCGGCGAACCGACCTCCACCATCGCCTGGCTCACGCACGCACCTGTCCGGAACCGGTGACCACGTACTTCGTGGACGTCATCTCGGGCAGCGCCATCGGACCGCGAGCGTGGGTCTTCTGCGTGGAGATGCCGATCTCAGCGCCGAACCCGAACTCGCCACCATCGACGAATCGACTGGACGCGTTGACCAGCACGGCAGCCGCGTCCACCTCGTTCACGAAGCGTCGCTGGGCTACTGCGTCATTGGTGATGATCGTCTCCGAGTGACCAGTGGTGTGGTCGCGGATGTGTGCCAGCGCAGCATCCAGGTTGTCCACGACCTTCACCGCCAGATCAAGAGACAGGTACTCGGCGTCGTACTCGTCTGCGGTGGCGGGGGTAATGCGCGGATCGATCTGGCGTGACGCATCATCGCCGTGCAGCGTGACCCCGGCATTGGTGAGCGCGTCCACCGCCACAGGAACGAATTCGTCGGCGACTCCACGGTGCACCAACAGAGTCTCAAGAGCGTTGCAGACGCTCGGCCGTTGGGTCTTGGCGTTAAGAATGATCCCCAGTGCCATCTGCTGGTCTGCGGCGACATCCACGAAGAGGTGGCAATTGCCGGTGCCGGTTTCGATCACCGGCACTTGCGAACCGGTGACCACTGCATTGATCAAGCCTGCCCCACCGCGCGGGATGAGCACGTCAATCAGGCCGCGAGCCTGCATCATTTCGGTGGTAGTCTCGTGGCCGCCCTCGACCAGCGCAACGGAGTCTTGCGGCAACCCCGCAGAATCCAGCCCGGCACGCAGCGCCTTGACGATGGCCCGGTTGGAGTTGACCGCACTGGAACTGCCCCGCAGCAGACTCGCGTTGCCCGACTTCAGGCAGATACCGGCCGCGTCGGCGGTGACGTTTGGACGTGCCTCGTAGATGATCCCTATTACTCCCAGAGGTACGCGGACCTGGTCGATATGCACGCCGTTGGCCAACTGCCAGCCACGAACCACCTCGCCGACCGGATCGGGCAGGCTGGCCAGCGACCGCAAACCGACAACCATGCTGTCTATGCGGGCCTGACTCAGGCTCAGCCGATCGATGAGGGCTTCTGATGTGCCAGATTCGCGGGCCCGGGCGACGTCGGAGGCGTTTGCCGTCAACACGTCGTCGGCAGCATCCGCCAAGGCGTCAGCCATGGCGTGTAACGCGGCATCCTTGTGGGCACGGTCCAGCACTGCCAGCTGCCGAGCAGCGACCCGCGCGGCCCGGGCAAGTTCAACCACTTCGGTCATACGCCCAGACTAGTCGTCCGCTTGTGGACCACCCAAGAGTCCACGGTTTCTGCCCCGCCGACTGGGTGTCATGGCAGTACGCTGCCGTGGTTCAACGGCACCATGGCGTCCCGATGCACGACCTCTCGCTCATATTCGACACCGAGTTCGGCAGCCAGTTCGTGAGAGTTACGGCCGAGCATCCGAGGGAGGTCGGCGGCGTCGAAATTGACCAGACCCCGTGCGATGGGCCGACCGCTCGGATCCATCAAATCCACGGGCTCGCCAGCCGAGAAGTCGCCGATGACCTCCGTGATGCCAGCGGCGAGCAGTGACGCGTTGCGTTGCGTGACCGCGCGGACCGCACCGGCGTCCAGGTGCAGTTCGCCACGGGAAACCGACGCATGTGCCAACCACAGCAACCGCCGGGGCCGAGGTCGATCGATCGGCGAGAAGGCGGTGCCGACCTGATCTCCGGCCAAGACCTGTTCGATGGCCTCCGCCCGGGCCAGCACGACGGGGATGCCGGCGCTGGTAGCGATCTGAGCTGCCTGGATCTTGGTCGTCATGCCGCCGGTGCCGATCCCCGAGCCGATGCGGTGGGTGTCCACGTTCAGTTGCTCAACATCAGGGACGAAGGTGATCGGCTCGGCGTCCGGCTCGTCCGGGTGCGCGGTATAGAGCGCGTCGACGTCGCTGAGCAGGACGAGCGCGTCGGCGCGCACCAGTTGCGCGGTCAGGGCGGCAAGTCGATCGTTGTCGCCGAATCGCACCTCGTGGGTGGCCACCGCATCGTTCTCATTGATGATCGGCACCGCACCCATCCGCAGCAACGTACCCAGCGTCCGCAGTGCGTTGGTGTAACTCGCCTTGCGAGTCAGGTCCTCGACGGTCAGCAGCACCTGCCCAACCAAGATCCCGCGAGCGTTGAAGAGCTCCGTGTAGCGCTGCATGAGCAGACCCTGACCGACAGCGGCGGCTGCCTGCTGATGAGCAAGGTCGCGCGGCCGCAGACGCAGACCGAGCGGCGACAAGCCAGCGGCGATCGCCCCCGAGCTGACCAATACCACGTCGTGGCCTTCGTCATGGCAGCCTGCCAGCGTCCTCACCAGGGCGGCGACCCGCTCGGTGTTGAGGCCGTGGGACTCACTGCTCAACGATGACGAACCCACCTTGATGACGATTCGCCTAGCCTCCGCCACCTCACGGCGGACTTCTTCTTCAGTCAATGCACCATCGAAATCGGGACTCACCGGTCATCCTCATCGTCGAAATCGTGTGACAGTTCCTCGGCCAAGGCACGGCGGTGCCGCTCGCGCCAGTCCACGTCGCGGTCGGCGCCCATCTGCTGATCGCGGGCTGCATGGTATTCGGCGTCCAGCTGGCGGCGACGCTGCACCGACGGACGCACCTCCTCGAGTCGAGGATCCTCGCCGCGTCGTGCCAACAGCTCAGCGCCGGTCTCGATCTGGGGCGCAAAGTCGAAGACCACCGGGTGCTCGCCAGCGCCGATGGCCACCGCGTCCCCCGGCTGAGCGCCCTTGGCGAGCAACTCGTCCTCGATGCCGAGGCGGTTGAGTCGGTCGGCGAGGTAGCCGACGGCCTCCGCGTTGGCGAAGTCGGTCTGTTTCACCCAGCGTTCGGGTTTGGCGCCACGAACCCGCCAGACCTGACCGCCCTCGCCATCGCCCTGTCGCTTGATGGTGAACTCGGTTCGGTCGTCGGGCGGCCGCTGAGTCCGGGCCACGATGCGAGGACGAGGAGTGGCGTCGCTGGTCGACCGGCGCGCGGCGACGATCGCCGCCATCGCGTAGGTAAGCGCGGGCAGCCCCTCACCAGTCACAGTCGAGATGGGGAAGACCTGCAGGCCGCGAGCCTCCAGCTCCGGCCGGACCATCTCGGCAAGCTCCCGAGCGTCCGGAATGTCGATCTTGTTCAGCGCCACCAGCCGGGGACGGTCGGCCAGACCCCCGTAGTTGGCCAGCTCGGTTTCGATGACGTCCAGGTCACCGACGGGCTCGCGACCAGGTTCCCAAGTAGCGCAGTCGATGACGTGCACGATCGCCAGACAGCGTTCGATGTGACGCAGGAAATCGTGACCTAGCCCGCGTCCCTCGCTGGCGCCCGCTATCAAGCCCGGCACGTCGGCGACGGTGAAGGTGGTCTCGCCCGCAACCACCACCCCCAAGTTGGGTATCAGGGTGGTGAACGGGTAATCGGCGATCTTCGGTTTCGCCGCCGAGATCGCCGCGATCAGGCTCGACTTGCCAGCACTCGGGAAGCCGACCAGACCGACATCGGCGAGCACTTTGAGCTCCAGGTCGATGACACGTTGGTCACCCTCCTCGCCCAGCAACGCGAATCCCGGTGCTTTCCGGGCAGCCGACGCCAAAGCGGCGTTCCCAAGTCCGCCACGACCACCGAGCGCCACCACGACTTCATCCGTCTCGCCGAGGTCGGCGAGCAACTCCCCGGTGCTGGCGTCAGTGACCACGGTGCCCGGTGGCACGCTCAGTACGACATCGGCGCCGTTCGCGCCGTTGCGGTTGCCTCCCATACCGGGCTGACCGTTGGACGCTTTCCGTTGGGACTGACGGTGATAGTCGACCAGGGTGGTCAGGCCCCGGTCGACGCGCAGCACTACAGAGCCACCGTCCCCGCCGTTGCCGCCATCGGGGCCACCAAGAGGCTTGAACTTTTCGCGGTGCACCGACGCGCAACCGTGCCCCCCGTTGCCGGCGCTCACGGTGAGCCGAGCGCGGTCGACGAAGGTCGGAATGGCCATGGATTGATCTCTCTTACCGGCGGGCGTCCGTCTGGGCAGGAGCGCCCGCGGACGTATCGTACGAGTTTACTTGTCCGCGCGCGCCACGCCCAACACACCATCTGGTATCCGCTGGCTTGAGCGAAACAGGCCCGACAACCAGAATGCCCGCGCGCACCCGAGGGGACGCGCGGGCATTCTGGGCGCCTTGGCCAGCCGGTTCGATCAGGCCAAGGTGACAGTGCAGACGGTGGCCTGCGAATCGCTCACCTCACCTGTGGTGACCTTGACGTTGTCCACCTGGGCTGCCTTGGTGAAGACCACCGGGGTGATCGGATCGCGTCCAGACTCTCGGACCTTGGCCACATCCATCCGGACGATGGGCTGGCCGGCAATCACCTTGCTGCCGGCCTCGGCCAGCGCCTCGAATCCTGCACCGCGCAATTCAACAGTGTCCAGCCCGATGTGCACCAGCACCTCCAGGCCTCCGTCCGCGATGATGGCGAAAGCGTGGCGGGTACCGAAGATGTTGATCAACTGGCCCGAGACGGGGGCGACCACGTCAACCGTGGCCTGCCCCTCGGCGGGGATCACCGCGTAGCCGTCCCCCAACATGTGCTGAGCGAACACCGGGTCGGGCACCTCGTCCACGGTGACTATCCGGCCCGCGAACGGGGCGACAAGGTTCACCTTCTTCTTGCCCATACCGAACAATGCCATTTCAGGCCTCCTGTTCTCCTCGTAGCGCCGCTTGGGACGAGCCGAGTTGGTGAGCCACCTCATCGTAGACGAACTGGACCTTGGGGCCGATAACCACCTGCACCGACTTCTGGGAAGGACGAATGACCCCTGCCACACCAGCCTTCTTGATCTCGGCCTCCTTCACCGTTGTGTAGTCCTTGACCACGACACGCAACCGGGTGGCGCAGTAGTCGACGGAGTCGATGTTGTCGATACCGCCCAGCCCGGTGATGATCTGACCGGCCACGTCGGCCATGGCAGCATCACCGCTCAGTGTCGAACCCGAGTCTGCTTCGAGCTCCTCACCGCGCCCAGGTGTCTTGAGGTTCAGTTTGCCGATGAGGAAGTAGAAGACGACGAAGTAGATGGCCGCGTAAGCCAAGCCCAGCACCAGCAACATCCACCATTGGTTGGCCAGCGGGTTGCGCGCTGAGAGCGCCATGTCTACGAAACCGGCGGAGAATCCGAAACCCGCCGTCCAGTGGAAGGCAGCGGCGATCGCCAGCGAGATCCCGGTGAGGGCAGCGTGCACCACGTACAGCAACGGCGCGACGAACATGAACGAGAACTCCAGCGGTTCGGTGACGCCAGTGAAGAAGGACGCCAGCGCGCCGGCGAGCATGAGCGAGGCCACGGTCTTCTTGCGCTTGCTGTCGGCGCGCAGGTACATGGCCAGGGCGGCTGCTGGCAGGCCGAACATCATCACCGGGAAGAAGCCGGCCTGGTAGCGTCCGACGACACCGATCACAGTGCAGGTGCCATTAGCCCACAGCCCGGGGCAGGTCGCGGCGTCGGTAGCTGCACGAGCGGCCTCGATGGTGGCGCCACCGGCGAGGAACTTGCCGATGTCATTGATACCGATCACGTCGAACCAGAAGATCGAGTTCAGGGCGTGGTGCAGACCGGTTGGGATGAGCAGCCGGTTGGCAAACCCGTAGATGCCTGCTCCGATGGGGCCCATGCCCTGGATCCACTGACCGAAGTGGAACAACCCGCTGTACATGATCGGCCAGAGCACAAACAGCACAGCTGCGAGCGCGATGGACAGCAACGAGGTCATGATCGGGACCAGCCTGCGTCCGGAGAAGAAGGCCAAGAAGTCGGGCAGCTTGGTGGAGTGGAACTTGTTGTAGGTCCACGACGCCAAGATGCCGACCAGAATGCCGATCAGCACGTTCTTGTCGTTGATCGCATTCCAGCCTTGGGACGCCCAATCGATTGCCGCTTGACCCTCCAGGGCTTCCAAGTCGATCCCCTTGTAGCCAGCCACCGCTGTGGGGCCGAGCAGCAGCGTCACCGTTGCGTAACCGAGGAAACCCGACAGTGCCGCTGCACCGTTGGAGTCTTTGGCCAACCCGAAAGCAAGGGCGATGGCGAACAACCAGCCGAGGTTGTCCAGCACTGCTGCGCCGGCCTTGATCAGGACGGCCGCGACGATGCTGTTGGCACCCCAGCCCTCCGGGTCGATCCAGTAACCGATACCCATCAGGATGGCCGCAACCGGCATGACGGCAACGGCACCCATCAGCGCCTTGCCTAGTTTCTGTAACTTCTCCATGTCTGCCTTTCAGATGTTCTTCGTGTCGTTGACGTCCTGCTGCCAGCCGTGCAGGAAGACGGCCAGGTTGGCCACTTCTCCGACGGCTTCCCGTGGAAGCTGCTCGACTTGGAGGATCCGCAGCACGATCTGCCTGGCCAGTTCGGTTTCCTGGGGCAGGTCGCGTTGGATTGAGCGCGCGGCCAGGTTGACTCGGTAGGCGCCCGACTTCAACCGGCTGGCCAGCCGCGCCACTGCTCCGACGAGTTCGTCGTGAACGGTGGGAGAAGTGGCGGGGCTACCCAGCCAGGCAGTAGCGAATTCCACAATTCCCCCGAGCACATTGGCCTGCTGCAGGGGTTGCTTGACGGTGGAACCGGTACGAGCTGCGTTAAGGTGAAGCGTGATGAACGCCGCCTCGTCGGTAGGCAACTCGATGCCCAAGTGCGAGTTGATGTACCCCAACATGAGTTCGGCGACACCGAACTCGGCCGGGAATACGACTCTGATCTCCCCGAGCAGGGGATTGACGATCACCGCCCCCTCGCGGAACCGTTGCACGGCGAAGGCGAGGTGATCGGCGAGCAGTAGGTAGACCGATGGGTGAAGCTCACCCAACAGGTCGACGGCCAGATCGACCGCCGTAGAGATGACCTCGAAGACCCGGGGGTCGATTGAGTTCATCAGGTCGAGGTATTGTGCCTTGTCGTGACCGATCTCGACATACTGCCGTTGCACGTTCGCAGCAGCAATCCGATCACCGGCCCGACGCCCGAAGCCGATACCGCGCCCGACGACGACTAGTTCGTCCTCGTCCTTGCGCACGAGCACTGCGTTGTTGTTGAAGACACGCACCACCCGGTATGACGGCTCTTTCACGGAAGCTCCTCATCGAGCAGGTGTCAATCACTGGACGTTGCCAGCGACCGACTCCCTGGTTTCCGGTTATGCCTGCCAAGCAGTGACACCCGAAGGGTTGTTCAAACAACGGCACTGTACGACTTCTGCCAGTCGCAGGTCAAGTTCCCGACGACACTCATCGGAGACTCGACTTACGCGGTGTCCTTGCCTGCGAGGGGCTTGACAAATTGGGTGTGTCGTCGCCCGAGGCAGCATTCTTCGGGCCCACGGACCCCAGCCGTCAGCCGGTCGCGCCCCTGCGCGAACGGAAGACGTTGTGCGGGTCGAAGCTGCGCTGCACCGCGACCAAGCGATCGTAGTTCTTTCCATGGGCCAACCGGGCCGCATCGGGGTCGGTGAGGTCATCGAAGTTCAGGTACGCGCCCCCTGCCGAGTATGGCTTCAGGGCCGCCGCCACTTCCTGGGACCACTCACGGTTCACCCGGTCAGCCGCAGGATCGGTCCAGTTCGCCTCAATCCCGATCATGACGGGAAAGGCGCGGGTGCTGATCGGCGTTGCCGTCGCTGGGACGTCGGAGATCGCGCCACCGTTGAACCAGATGTCCAGTGTGGCCGCAGTGCTGGGCCGCCGCGAGGTCATGTCCAACAAGACATCGACAGCGTCGTCACCCAACCCGCTCAGATGGGCCGACTTCCAGTGATACCGACCGCCTCGCGGGTAGTCGGCGTCGAAGAACTGCTGGGCTTCGGTCCACTGCACCACACCGCTCAAGTCGATGAGCACCGTGCCGAGCGCACGCAAGGGAGCTAGGACGCGTTCGCCCTGCTTGGGTCCGGCAGCACCGAGCGAATTCACATATGTGATGACTAAGGATTTCACCCGTTCCCGGCGCCCAAATGCAACGGCGAGGGGCGCAACGCAGCGTCCCTCGCCGAAATGAGTCCGGGGGTCTCAAGCCTCCACTGGCTCGATGTTCACCACGTTTCGACCGCGGCGCGTGCCGAACTGCACCTTGCCTGCGACAAGCGCGAACAGAGTATCGTCGCCACCTCTGCCCACACCCTCACCGGGGTGGAAGTGGGTGCCACGTTGCCGAACCAGGATCTCACCCGCGTTGACCTGCTGGCCACCGAAGCGCTTCACACCGAGGCGCTGCGAATTGGAATCACGACCATTGCGCGAGCTGGACGCGCCCTTCTTGTGTGCCATCTGCCTTACCTCAGCCTTCGATTCCGGTGACCTTGACCTGGGTGTACTTCTGACGGTGCCCCTGGCGCTTGGTGTATCCGGTCTTGTTCTTGTACTTCAGAATCCTGATCTTGGGACCCTTGACCTCGCCGAGCACCTCAGCAGTCACCGAAGCCTTGCCCAGCTTGTCCTGGGCGGTGGTGATGTCGTCGCCGTCGACCAGCATCAGGGGCTGCAACGTGATGCTGCTGCCGACCTCGTCAACGACCCGGTCGATCTCGACGATGTCGCCCACGGCCACCTTGTGCTGGCGGCCGCCACTACGCACGATCGCGTACACGCCTGACTCACTCTCGCTCAACCGCCCCCAAGCAACGAGGACGGAACTCTCGTTTGTACTGATGACGTCACAGCCGCCAACCAGACTGGCCACGACACCCAACGCCTACGTCGTCCCAGCCGATTCTCCACCGGCTGAGCACGCACCGAATATCTATCTTACGTGCCGCTGACCCGGCCGGTCAAACCGTCTCGGGGGCAACGGCCTCGGCTTGGACGGCATCGACGGTGGCCGCAACCGGTGGTTCGATGCCGTCAGCCGCGTCAGCGCCGGGCTCCAGGTGATGCCGGGACGCGGCCGCCACCTTCGCTGCGGCTTGCCTGGCCGCCTCCGTCGGCTGGACCACCTGGTTGGCCTTGGCAGGCTCCTCGGGCTTCGTCCGCGTCCTGTTGGTGGCGCGGACACCTCGTCCACGGTTGCCACCGGCGTTGCTGGCCCCGGATCGACCGGCTCCTCGCTCTCCTCCGTCAGCGGGTGCCTGGGACTCCACAGGTTCGTCATGGCGAATATAGCCACGACCACCACATTGGTCACAGGGCTCCGTGAATGCCTCGGCCAGCCCAGTGCCAATTCGCTTGCGGGTCATTTGCACCAGGCCTAGGCTCGTCACCTCGCTGACCTGGTGACGCGTGCGGTCGCGTCCCAGGCACTCAACCAAACGGCGCAGCAGGAGTTCGCGGTTGCTGGGCAGCACCATGTCTATGAAGTCGATGACGATGATGCCGCCGAGGTCACGCAGGCGCAGTTGCCGGACGATCTCTTCAGCCGCCTCCAGATTGTTGCGGGTGACGGTCTCCTCAAGGTTGCCGCCCGCCCCGGTGAACTTGCCGGTGTTAACGTCGATGACTGTCATCGCCTCGGTGCGATCGATCACCAGCGATCCGCCGCTGGGTAGGAAGACCTTGCGTTCCAGCGCCTTACTGATTTGCTCGTCGAGACGGAACTTTGCGAACAAGTCACCCTCGGCGGCCTCCCACTTGACCAGCCGGTCGGCCAATTGCGGCGCCACCCGATCGAGGTAGCCAGCGATCTGGTCGAAAGCGTCATCCGGGCCACCGTTCCCCGCGACAACCAACTGCTTGAAATCCTCGGTGAAGGTATCACGGATGATCCGCAGGGTCAGGTCGGGCTCGGCATACAACTGCTGAGGGGCGCTGCCCTGCTTGGACTTCTTCTCGACCTGCTGCCACTGAGCCTTGAGCTGCTCCACGTCGCGGACGAGTTCTTCGGCCGAGACACCCTCGGCGGCGGTACGCACGATGACCGAGGAATCCTCCGAAACCACAGTGTCAAGCACCTGCTTGAGCCGCTGCCGTTCGGCATCCGGGAGCTTGCGGCTAATCCCGGACAGATGGCCGCCCGGGGAGTAAACGACATAGCGTCCGGGGATTGAAACGTGACCAGTGAGGCGGGCCCCCTTGGCGCCGACCGGGTCTTTGCTGACCTGGACCAGCACCGACTGCCCCGACTTGAAGACCTGTTCGACCTTGCGGGCATCAGAACTGACATCGAAGGCATCCCAGTCGACTTCGCCGGCGTACAGCACCGCGTTTCGGCCGCGGCCAATGTCGATGAAGACTGCCTCCATGCTCGGCAGCACGTTCTGGACCCGACCCAGGTAGATGCTGCCGATCAGTGACGTCGACGTCGTGCGGTCGACGTAATGCTCGACCAAGATGCCGTCTTCTAGTACCGCCAGCTGGGTATAGTCGTCGCGCTGACGAACCAGCATCACCCGGTCGACCGATTCCCTGCGCGCCAGGAACTCTGCCTCGGTGAGGATGGGCGCGCGATGCCGGCCAGCGGCGCGTCCCTCACGCCTGCGTTGCTTCTTCGCCTCAAGTCGGGTCGAACCCTCGATGCCGGAGATCTCATCGGTGATCGAACGGTGAGACTCACGCACCCGCACCGCCACATCGCCTGGATCGTCGTCGTATCCACCCGAATCATCCGAACGGCGCCTGCGTCGACGCCGCCGCCTGCTCGAACCGCCACCGGACTCGGCACCAGAGCCGGCAGGCTCGTCCGGTTGGTCACCGGTAGTCGAATCTTCGTCGGTTTCGTCATGTTCTTCGGGCACATCGCCGTCTTCGGTGCCCTCATCATCACCCGAGCCACCGCGACGGCGACGGCGTCCGCCGCGACGACGCCGACGCCGAGGAGATCCACCGGTCTGGGACGCACCGAGTACGTCGTCTTCTTCTGCGTCGGCGGTCTCGTCGGTGGCGACTTCCGGGGTCACCTCTTCAGCTTGGCTCTCTGCTGCCTCACCCTCCGCCAAACCGCGTTCAAGTGCCGGTTCCGGCGCGCGGCCTTCAAGCTGAGCAGGTCGTCGGCCAGGCTCAAGCGCGGCGGTAGGCGTCCCATCGGGGCGGCCGCCCGCGATGGCAGCAGCCAGCGACGCCAGCACCTGCTGGGTGTCGACCTCACCGGCTGCGTCGGTGGGCACTTCATCACCGATCAGGTCGGCCGCCTTGGTGCGAGTCGCACGTCGTCTCCGCGACTGCGCAGATGCCTCGACAACGCTCAACGCAGCCTCGATTTCGGGGGAGGCAACGTGTTCGGTTTCGGTGTGATCCGCAGGCTCTGCCTTCGCCTTAGCCCGACTACCGCGACGACGGATCGTCGACGCGCCACCGGCCGACGCCACTTCATCTGTCTGGAGAGGACCGCCCAGCGGGGACTGGCCAACTGGCGGGTCTTCCTGCGGGCCGCTGGATTCCTGCTGCGGCTGGGCATCATCGGTCGCAACCTGTCGGATCGGAGTCTGCTCTGCAGTGCCCCCTTCCAGGGTGTCCACCGCATGAACATCGAACTCGACCGCCGACTCGCCAACGCCATGCTCGGAGATCGCATCCTTGGGTTCCGCTGCCTGCGGCAACTCCGCCGCCGCGAATTGCTCTTCACCAACCGCCGGTTCATCGGTCGGTGTTGCCGGTTCGTTGGCTGGTTCTTTCGACGGTTCGACCGGGACCTGCTCATCAAACCACTCCTGGATCGGCAGACTCACCGGCTGCGGTGGCCCTGCCGGACGGGTGGCGGCGCGCCGACCGCTGGGCGGGCGGGGCAGGTCGTCAGCAGCCGGCTGCTGCGCCGGAGTCTGCTGGGCGGAGTGGTCTGCTTCGTCATCCACCGGACGGTTCGCAGGATCGCTGTCGAGCATGCATGCTCCTCTGCGCCCCATGGGGCGCGGCTCACTGCCGTGGCGGACCACGGCCCAAAACTGGTGGCACGATCAGGGCTACACATCGTCCCCGCGCTCGCGGCCCCCGCAAGGGTGCCAGCTCGCAGTCAGCGTCGCGGTTGGACTATGGACATCCTGATAGTTCGTGCCGGCGGCACGTTACCTGCCCCCCAGTATGCCATACCGGGCCGTATTCGCTCGGCGACTTCCCGCCGCGGCTCTCAGGTGGCTCCCTCGAACGGGTCACCCACCGCATCGCCGACTAGTGGGCCTTGCCGCAGTCGGGTGGCCCGCGGCGGGTCGGCGTCGGCCATCTCCTGGGGTGCGAGCCGCCGCAACGCAGCGAAGATGTCGTCCGGACGAACCAGCGGCTCGGTGTGTCTCAGCACGATCCCCAGCGCGTCCTGCGCCGCCCAGACCCGTACGACGGCTTGGCGGGCATCGAAGCGGCGCTCACCCTTCTTCGTCAGCCGACTCACCTCTACCGTCTCGGCATCCCAGAGCAGCCGCGCCAACCTAGGCAAGACCGCCGGGGCGACGCCGGGCAACTCGATCAGCCATTCGGACGCCTCCAGGCGGTCGGCCAACGGCCCGCCGGACGCCTCCACCGCCCGCAGCACGGGAAACCCTTCGGGCAGCGCACTGGTGAGCACGTCCACCAGCCTGCTCGGGTCGCAGCGCTCCGCGAGCCCGAGTTCCAGATACTCCGCCTCGCTGCCAGTACCAGTCGGCGCGGCCCCCCCGAAAGAGATCCGAGGGTGCGGGGAGAAGCCCGACGAGTAGGCCATCGGCACCTGGGCGCGGCGCAGCGCCCGTTCCAACGCACGGCTGAAGTCGCGATGGCTCGCGAACCGGGCCGGGCCCC
The DNA here is from genome assembly GCA_012517115.1 of Brooklawnia sp. Classification (GTDB taxonomy): domain Bacteria; phylum Actinomycetota; class Actinomycetes; order Propionibacteriales; family Propionibacteriaceae; genus Brooklawnia. Next base: position 6,683 of record JAAYVP010000065.1, on the reverse strand, counting down.
GTTTGGCGTAGTGAAGCCGCAGCTTCTGGACGGGCGGCGGATGCTGAGGAGGTTGCGGACGAGCCATGCGATGAGCGTAGCGCCGAAGCTCACGTACGCTGACCGAGGAACTGCCGCTCAACGGCTCAACGAATCAACGAAGGGTGCCATGCGCTTCACCAAGACCACGCTTCTGCTCACCATGGCGGTCGCCACGGTCTCGTTCAACTTACGCACCATCGCGGTCGCCATCGGGCCGGTTCTGCCGGAGCTACGAGCCGATCTGGGGATGTCTCCCACGCTCGCCGGGCTGCTCACAGCTATGCCGACACTCTGCTTTGCGCTCTTCGGTTTCCTGGCTCTGCCAATGGCGGCGCGTTGGGGGCTGCACCGCAGCGCCCTGATAGCGCTCGGGGGGAACCTGGTGGGCCAGGTAGTTCGTATTCTGGCCAACCAGACATTGGGGTTCTTTGCCGGCACGATCATCGCGCTGGCCGGTATCGGGGTCATCAATGTGTTGATGCCGCCCTTGGTTAAGGCGCACTTCCCGACCAGGAACGGCTTGCTGACTGCGGTATACGTCACCAGTCAGTCGATCGGGCTCACCTTGGCCAGCCTCTACACCGCGCCGCTGGCGATCGCACTTGGAGGCTGGCGGGCGGCGTTTTGGTCGTGGCTGATCACTGCCGCGCTCGGGGTACCGCTGATGGCCTGGGCGACACGCCGCTTTCATGAACCCCAGCACCGCGTCACCAAGACCGTCACCGTCTGTGATGCGGCGCGCACCCGGCTGGGCTGGATGATGATGGTCTTCTTCGGGATGCAGTCAGCTCAGGCCTACGCCCAGTTCGGTTGGCTGCCCACCATCTACCAGGACGCTGGCTTCAGCTCGATCGAAGCGGGCAGTTTCCTCACCATCGTCACCGCGTTGGGCATCCCCTTGTCGTTCGTCGTGCCGACCATCACCTATCGGCTACGCCGTCCGATCTGGTTGTTGGCGCTGATGACGGCGTGCGGCATGGCCGGTTATCTCGGTTTGCTCATTGACCCTGCCCGGCTGGCGTGGCTGTGGCCGGCGCTGTTGGCGGTTGCCGGCGGATGCTTCCCGATGATACTGGTGCTGATCGGGCTGCACAGCAGCACCCCGGCGGGCACCGCGGCACTGTCGAGTTTCACGCAGAGCGCCGGCTACGTGCTAGCTGCCCTGGGACCATTTCTAATCGGCGCACTGAAGGACGCCACCGGCTCCTTCTTCTGGCCCTTGCTGCTTCAGTTGGCCATGTTCGTGCCGCTCGTCATCTGCGGCACCATCGCTATCCAGTCCGGCACGCTGGAGGAAGAACTCGACCTGCCGCCCTCAAACATCACCCCAACGACGAGTTGACCACGCTCAGCGGCAGCAGCGGCCTGCCACTCGGGCCGATCTCGATATCCACCCCGAACTCCGGGCACACCCCGCAGTCGTTGCAGTCATCCCAGCGGCAGTCGTGCACCGCGCGGCCCGCTAAAGCGTCCTGATAATCCGCCCACAGCCAATTCCGGTCCAACCCAAGGTTGAGGTGATCCCAGGGCAGCACCTCCGTCACCGGCCGGTCTCTGGTCGTGTACCAGGCCAGGCTGACGCCCTGCGGGACCAACTGTTCTTCGGCGCAGCGAACCCAGCGGTCGAAGTCGAAATGCTCGCTCCAGCCGTCGAAGATGCCGCCGTCCCGCCAGACCGCCTCGATGACCCGCCCCACCCTTCGGTCGCCACGCGCCAGCAACCCCTCGATCAGGCCCGGTCGTCCGTCGGAGTACCGAATGCCGATGGCCCGACCGCATTGCCGGTCGTCCCTGACACGCTGCTTCAGTTGCCGCATCCGCTCGTTGGCGACTTCAGGGTCGGTCTGTCCGATCCATTGGAAGGGGGTGTGTGGCTTGGGGACGAACGCACCGATGCTGATGGTGCAGCCGATGTCCCGGTGCCCGGCGGCCTGGCGTCCGGTCTCGATCACGCGGTGCGCTAGGTCGGCGATGGCGAGCACATCTTCGTCGGTCTCGCTAGGCAGACCACACATGAAGTAGAGCTTCACCGACCGCCAGCCACCGGCGAACGCCGTGGTGACGGTCTGGATCAGGTTTTCCTCGCTGACGTTCTTGTTGATGACGGCCCGGATTCGTTCGGTGCCGCCCTCGGGTGCGAAGGTGAGCCCGCTGCGGCGACCGTTGCGGGCGAGTTCGGCGGCCAGGTCGATGTTGAAGGCGTCAACTCGAGTACTCGGCAGCGACAGTGAGACCTGGGAGCCCTGATAGCGGTCCGCCAGTTGCCTGGTGATCTCACCGATCTCGGTGTGGTCGGCGCTGGACAGGCTGAGCAGGCCCACCTCGTCCAAGCCGGTGGCCGCCAACCCCTGGTCGACCATCGAACCGATCACCGGTAAGGTGCGTTCCCGCACCGGACGGGTGATCATCCCGGCCTGGCAGAACCGGCAACCACGAGTGCAACCGCGGAAGATCTCCACCGAGTAGCGCTCGTGTACGGTCTCGGCGAGCGGCACCAGCGGCCGGCGCGGATAGGCCCACTCGTCCAGGTTGGTGAGGATCCACCGCTGCACTTGGTAGGGCACACCCGGTCGATTCGGGGAGATCTTGGCGATGGCTCCCGAAGGTGCGTAGCTGACATCGTAGAACCGTGGCACGTAGAACCTGCCGGTGGCGGCCAAGCGTGCCAACGCCCCAACCCGGCCCTCGGGTCGGCCAGCAGTCTGCCAGTCACGGATAATCCGGCTGAACTCGAGAACCGCCTCCTCACCGTCACCCAGCACCGCGACGTCGATGAAGTCGGCCACCGGCTCCGGGTTGGACGCGCAGTGACCGCCGACCACCACGAATGGTTCGTCCTCGGCCCGGTCGACGCTGTGCAACGTGATGCCAGCTAGGTCGAGCGCATTCAGCAGATTGGTGTAGCCGAGCTCGGTCGCCAAACTGACGCCGAGTACGTCGAATCTGTTCACCGGACGATGACTCTCCAGGCTCAACAACGGCAGTCCCACCGCGCGCATCCGCTGCTCAAGGTCGGGCCAAACCGAGAAGACGCGCTCGGCCAACACCCAGTCGACCTCGTTCAGTACCTCGTAGAGAATCGCCTGGCCCTGGTTCGGCTGGCCCACCTCGTAGGCGTCCGGGTACATCAACACCCAGTGCAGATCGGTGTCTGCCCAATCCTTGGTCACCGCATTCAGTTCGCCGCCGACATATTGGATCGGCTTGGTCACCTGCGCGAGCAGCGGCTCCAGCCGGTTGAACAGCGAATCGGGAGGACTTGCGGTCATGACGACTCCCACGGACGGGGGTTTGTCAGCGGCGCCAGACGATCGGCGATCACGCTTTGTGGCGGAGGTGGCGGTGATTCCGGGCCTGGCTGCGGCTGCGGGCCAGGCGCGGGTGACGGCAACTGGGGCCGAGGGTACATGGGCGGCTGCTGCGGCACGGGAATGCTGGCCCCGGCAACCGGTGCGCTGATCATCGACTCGGCAGGCGCAGCGCTGACCTGGAGGCCGCGCCTGCTGGCTTGCCAGGTGAGCAACGTCACCGCCAGCGCGATGACGGCCATCCCGACCAGAACCTGCGGTCCGGCGGTGCCTGCCTCACGGTGGAACATCTCGTTGACCTCGCTGAACGGCAAAAACACCTCGGAGCAAACGTTGTTCACCACATGGATCGCGATCGCCGCCTCCAGGCCCCCAGTCCGCCAGGTCACATAGCAGGCGGCAAGCCCGAACCAGAAGTAGTAGGCGTTCAGCCACGCGTCACCTGCCCCATGGGCGGCGGCGAAAGCCAGGGACGAGACCACCGCGCCCACCACCAGCCCCACCCGGCTCTTGCTGAAGAAGCTGGCCACCGCACGGTTGACCACCCCGCGGAAGCCGAACTCCTCCCCTGCGGCTTGTAAAGGTGTGGTCAGCAGAATGCCGAAGATCAGCAGCCAGGTATCCTGATTCACCGCAAGGTCGAGACTGGCACCAGCTCGCACACTCAGCCAGGTGTCGAGGCCGATGTAGACGACCCAGAGTGGCAGAATCAGCAACACGCAGCGCCCCAGCCAAGCCCAACGCAGCTTCCCGACCACACTAGCCATGAAGCCTGCGCGTTGTCTGAACAGCGAGGACGAGACGAGCCCGGCGATGACAATCAGGCTCGCCAGCCCAATATTGTTCGCTAGGAAGCCCAGCGCGGTGATGTTGAACGGGTCGTAGTCGTCAGCCAGCGGATCGATCCGGCCGGCTGCGGTATCGATGATCAGCGAAATGCCGTAGGGGACGGTCGAAGCCATCACGCCCAGAATGAGCGTGAGGAGCAGGGCGATCACCGGACGCCACCACCGCCAGGCCGGTGTCCGCCAGAACATGACGTAGTCAGTGGGCCGCACCGGCAAGGTCGGTTGGTAGGACGACCAGTGAGGCGGCTGCGGGCCGGGCGGGCCCGCTAGCCGCTGGCCGGAGATCGGTGGGTTCAGCGGGATCGGTGGCGTGGCCTGGTCCGGGTTCGGCTGGGACATGTGCTCAGCTCAATCCGGGGAACCACAGGTCGATCTCGCGCGCGGCGGTGACCGCCGAATCGGACGCGTGGACGAGGTTACGGCGGTTGGACAGCGCCAGGTCACCCCGGATGGTGCCGGGGGCGGCTACCGCCGAGTCTGTTGCGCCGTTGAGCAGCCGCACCGCCTCGATCGCCCGGTGCCCCTCCAGCACCATAGCCACTAGTGGCCCCGACGTGACGAACTCCACTAGGCCCGGGTAGTACGGACGACCGACATGCTCCGCATAGTGCTGAGCTGCCAACTCGGACGAGATGGTGCGCATCTCGAGCGCCACCAAGGTCAGCCCTTTCGCCTCGTAGCGGCCGATGATCTGGCCAACCAGCCCCCGGGCCACGCCGTCGGGCTTCACCAGGACCAAGGTGCGCTCAATGCTGCTCATACCGAAAACCCTACAAGCACCCACGCAAAGCTTCGTGGTCCAGTCCGGGCCTACGGGTGTTCGTCCTCACCTGCACCGGAGACCAACAACGCCCTGATCTGGCCAGCCAGATAAACCGAACCTATGACCAGCACCACGGCTTGCGGCCCAGCCTGCTCGGCCAGACTGCGAGCCATTTGGATGGCACTGCGAGGGTCCGACGCCGACCGTATCCGGTTCGCTTCGAACGACTCCCCCGCCAGCGCAGTCAACTCGTCCACGGTCAGCGCACGTTCGATCTCCGGCATGGTCGTGATGACGATGGTGTCCAACTCCGCGGCCAGTAGGTCGAGGACTTCGTCGACGGCCTTGTCTCGCATCATCGCCACCACACCGATCAACGGCTGAGCGAGATATGCCTCCCGGAGTCCGGCCAGCGTGGCCAGCACGCCAGCCGAGTTGTGGGCGGTGTCTAGCAGCACCACTGGTTCGTCGTCCACCATTTCCAGCCGTGCCGGGGCGACTACGGCGCTGAGCCCGTCCCAGATCACCTCGGCGGTCAGCGGGGCTGCCCGGAAAGCTTCCACCGCGGCAAGGGCGAGTGTCGCGTTGTGAGCCATGTGCGCGCCGAACAACGGCAGGAACAGATCGCCGACCGGCCCGTCCATCGCATCAATGCGCAGCAGTTGACCACCGACTGCGGGTTGCCGGTCGAGCAGCGCGAACTCGACCCCCTCACGCTTCAGCGGGGCCCCGACCTCGGCGCAACGGGCCGTCAGCACCCGAGCGGCCTCCGGCGGTTGCCCGGCCAGCACCGCCACCGAGCCGGGCTTGATGATGCCGGCCTTCTCTGCCGCGATCTGGGCGATCGTGGTGCCGAGCAGATGGGTGTGGTCTAGCGAGATGGGCGTTACCACCGCAACCTGTGCGTCGGCGACACTGGTGGCGTCCCAGGTTCCGCCCATGCCGACTTCAACTATCGCCACGTCCACCGGTGCGTCTGCGAATGCCGCGTAGGCCATGGCGGTGATCACCTCGAAGAAGGTCATCGGCACGCCCTCAAGCAATCGCTGATCGACCATCTCAACCATCGGCGCGATCTGCCACCAGATCTGGTCGAAGCGTTCCTCGCTGATCGGCTCGCCGTCGATGCTGATGCGTTCGGTGGCGTCGACCAGGTGCGGGCTGGAGAATCGTCCGGTGCGCAGTCCCATCGCCCGAAGCAGCGCGTCGATCATGATCGCGGTGCTGCCCTTGCCGTTGGTGCCGGTGATCTGGATGACCGGATAGGCGTGTTGCGGATCGCCGAGCAGGTCGCACAGGGCCGTGATCCGTGCCAGCGACGGTTGCGGGTGGCTCTCGGGCCACCGAGCGGCCAAGTACGCAACCAGTTCTAAATGGTCGGCATGGGCGGGCGGTTGCGGCGGAACGGTCATAGCGCCGAAGCCTACTGCGCACCATAGCGCCAGAGGACGCGCCGGTTGGCTCGGTTATCATTGGCGCCGTGAGCGCATGGATCGGCCACGTGGCCCCTCGGCAGGTGACCCGCGACTGGCGGGACTGGGTGGGCCTGTTGGCTCGACTGGCTCTGGGTTTCGGGCTCGCCTTCGCGGGGTTGTTGAAGGTTGGACGACTGGAGGCGAACGTCGCCCAGGTGGAGCTCTACCAGTTGCCGTTGCCGCATTCGGTGATCACCGTGATCGGCTACGCGCAACCGTTCTTTGAGATAGCGGTCGGCGTCATGCTCATGATTGGGTTGTTCACCCG
>JAAYVP010000425.1 GCA_012517115.1 Brooklawnia sp. | reverse complement strand
TCCGGTTTCTTCGGGCGGGGTTCTGTCATGTATCCGAGCAACACCAGTGGAGTCGTCTGGAAGTAGTCGGCCAGTCGCTCGACGTCACCAAGCGTGAAAGGCGTGTGACCGCGCAACCGACGCGAAACCTGCGTTTGGTCAGGCGGGAGCGTGTGAGAGAAATGGCGGACGAGGCGCCAAGGTTAGCTGATCAGTTCTCCAGAGTGCGCCGTCTCCTGCGTGGTCGCACGGATCAGGGCGTTGACCATCGTGGCCATGGTGGCCAACAGTTCGACAGGCTGCACGTCCAGGTCGAGGGCGTGCGTGACGATTCGGACGCCGGCGCGCCGAACGACGTGCTCGTGGGCGTCCTCGTTGCCTTTCGCGTACACCAGGTGACCTTCCGGCAGCCCAAGCACCGTGCAGTAGGCCAGCATCTGGTATAGGTCGGCCTGCGGGAAGCCGCTTGGTTTCTCGGCCTTGTACTTGGCATCCACTACGATCCGTGGACGCCCCTGCTCCAGCCAAACGAAGTCAGGGCGTACCGGCACTGCTGCGTCCTCGTCCAGATGCGTTGCGTACTGCAGCAGTGACCGTCCCCCATACGGCTTCAGTGCCTCGCGCAGCGCGACGGTCACGAAGTCCTCGAAGATGGTGGCCATGTTGAACAGGTAGCCCGACACCACAACATCGCCGACGCATTGCTCGAACGATCGACCGTCCAGCACCAACTCCGCCAGCTCCAAGGCAGGGGCGTATCGGGCGTTGAGCCGCGACGGCGTCCACAGCGGCCGGACACTGCCGCGCACCGGTGCTGTCACGTCCGCGAGCAGCAGCCGCAACCGTTGCAGCCCCACCCGGTGCCGCGCGCTGACCTGCGGTGTGCGTAACAGTTGCTCGGCCGCCGCCAGCAGCAGCCGGTTCTCCGCGATGTCTACGGTGTATTCGTCGTAGCGAACCTCCAGCGGGATACCCTTGCCCCAACGACGACGCAGCTGATCCGCCTCCCGGATTCGCCCGCGCAACACCGGCAGCGTCTCCTCGAGAGTCTGGTATCCCTTGAGCAGGCCCTGCTCGAGCGCGCGCTTTGCGAGCCGAACGAAGGCGTCCGTCAGCGCCTCGGGCAGGTCGGCGGCGGTGTCCAGGCGGACGTGGTCGTCGCGCCAGAAGTCCGGATGCCGTGCGTACCCCATCAAGAACACCAGCCGGTTGATGTCGAGCTTCGGCTGGATCACCACCTGCACCCCACCAGCCACGACGACGCCGATCTGGTTGGACGCGGCGACCTCCCACCAGCCAGGACGGTCCGTCCACCCGACCTGTACCACGCCGGATGCCGCCAGCGCGTCCGCCACCGATCGTGGAAGTTCCACCGACCGGGAGGGCTCCCCCTCACGCAGGATCAGCGGGCGCGCCACCAGGTGTTCCTGTCTGAGCCTGCGCGCGGCCTTCGACCCGCGTGCGGATGGTGCTCAGCCCGTAGCGGGCGCCGACGTCGACGCCGTCGCCATAGTGGTGTTCCTCAAGCAGCGGCAGGATCGCGGTCCGCCAGGTTCGCTCCAACCCACCCGGCTCGTAGACGGCCGCCCGCATGAAGTAGGACGGACCGATCTTGAAGTCGGGGTCTTCGATTAGCCGGTTTAGCTCATCCAGAAGATCTGCCACGGCGCCGTCACGCTCGGAGGCTGCCAACCAGCGCCGCAGCACCTCCTGCGTGGGGGGCTGCGACGGATGCAGGGATACGAACGCAAATCTGCGCCGCATGGCGGCGTCCACTAGGGCGATCGACCGGTCGGCAGTGTTCATCGTGCCGATCAGGTACACGTTCTTCGGCAAGGTGAAGCCGAT
>JAAYVP010000064.1 GCA_012517115.1 Brooklawnia sp. | reverse complement strand
GGCGTTGTCTTCGAACAGCGAGTTCGACCAGGCCGGGCCGCGTCCCTCATCGTTCTTCGCCCACGGGGTGGTGGGCAGGTTGCCGCCGTAGATGGACGAGCAGCCGGTGGCGTTGGCCACCTGCAGCCGGTCACCGAAGAGCTGGGTGAGCAGCTTCAGATACGGCGTCTCGCCGCAACCCGAGCAGGCACCCGAGAACTCGAACAGCGGGGTGAGGAACTGCACTCCACGCACCGAGCCGAAGTTGACCCGGCTACGCCTAGGCCGCGGCAGCGTTTCGAAGAATTTGACGTTCTCGCGTTGCTTGGCACGATCCAGCACCGGTGCCAGGTTGATCGCTTTGCGCTGTGGCTGACCGATCGGCGAGACCGGGCATGCCTCGACGCACAGCGCGCAGCCGGTGCAGTCCTCCGCGTAGACCTGCAGGGTGTAGCGGGTATGTGGCAGGCCGGCAGCGTCCAGCGGTGCCGACTCGAAGCTGGCTGGGGCACCTGCCAGGTGTCGCGGCTCGTAGTACTTGGCGCGGATCACTGCGTGCGGGCAGACGAACGAGCAGTTGCCACACTGGATGCAGGTCTCGGGATCCCAGACCGCAATGATGTCGGAGATGTTCCGTTTCTCGTATTGGGTGGTGCCGCTCGGATACGAACCGTCGACCGGCAGCTTGCTGACCGGCAGGTCGTCGCCTCGGTCGATCAGCATGGCAGCGGTGACCTCGCGCACGAACTCTGGTGCGTCCTGCGGTACCGCAGCGAGGTAGCCGTGCTCGCTGGTGATGCGGTCGGGAACCTCAAGCCGGTGCAGTTGCGCAATTGCGCTGTCGACGGCCACGTGGTTCTTTCGGACGATCTCCATCGACTTGCGGGCGTAGGTCTTGGTGATCGACTCCTTGATCTTCTCGATCGCCAAGTCGCGAGGTAGGACGCCCGAGATCGCGAAGTAGCAGGTCTGCAGCACGGTGTTGGTGCGCCCACCCAGACCGGCCAGCCGGGCCACCTCGTTGGCGTTGATCGCGTAGACGTCGATGCCGAGGTCGATGATGCGCTGCTGCATCGGTGCGGGCAGCCGGTTCCAGATCTCGTCGGTGGGGAACGGCGCGTTCAACAGCAAGGTGGTGCCGTCGATTCGTTCACCGTCAGGGCTGAAGACTGCGGGACGCGCAAACTCCAGCACGTTGATTCGTTCCAGGATCGACCAGTGATGGCAGCCGATGAAGCCAGCCTTGTTCACCAGGTAGGGCGCCTTGATCGGGTCGGGGCCGAAGCGCAGGTGGCTGGTGGTGCGAGAACCGGACTTCTTGGAGTCGTAGACGAAGTAGCCCTGCGCGTAGGTGTCGGAGTCGGAACCCAGGATCTTGATGGTGTTCTTGTTCGCGCCGACGGTGCCGTCGGAGCCCATGCCGTAGAAGACCGCACGCTTGGTGAGTGGGTCTTCCAGGTCGATCGTCGGGTCGTAGTCGAGCGACAGGAGGGTTACGTCATCGTTGATGCCGACCGTGAAGCGAGGACGCGGGGCGTTCTTGGCTAGTTCGTCGAAGACCGCCACCGCCATCGCCGGTGTGAAGTCCTTGCTCGACAGGCCATAACGCCCACCAATGATGCGAGGCAGGTTGGCCCGCTTGCCCAAACTGACTGCCTCGGCCAGGGCCGCCGTGATGTCCAGGAAGAGCGGCTCGCCGCCTGAACCCGGTTCCTTGGTGCGGTCGAGCACTGCGACCTTGCTCACCGATGCCGGGATGGCGGCCAGCACGGCCTCGGTCGGGAAGGGCCGGTAGAGCCGGATGATCAGCATGCCGACCTTCTCGCCCTTGGTGCGCAGATGCTGGATCGCCTGCTCGACCACTTCAGCCCCAGACCCCATCACGACGACCAGACGCTCGGCCTGGGGATCACCGATGTATTCGACCAGGTGGTACTGGCGTCCGGTGAGGGCGGCGAACTTGTCCATCTGCTCTTGCACGATGCCGGGAACCGCAAGGTAGAACGGGTTGGCCGACTCGCGTCCCTGGAAGTAGACGTCAGGGTTCTGCGCGGTGCCACGAATGAACGGATGCGCGGGGCTGAGGGCCCGCTCGCGGTGCTCCAAGACCAGCCGCTCGGGCAGCATGGCGCGCAACTGGGCGTCCTCTAGCAGGTTGCAGGTGTTGAGCTCGTGGCTGGTGCGGAACCCGTCGAAGAAGTGCAGGAACGGAACCCGGGAGTGCAGCGTGGCTGCCTGAGCTATCAAGGCGTTGTCATGGCACTCCTGCACCGAGTTGGACGCCAGCATCGCCCAACCGGTCTGTCGAGTGGCCATCACATCTTGATGGTCGCCGAAGATCGACAGGCCCTGCGCGGCCAACGACCGGGCGGCCACATGCATCACCGTACTGGTCAGCTCACCCGCGATCTTGTACATGTTCGGGATCATCAGCAGCAGACCCTGGGACGCGGTGAAGGTCGTCGACAGAGCGCCGGCCTGCAACGCACCGTGCAGCGCGCCAGCCGCGCCACCCTCGGATTGCATCTCGATGACTGACGGTATCTGCCCCCAGATATTGGGACGATCGACCGCAGCCCACTCATCGGCGAGTTCGGCCATCGGCGAGCTCGGGGTGATCGGGTAGATCGAACACAGTTCGTTGACGCGGAACGCGACGTCGGCGGCAGCGGTGTTCCCGTCGATGATCGAGCGCTCGGTCGGCTTGGCGGCCGGCTGGTCGCGGTCGAGGTTCGCCACTGGGTCCTCGGCCCCCAACATGTTCGGGTGGGGTGCCGGAATCTTCGCATCAGCAGTGGTAGTCATCACTTCTCCGCAATCATCTCGATGGCGTGCACGGGGCACTGGTCGTAACAGGTTGCACATCCGGTGCACTTGGCATAGTCGAAGCGGTAGCGATGGCCCTTGCCGAGCTTGATGATGGCGTCCTCGGGGCAGGCGCCGTAGCAGCCGTCACACTCGAAACAGTTGCCGCAGCTCAGGCAGCGGCGTGCCTCGAACTCGGCCTCGTCGTTGGTCAGGCCCTGCACAACCTCGCCGAAGTCGTGGACGCGCTCACTGGCCGACAGTTCTGATTGAATCGACCGAGGATGGTCGCCGAAGTACCACAAGTTGAGATCGTCGAAGCCCACGATCGGGTGCTTGATCTTCGGCGACTCCTGTCGGCGATTTAGCCAGACGTCGATCTTCTTAGCGGCCTTCTTGCCGTGCCCAACGCCGATGGTCACGGTGCGCTCCGACGGCACTGCGTCGCCGCCGGCGAAGATGCCGGGCACATCGGTCATCAGGGTGGCCGGGTCGACCTGCACGACGTCGTCGGTGAACCGCAGCCCGGGGATGTTCCGCAGGAAGCCGGTGTCGGCCATCTGGCCGACGGCCATGATCACGGTGTCGGCCGGCAGCTTCTCGAACTTGCCGGTGCCGCGCGGCTTGCCCCACTCGTCGAGCTCCATGATCTCGACCTCGATCTCCTCGGAGACCTCGCTGATGGTGCGCAGCCAGTGGACCTTCACGCCTTCCTGCTCGGCG
>JAAYVP010000002.1 GCA_012517115.1 Brooklawnia sp. | reverse complement strand
GCGCGGTCGAAGAGCAGTTCAAGGCGGTCGGTGCCCACCAAGTCGTTCGTGCAAGTCATGAACGTGCCGCTCGCCCCACCGGTGAACTCGACCAAGGCATTCACCTCGTCGTCGACCGGAATGTCACGTCGGTAGCCGAACCGCACTCGCGCGAAGCACCGCGTCACCTTTCCGCACAACCACTGCCACAGGTCGAGTTGGTGCGGTGCCTGGTTCACTAGGACGCCGCCGCCTTCGCCGCCCCAGCTGGCACGCCACGGCGACGAGGTGTAGTAGGCATCCGGTCGCCACCAGTGGGTGATCTGCCAAATCGTGTGTCGCAGCTGCCCGTACGTACCGGCGTCGATCGCCTGCTTGAGGTCGGCATAAAGCGGGTTGGCGCGCTGGTTGAACATCATGGCCAGCGTCAGGTCGTGACGTTGGTCGGCGACCCGCAGCAGTTCGGCCACCTGCTTGGTGTAGACGCCGGCAGGTTTTTCGAGCAGCACATTGATGCCGAACTGGAGCGCCTCGATGGCCATCTGCGGGTGCTGGTAATGGGGGGTGGTGATGACGACCGCTTCCACTTCGCCGGAGCGCAGCAACTGGCCGTAATCGGTGAACAAGCTGACGCCCAACTCGGACGCGAACTGTTGGTGCGACTGCCGCGAGTTGCTTTGTGGGTTGGCACTGCACAAGGCGCCTAACGACAAAGACGGAGCCCGTCCCGAGGCGACCAACTGGGCGTACATCCGGCCCTGGGAACCGACCCCGACGACACCGAGTCGAACCTTTTCGTTCACCCCGTATCTCCTCTTCTCAAGCGAAAACGACGCGGGCGGCAGGGCCGCATCCGGCGGACACGGACCTACCGCCCGCTGAACCGAGCATCATGCAGGTCAAACTCCCTAATGGATTGCGCGATCAACCGAGAAGAGGACCCACACCGCCATGAGGTCGAGTTGCGCGACCAAGACGTGGGTCACCGCAGCGGCCTAGCCGGCGGTGGCCCATCGGAAGCGTCAGCCCTGGGCGGGTTCCGCTCCGAAGACGAAATGCCGTCCGCTTACCCCGATGGTCGGGTTGACACGCACGAAGATCGTCTTGACCGTGGGCACCCAAGCCAACAGCGGCGCTTTGCGAGCGCGCGCGAGCTCTTGCTCGTCGGTGATGCGCTCGGCGATGCCCTTGACCATGACGCTCCAGCCGCCCTCGTCTGTCCAGCCATCGACCTCGAAGACGACGTTGTTGTTGAGTGCGAGCTGGTCCATCTTGCTGCCCTCTGCCGAGCGGAAGATGATCGATTCCCCATCCACGTAGTAGTTGATGGGGAAAATCTCGGGCACATCGTGCGCGCTCACTCCGAGGCGTCCAACCTCTTGCGATGCCAGGTAACCCCAGCAGGAGTCCTCCGGGATGATGGTCACGGGGCTGTTCATGTCTGCCATGCCCCCATTCAAGCGCAACCGAGGTTCTGATGTCAGGACTTGAGCGCAGGGCCATCAGACGGCTTGCGAACAGCTGGCTTGCCAGTGCACCCGAGCGTCACCAGCTACGCTGCCCCAATGAGCAGGATCATCGCCGGAAGCGCCCGCGGCACCCTGCTGCGCGGTGCGGTCGGGCAGCGCACCCGTCCCACCACGGACCGGGTGCGGGAGGCACTGTTTTCGATGCTGGCCACCTGGGCAGGTGCTGCCGATGCGGCGCCTGAGGAGCAGTTGGCCGGCATCACGCTGTTGGACCTTTACGCAGGATCTGGGGCCATCGGTCTGGAGGCGATCAGTCGTGGTGCAAGCCGGGCAGTGCTGGTCGAGAACCATCGACAGGCCCTCGAGTCGATCCGGCGCAACTTGGCCGCCACCGGGATGGCCGACCGGGTCCAGGTGCAACCGGTCAATGTGACCACCTTCCTGGCAGGTTCCCCAGAACAGTTCGACGTGGTCTGGCTCGACCCGCCCTACTCGACGAGCAACGTCGAGGTGGAGGCGGTCTTGGTGCGGGTTGCGCAGAGCTGGCTGGCTAGTGACGGGTTGGTCGTGGTAGAGCGATCCAGCCGCGACCCGGCACTACGTTGGCCAGCAGTGCTCGCGGACAACTGGACGCGACGCTACGGTGAGACCCAGTTGCATTTCGGACGTCCAGCAGCCGATCCCGAGGGGGGCCAATGAGCAACGCCACGACTGATATCGTCCGCGCGGTCTGTCCGGGGTCGTTCGACCCGATCACTCGCGGCCACCTCGACATCATCGCCCGTGCCGCGGCCGTTTTTTCCGAGGTCTTCGTGGCGGTGGGACGCAACACCACCAAGAACTACATGTTCGACTTCAACGAGCGTATGCGCTTGTGCGTCGACGCGGTCGCCGACCTGCCAAACGTGCAAGTGGCTCCCATTGAGGGGCTTCTCGTCGACTTCTGTAGCGAACGGCACGCCAGGGTTATAGTCAAGGGCGTGCGGTTCGGCTCCGACTTTGATTATGAACTGCAGATGTCTCAACTCAACCGGCAACTGTCGGGCGTCGAGACGGTCCTGCTCCCGGCTGGCAGCGAATTCGGCACGATCTCCAGTTCGTTGCTCAGGGAGGTTGCTTTCAACGGCGCCGACATCAGCCCCTTCGTCACTGCCGCCGTCAATCGGGCGGTCCTGGCGAAGGTAGGGCGTTGACTGGCGGGTTTCCTCCGGCCGCTAGGCTGGCTGGGTGACCGTGCAACATTCCCTCGACCCACGCTCCCCATGGGTGGTCGGCATCCACGAACTGATGCGTCGTCCGGGCGAGATGAAGTCACTGAAGAGGGAAATCCCTGCCCCGGCCGCCGTGGGAGTCGGGATGATTCGGGTCCCAGAGGGCAGCCCGATCGCTATTGATCTTCGGCTTGAATCGGTGAGCGAGGGTGTGCTCGCCACTGGAGTGGTCTCGGCCGCACTGGTGGGGGAGTGCGCTCGCTGCCTCGGTGAGGTCAGCGATCACCGTGACTTCAGCCTGCAGGACCTCTACTACTACCCCGGGCGCCCGGCCGAGGAGGATTCTCTGTTCATCGTCGACCACCACATCGACCTCGAACCGCCCATGCGAGATGCGATCGTCCTCGAGTTGCCCTTCGTCCCGTTGTGTCGCGAAGACTGTCTTGGTCTGTGCCCGGAGTGCGGATTCGTGCTCAACGACGATCCGAGCCACCGACACGAACGAGATATCGATCCGCGCTGGGCGGTGCTGCAGGAATTGACTGACCAGGCCGACGGTCGCTGATCGGTCGGGTTGCGTGCCTTGGGCGAAGTCGGGTGTTTTGCGGACGGCTGTGGCGGTTGGTAAAGTAGGCAGGCGTGCGTCCCGACGGACGTCGAAGACTTGGCCCGAAAGCGGCTCCCGCAAACACCCAGCGGGCACCATTATGAAGGAGAACCACCGTGGCTGTTCCGAAGCGGCGGATGTCCCGCAGCAACACGCGGTCTCGTCGTTCCCAATGGAAGGCGACCGCGGTGCAGACCGTGACTTGTGCGAATCCGGCGTGCCGCGAGCAGCACCTGCCGCACACCGCGTGTCCTTCCTGCGGACAGTACGGGCCGCGCGGCGATCGGCGTCAGGTCCTCGAAGCCTGACCTGCGCGTGGACGCCCGGACTGGTGGCAACCAGTCGTCGTCACCGTTGTTCAATTCGCTGATCGAGGAACTCGGCATCGAGTTGGATGCTGAGCTCCTCGATCTGGCGTTGACCCATCGTTCGTTCTCCTACGAGAACGGCCAGATCCCGACCAACGAACGGTTGGAGTTCCTGGGCGACGCCGTGCTCGGCGTCATCGTCACCGAACACCTCTACCGCAGCTATCCAGATCTGGCCGAAGGGCGATTGGCCAAGCTGCGCGCCAAAGTGGTGAGCGCGGTAAGTCTGGCGGTGGTCGCCCGTCAGCTTGACATCGGCAAGCTGATCAAACTGGGACGCGGTGAGTTAAGCACCGGCGGCAGTAACAAGACATCCATCCTGGCCGACACGCTGGAGGCCCTGATCGGCGCGGTCTACCTCGATGCTGGGCCGTCGGGTGCCGAACGGCTCGTGCACCACCTCTTCGACCCGCTGATTGACCACGCCGCGACCCTGGGCGCCGGTCTGGACTGG
>JAAYVP010000063.1 GCA_012517115.1 Brooklawnia sp. | reverse complement strand
GCCCCGGGTCAGCGGGATGTCGGCGAAGCGGACGTCCTTCGTGGCCGCCTTCTCGGCCAGGGCGTAGGTCATCGCCGGCTCCGAGGTGGACGCGTCCATGATGATCAGACCCGGCTTCGGTTCGGTCAACAGCTCGGTGACAACGGCCTCCACGTCCAATGCCGACGTGACGCAGATCACCACCACATCACTGACTCGGCCGAGTTCGGCGTAGTCGGCGACCCGGGTGGCACCCAGTTCGTCCAGCCCCTCGGGCACCCGGTTGCGCACGGTGTAGGCCAAGGGGAAGCCCTTGCTGACGATGTTCTTGGCCAGGCCATGCCCCATCAGGCCGCTCGCACCCACGAAACCGATCTGCTTGTTGGTGTTATCCACGTCTCTCCTCCATGTCAGGACATCTGTCCACCGCCATCCATCCTGCCAGTGCCGCCCCTCACCTGACTCCCGGGGCACCAACAGGCCCTGACGCCTCAATGGGAGAAGGGGTTGACCGACGGTGAAGCCGGCCAACCCCTCTTGCGCTGTTTCCGCCGTGGAACTAGCCGGTGACCGGCCAGGTCTGCGCGACCGCGTACAGCGTCTGCTTGGTCGCCTCATGGAGCGCCCGGCTCATCCCGATCCGGGTGTCAGGGCTTTCCGCCGCGGTCTTCAGCTGGTTGGCGCTGGTGTTGCCCGGCCGGTAGCTGGCCATCACGTCGAGGGAGAGGTTGCCGCCCGCATAGACCGCCGCCACCGGATTCATGAACGAGTACATGTTCGCATCGGTGATCACCAGGCCCTGGAAGCCCCACTCGTTGCGCAGCACGTCGGTCAGCAACCGCTGATCCCCGCCCGCCCAAGTGGTGCCAATGAAGTTGAACGAGCTCATCGCGCCGAGACTGCCGCCCTGCTTGACCGCGGCCTCGAAAGGACGCAGGTAGATCTCGCGCATCGCCTGTTCGTTGCTCCAGACCATCAGGTACGACCGGGTATTGGCCTCGCGATCGTTGAGCGCGAAGTGCTTCATGTAGGTGATCAGGCCCATCTCGCGGGCGCCACGCACCACGTTGCCCGACATACCGCCCGCCAACACGCCGTCCTCGCTGTAGTACTCGAACGCCCGACCATTCCACGGCACGCGGTGGGTGTTCATGCCCGGGGCGTACCAACCTGCGTAGCCGAGGGCTTGAGCCTCGGTACCGACGGAGGTGCCCATCAGGTTCGCGATGTCGGTGTTCCACGTCGCCGCGACGACGACCGGGGTCGGGTAGGTGACGCCCTTGGCGTCGGTACCCATGATCGCGCCCGAGTAGACCGAGGCGCCGATGGTGGTGGAACCGTCTGGGGTGAGGGTCTTGGGAATGCCCAGACGCTCAATCCCCTCAATGTGCCAAGCACCGTTGCCGCTCAGCGTGGCCATCTCGTCCAACGTCAACTGGGAGACGAACTCGTCCCACTTCGGGTCGTCGGGGTCGACGCCAACCATCTCGTCCAGCCTGATCGTCTGGTCGAGCGTCTGCCCGATCGCCGGCATGTCGGCCTCGGTGAGTCCCAAGGACGCGTCGGTCGGCGCCTGGAAGGGCTCCAGTGCAGCAAGCACTTCGGCGGAGGCGGTGAAGTCGACGTCCTGGGGACCGGTGAAGGCTCGGGCTTCCGGTAGCCATTCGCGGGTCAGGTAGTCTTCGACGCCAAGAGCATCGCCGAAGCGGGCGATCGCCGCCTGCTTGTCGGTCGAACGCGGGTTAGCTTCGTCGAAGACCTGCTCAGCGGCCAACGTGAACGACTCGGTGGCGTAGACGTCGTGGGAATTGGCGCGGATCGAGATCTGGTACTCACCGGCCTCCAGCACCCACGCTCCATGATGCTGGTCGTCGAAGCTCGCCAAGTCCTCCACGGCCAAGGGCGGCGCGCTGTCCGGCGTCGTCATCGGCGACGGCTGCGTCATCGGTACCCACGCGGTCATGATGGCGGGCAGCACGTTCGGCACGAACTGCGTCATCGCAGACGGAGCGG
>JAAYVP010000424.1 GCA_012517115.1 Brooklawnia sp. | reverse complement strand
GTCGGCTTCGACCGTCCCGAGGTGCTGCGTACCCAGTGCCGGGCCATCGCCAAGGCGGCCGACGCTGGGGCGGAGCTGTTCGTGATGTTCCCGATGATCGCCACGATCGACGACTGGCGGTTTGCCAAACGAATCTGGGACGAGGAGGCTGCCGCTGTCGGGGCCGGCGCCAATGTCAAGGTCGGCATCATGATGGAGGTGCCGTCGGTCGGGGTGATGGCGGAACAGTTCGCTGCCGAGGATGTCGCCTTCTTCAGCGTCGGAACCAACGACCTGACCAGCTACACGTTGGCCATGGATCGTGGTCACCCCAAGCTGGCGGCCCAGGTCGATCCGTGCAACCCGGCAGTGTTGCGGCTGATCGGCCAGGCCTGCGACGCCCTTCATGCGAAGGGCAAGTGGCTTGGTATCTGTGGTGGCATCGCCTCCGACCCGCAGGCGGTGCCCATCCTGGTCGGCCTGGGCGCCGACGAGCTGAGTTGTTCTCTCCCCGCGATCCCAGCGGTAAAGTCCGCCGTTCGCGCCTATTCGCTGGACCAATGCAAGGCGCTGGCTGCCAAGGCAGTTGCGTGCAGCACTCCCGCCGAAGTCCGCGCTCTCGTCCCGGTGGACGAGGGCTGAGCGTCCGCCCCGAAGACAAGGACAGATCAAAATGACCACTGCGAGTGATATTGTCCGCGGCGTCGGCGGTCCCGAGAACATTGCCGCACTGAGCTACTGCGCAACTCGACTGCGATTCGAGTTGCACGATGCCGAACTGGTGAACACCGAACAGATCGAGTCGATCCAAGGTGTGATGGGGGCAGTACCCCAAGCCGGAAACCGGTACCAGGTCATCGTCGGTGGTGCCGTTGCCACCTTCTACAACGACATCATGGCCCTGCCCGAAATGAAGAAGATGGGCGCGGGCACCTCGGACGCAGATGTCAAGGCGGCCGCCCGCTCCAAGGCGCGCGGCAAGGTCGCCTGGCTGGACAACTTCTTCGAGTACCTTTCTGATTCGTTCCGCCCGATCCTGGGTATCCTGCTGGGCGCGTCTTTGATCATCGCCTTCGCAGCGGTGATGGACGCCCTGGGTATCGTCGACTTCCGGGCCCCCGACAAGTCCGCCAGCTGGGTCTTCGTGGACACGATGTGGCGGGCGGTCTTCTACTTCCTGCCGATCATGATCGCCTACAACGCCGCCAAGAAGCTGGACGTCGACCCCTGGGTCGGTGCCGCGGTGATGGGGGCCCTCATGACCCCCGAGTTCATCAGCCTGTCCGACACCGACCGGTTCTCCGACACCGTCTGTGTCACGAACCCCACGCTGGGCACCCAATCCTGCACCGCCGACATCTTCGGCCTACCCATGCAGTTGAACGAGTATGGCGGCCAGGTCTTCGTACCGCTGATCATGGTGGCGGTCCTGGCGCTGGTCTATCGGCTGCTGAAGAAGATCTTCCCGGCCAACGTGCAGATGGTCTTCGTGCCGTTCTTCTCGATGGCAATCATGGTTCCGGTGACGGCTTTCCTCATCGGCCCGCTGGGCATCTGGCTGGGCACCGGTTTGGGCTCCGGGCTCAGTTGGATGAACAACAACGCGCCCTTCGTCTTCGCCCTGCTGATCCCGATGCTGTATCCGTTCCTGGTGCCGCTGGGCCTGCACTGGCCGTTGAACGCGCTCATGTTGGTGAACATCCAGACGCTGGGCTACGACTTCATCCAGGGCCCGATGGGCGCCTGGAACTTCGCCTGCTTCGGTGCCACCGCCGGTGTGCTCTTCCTGTCCATGCGCGACAAGGACGTCACGATGCGTCAGACCGCCACCGGTGCGCTGGCGGCTGGCCTGTTGGGCGGCATCTCGGAGCCGTCTCTCTACGGCATCCACCTGCGCTTCAAGCGCATCTACCCGCGGATGCTGGTCGGCTGCTTCGCCGGCGGCCTGACCATCGCCATCCTCGGCACACCGTTCCAGGGTGTGAAGACCCAGGCGTTCGCTTTCACCTCATTGCTCACGATCCCGGTCTTCAGCCCGATGTGGGTCTATGCGATCGCTGTCGCGGTGGCCTTCACAGTGTCGATGGTGTTGATCATTGTCACCGACTACCGCACGCCGGAACAGCGTGCCGAGGCTCGGGGCGAGGTGCCGGAGTCGGCGCCGACGCCGGAAGTCACCATCGGCGCTGCGGAGCAGAGCAAGGCCAAGCAGTGGCTCCACGCGTTGGGCGGAACCGCCAACGTCGTCAAGGTAGAGCC
>JAAYVP010000423.1 GCA_012517115.1 Brooklawnia sp. | reverse complement strand
TATGGCGGTGATCGTCGCGGGGGCGGTGATCCTGTCGGTACCCACCGGTGCGCAGTTCGCCAGCCCGTGGGCGGCGCTGCCGGTGGTGGCCGCTTGCGCGTGTTGGGCGTTGGACAACAACCTCACCCGCAAGGTGGCCCTGAACGATGCCACTTGGCTCGCCGCGCTGAAGGGGAGCCTGGCGGGGCCGGTGAACCTTGGGTTGGCGTTCTTGGCGGGGGCTACTGTGCCGCCGCTGCTGCCGATTCTGGGTGCGATGTCGGTCGGGTTGGTCGCCTATGGGGTCAGCCTGGTGCTGTTCATCGTGGCCATGCGGCACATCGGCACCGCACGCACCGGGGCCTACTTCTCGATCGCCCCCTTCTTCGGGGCGATGCTCGCCGTCGGGTTCGGTGAGCCGATAACGTGGCCGGTAGTTGTCGCTGCGATCCTGATGGGGATTGGCGTGTGGCTGCACCTGACAGAGGTTCATGAGCACGAGCACACCCATGTTGCCCTCACCCACGAGCACTGGCACGTCCATGACGACCACCACCAGCACACCCATCCACCCGGGCAAGATGTGCCAGCTGGGATCGGGCACCGGCACCTGCACGCGCATGAGGCGATAACCCACTCCCACCCGCACTACCCCGACTCCCACCATCAACACCATCACGGATGATCGCAGCGGCGACGGCTTTGGCGGAGCCTGCGGGCCGTTCGCTATGGAAGTCGGCCTTCACTCGCCGGAACTGCGAGTTGGCGATTGACATGTGCCCTAGGAACGCTCAGCATCCTTTCGTATGACTGGTGCCGCTGCGGATCGTCCAGGCGCAACGCTAACAAGGCCGAGCCTGTTGAGGCGTTCGAGTCTGGTGCCCGGGTTGGCGGTGACCGCGGCGATCACTGCGGTCGCGTTGGTGGTGAATCGGTGGCAACCGCTGCTGAGCGCGCTGTTGCTGGCCATCGTCCTCGGGGCGGTGGTCGGCAATGTGCGACCGGTCCCGCCGAGGTGGCAGCCCGGGTTGTCGTTTGCGGCGAGGCGCCTGCTACGACTGGGCATCGTCCTGCTCGGCCTGCAGATCACATTGTCGGCCCTGGCGTCGCTGGGATGGCAACGCCTGATACTGGTCGTCGTCGTGGTCACGTCGGGCGTGTTGGGAACGCTCGCTGCCGGGCGACTGTTGCGGGTGCCTGCCCGGTTGACCGCGCTGGTGGCCTGCGGCTTCTCGATCTGCGGCGCCGCCGCCGTCGCGGGAGCCGAGGACGTGGTGGGTGCCGATGAGGAGGAGACCGGGACGGCGCTGATGTTGGTGGTGCTCTTCGGGACGCTGTCCATCCCGGTGCTGCCCGCGGCGGCCACCTTGATCGGACTGGACACCACCTCGGCGGCGACCTGGGCTGGTGCGAGTGTCCACGAGGTGGCCCAGGTGGTGGCTGCGGCCGCGACGATCGGGTCGGACGCGATCGCTGTCGCCGTGCCGATCAAACTGGCCCGGGTGCTTTGTCTGGCGGGAGTGGTCGCCGGCTACGGGCTCGCGTTCCGGCTGACCTCAGCAGCGGGCCCCCAACTCAGGGCCCGTCCCTCGCTGGTCCCCGGCTTCATACTCGGCTTCCTGGCGATGGTGGTGGTTGGCTCGGTCGTCTCGTTGCCCGCCGCGGTGCTGGGGGTGGCCAAGACCATTCAGACGGCGGCGTTGGCGATGGCGATGGCCGCCCTCGGGATCAGCATGCAGGCGCGCAGTCTGCGCAACGTGGGTTGGCGGCCGTTCCTGCTGGGACTCGTGGCGACCCTGATCGTCTCGCTGGTGGCGTTGACCGGGGTGCTGCTGATCGGCTGAGTCCGCGCCGCATGGCCCAACCACGATCAGGGGTTGATCCCCCGTGGATCCGGGTTGTCACTATCTGCTCGAACCGGAATCGGAATGAATGCGCACCTCAACGGCTAGTTGCGGCCGCATGCCTCGTCGGTTCTGCCATTCTTGTCAGTGTCAGCGTGAACACTTGGGAATCATCAATGGAGAGGGTTCGAAGTGGGATGGTCAAGGGCGGCTTCGTCTGTGTGGGGGAAGCTTGACCCCATCACAGCAGAGTGGCTGCCTTTGACGAGCCATCTTGAACACGCCGCCGTGATCGCTGGTCAGCTGTGGGACCACTTCCTCCCGGAGAGCATCAAGGACGTGCTGAAGAGCGACCTTGAGACCACGGAGACGGCAGCACGCGCGCTCTGCTGCTGGTATGCGGGCGTGCACGACACGGGCAAAGCG
>JAAYVP010000422.1 GCA_012517115.1 Brooklawnia sp. | reverse complement strand
CGCTTTGCCCGTGTCGTGCACGCCCGCATACCAGCAGCAGAGCGCGCGTGCTGCCGTCTCCGTGGTCTCAAGGTCGCTCTTCAGCACGTCCTTGATGCTCTCCGGGAGGAAGTGGTCCCACAGCTGACCAGCGATCACGGCTGCGTGCTCAAGATGGCTCGTCAAAGGCAGCCACTCTGCTGTGATGGGGTCAAGCTTCCCCCACACAGACGAAGCCGCCCTTGACCATCCCACTTCGAACCCTCTCCATTGATGATTCCCAAGTGTTCACGCTGACACTGACAAGATTGGCAGAACCGACGAGATATGCGGCCACAACTAGCCGTTGAGGTGCGCATTCATTCCGATTCCGGTTCGAGCAGATAGCGACAACCCGGATCCACGGGATCAAACCCTGATCGTGGTTGGGCCATGCGGCGCGCACTCAGCCGATCAGCAGCACCCCAGTCAAGGCCACCAGCGAGACGATCAGGGTCGCCACGAGTCCCAACAGGAACGGCCGCCAACCCACGTTGCGCAGACTGCGCGCCTGCATGCTGATCCCCAGGGCGGCCATCGCCATGGCCAGCGCCGCCGTCTGGATGGTCTTGGCCACGCCGAGTACCGAGGCGGGCAACGAGACGACCGAGCCAACCACGACCATCGCCAGGAAGCCGACCACGAAGCCGGGGACCAGCGAGGGACGGCCCCTGAGTTGGGGGCCCGCAGCAGAAGTGCCCCGGAACGCGAGCCCGTAGCCGGCCACCACTCCAGCCAGGCAAAGCACCCGGGCCAGTTTGATCGGCACGGCGACAGCGATCGCGTCGGACCCGATCGTCGCGGCCGCCGCCACTACCTGGGCCACCTCGTGGACACTCGCGCCAGCCCAGGTCGCCGCGGAGGTGGTGTCCAGTCCGATCAAAGTGGCCGCCGCGGGCAGCACCGGGATGGACAGCGTCCCGAAGAGCACCACCAACATCAGCGCCGTCCCGGTCTCCTCCTCGTCGGCACCCACCACGTCCTCGGCTCCCGCAACGGCGGCGGCGCCGCAGATCGAGAAGCCGCAGGCCACCAGCGCGGTCAACCGGGCAGGCACCCGCAAGAGTCGCCCGGCGGCAAGCGTTCCCAACACGCCCGACGTGACCACGACGACCACCAGTATCAGGCGTTGCCATCCCAGCGACGCCAGGGCCGACAAAGTGATCTGCAGGCCGAGCAGGACGATGCCCAGTCGCAGCAGGCGCCTTGCCGCGAACGACAACCCGGGCTGCCACCTCGGCGGGACCGGTCGCACATTGCCGACCACCGCCCCGAGGACGATGGCGAGCAGCAGCGCGCTGAGCAGCGGTTGCCACCGATTCACCACCAACGCGACCGCAGTGATCGCCGCGGTCACCGCCAACCCGGGCACCAGACTCGAACGCTTCAACAAGCTCGGCTTGGTTAGCGTTGCGCCTGGACGATCCGCAGCGGCACCGGTCATACGAATGGATGCTGGGCGTTCCTTGGGCACATGTCAATCGCCAGCTCGCAGTTCCGGCGAGTGAAGGCCGACCTCCATAGCGAACGGCCCCCGGGCTCCGCCGATGCCGTCACTACTGCGGTCGCCCGTGATGGTGTTGATGGTGGGAGTCGGGGTAGTGCGGATGGGAATGGGTTATCGCCTCGTGCGCATGCAGGTGCCGGTGCCCGATCCCAGCCGGCACATCTTGCCCGGGTGGATGGGTGTGCTGGTGGTGGTCGTCATGGACGTGCCAGTGCTCGTGGGTGAGCGCAACATGGGTGTGCTCGTGCTCATGAACCTCTGTCAGGTGCAGCCACACGCCAATCCCCATCAGAATCGCGGCGACAACTACCGGCCACGTTATCGGCTCACCGAGGGCGACCGCGAGCATCGCCCCGAAGAAGGGGGCGATCGAGAAGTAGGCCCCGGTGCGTGCGGTGCCGATGTGCCGCATGGCCACGATGAACAGCACCAGGCTGACGCCGTAGGCGATCAAGCCGACCGACATCGCACCCAGAATCGGCAGCAGCGGCGGCACAGTAGCCCCCGCCAAGAACGCCAACCCAAGGTTCACCGGCCCCGCCAGGCTCCCCTTCAGTGCGGCGAGCCAAGTGGCATCGTTCAGGGCCACCTTGCGGGTGAGGTTGTTGTCCAGCGCCCAACACGCGCAAGCGGCCACCACCGGCAGCGCCGCCCACGGGCTGGCGAACTGCGCACCGGTGGGTACCGACAGGATCACCGCCCCCGCGACGATCACCGCCATACCGGCGACGATCCGCCGATCCACGTTCTCTCGGAACACCACCCACGCCAGCAGCGCCGTGAACACCCCCTCGGCGTTGAGCAGCAGCGACGCCCCGGAAGCGGGCATTCCCGCCAGTCCGAGCATCAGCAGCACCGGGGCGGCCAACCCCCCGAAGAACACGGCACCAGCGAGGGCGGGAACTTCGCGCCGAGCGATCCGGACGCGACCCGGTCGGCGCACGAGTCGCCAAAGAGCCAGCCCGACCCCTGATCCGGTGTAGAGCAGGCCCGCCAACAGCCACGGGTTGACGTCCCCGGCGAGCAGCAGCTTCGCCGCGGGGGTGCCAGCACCGAAGAGCACAGCAGACGCCAATGCCGCCCGCACTCCTCGGTTCTGCAGCGCCGCCCACATCACAGAACGCCCACTTCCACCCGGAGGCAGGTTGGGATGGCGCCTTCGGCCACGACCTCCAGCTGACCGACGTCACCGCTATCCGGGATTTCGATTTCACGCGTGCACACACCCGTAGTCTGGCGGAAAGCCTCCCTGGCGGCGAGAGCCAGGCCCGGAGCCCTGCATCACGACCGCGTGCATCCGCGCGAAGGTGCCGGGGCGTCGCGCAAGTTCGTCGTAGCTGCCGCAGTCGGTGATGCGGCCGTGCTCCAGCACGTAAATGGTGTCGGCGGCCCGCAGCGTGGACAGGCGGTGCGCGATTACCACGACCGTGGCGTCCGAGGTCAGCTGCTCCAAACCGCGCATCACATACTGCTCCGACAACACGTCCAGCCCGGAAGTCGGCTCGTCCAGCACCACAACGGGGGCCCTCCTGACCAGCGCGCGGGCGATCGCGATGCGTTGGCGCTGCCCGCCAGAAAGCGACCCGCCGCGTTCGCTGACCGGAGTGTCGTGGCCCCGCGGCAGGTCGCGGACGAACTGGTCAACGTGGGCCGCCTCGGCAGCTTGCAGCAGTTCCTCACGTGTGGCATCGGGGTTCCCGAAGGCGATGTTGTCCAGGATCGATCCGGAGAACAGGAGGGATTCCTGCAGGACGATGGCCACGTTCTGCCGCAAGGACGCGACCGTGTACTCGCGGATATCGCGGCCGTCGAGCAACACCTGGCCTTTGTCTGGGTCGTACAGCCGGGTCAGCAAAGCGGCGATCGACGACTTGCCGGCACCGGTCGGACCCACCAGCGCGATGGTTTGACCGGGGCTGGCGTGCAGGTTCACCTGATGCAACACCGGTCTGGCGGGGTCGTAGCCGAAGGTGACGTCACGCAACTCGAGATCGCCCCGAATCCCGACGGCGCGGCGAGC
This sequence comes from Brooklawnia sp., assembly GCA_012517115.1. GTDB lineage: Bacteria > Actinomycetota > Actinomycetes > Propionibacteriales > Propionibacteriaceae > Brooklawnia. The sequence continues at coordinate 608 of JAAYVP010000422.1, read as the reverse complement.
ACCCGGACGGTCAACGATCGTCGCCTCTAACCGCAGCACCTCCTCCACTCGCTCCGCACTGGCGCTGCCTCGGCTGATGGTGCTGCTGAGTTTCGCCAGAGCACGCATCGGGTCGAGAATCTGGCGGAGGTAGGACACAAACACCAACAGCACACCCAGGGTCATCTTGTCGTCCAGCACGCGCAGGCCACCTACGAAAAGCACCGCGGCAGTGCCGGTCTGTGCGACCATGTCGACCGCCGCCGGAAGTCGGGCCGTCAGGTCGACGCGACGCAGGCCGGCCTGCAGCCGGTCGAGGGAGTACACCCGGAAGCTCTCGTCCAAGCGCCGCTCGGCGGCATAGGCCTGGACCAGACCGATTGAGCCCAGCGCCTCGGTGATGTGGGACGCGACGCGCCCCTCCCGCATGCGCGCCTCCCTGGACACGGCTTTGATCGACCTGCGCAACGACCACACCACCACGAACAACACCGGCATCATGCACAGGGTCAGCAGGGCGAAGACCGGATCGATCAGCACCACGACGATCAACACACCGACAAGCAGCGCCACATTGGGAACCAGGCTCGACAGCACGGCGATGAACAGGCTCTGTGTCTGGTCGACGT
>JAAYVP010000421.1 GCA_012517115.1 Brooklawnia sp. | reverse complement strand
GCCCGGCGAGCTGTCTTTGAGGACCAAGCCGAGTTCGGCCAGCTTCGCCTTGACCTCGTCGATCGACTTCGAGCCGAAGTTGCGGATGTCGAGCAGGTCCTGCTCACTGCGGCCCACCAACTCGCCCACGGTGTGGATGCCCTCACGCTTGAGACAGTTGTACGACCGCACGGTCAGGTTGAGATCCTCGACCGGCAGCGCAAGGTCAGCGGCGAGTTGTTCGTCGATCGGGCTCGGCCCGATCTCGATGCCTTCGGCGTCCACGTTCAGTTCACGAGCCAGGCCAAATAGCTCAACCAAGGTCTTGCCGGCCGACGCCATGGCGTCGCGTGGCGTGATCGCTGGCTTGGTCTCGACGTCCATGACTAGGCGGTCGAAGTCGGTTCGTGTCTCGACCCGGGTGGCCTCCACCTTGTAGGTGACCTTGATCACCGGAGAGTAGATGGAGTCCACGGGGATGCGACCGATCTCCGCATCCGGGTTCTTGTTCTGCGCGGACGAGACGTAGCCGCGACCCCGCTCGACGATGAGTTCCATCTCGATGGAACCCTTCTCGTTAAGCTCGGCGATGTGCAGTTCGGGGTTGAGCACCTCGACACCAGCGGGGGCCGCGATGTCGGCGGCGGTCACCGCGCCAGCACCGGACTTTCTCAGGTACATGGCGACCGGCTCGTCCTCTTCGCTGGCCAGAACCAGCTCTTTGAGGTTGAGGATGATCTCAGTGACGTCCTCCACAACCCCGGGCAGCGTGCTGAACTCGTGCTGGTTGCCTTCGATCTTGATGCTGGTCACCGCCGCACCAGGGATGGACGACAGCAGCGTGCGCCGCATGGAGTTGCCCAAGGTGTACCCGAATCCGGGTTCCAGTGGCTCGATGATGAACCGCGAACGGTTCTCGCCTACTACTTCTTCGGAAAGACTCGGGCGTTGAGTGATGAGCATTCTCGTTCCTTCCCGCGTCGCCCACCATTTGACGACGCGACGGATGGGGCGCAGAACCGTTCTGCGCCCCGCTGATTGCCTACTTCGAGTAGAGCTCGACGACAGCCTGCTCGTTGACGTCGATGGTGATCTGCTCGCGAGTCGGCAACTGATGCACCAGGATCCGCATGCGGTTGGGCTTCACCGTCAACCAACCCGGCACCTCCCGTTCGCCCCAGGTTTCACGGGCGATGATGAATGGCGTCAGGTTGAGCGACTTCGGCGCCACGTCGACGATATCGAGCGGGCTCACCCGGAAGCTCGGAATAGTTACGCGCTTGCCGTTGACCAGAAAATGGCCATGGCTCACCATTTGGCGGGCCTGCCTGCGGGTGGAAGCGAAGCCTGCGCGGTAGACCACGTTGTCGAGGCGGGTCTCGAGAATCTGCAGAAGCGCCTCACCGGTCTTGCCGGGCAGGCGGTCTGCTTCTTCGTAGTAGCGACGGAACTGCTTCTCTAGCACGCCGTATGCATAGCGGGCCTTCTGCTTCTCACGAAGCTGCAGCAAGTACTCCGAATCCTTCGTCCGGCCACGACCGTGCTGGCCGGGCGGATAGGGGCGATGCTCGAAGGCCTTGTCGTTGCCGACTAGGTCGGTCCCGAGGCGTCGGGACTTCTTAGTGATGGGTCCGGTATAACGGGCCATTGTGTGTTCAGTCCTTTCTGATGACTCGGGAGGGTTAGACGCGACGACGCTTCGGCGGACGACAACCGTTGTGCGGCATCGGCGTGACATCAGAGATGGCGCCCACTTCTAGCCCGATCGCACCGAGCGACCGGATCGCGGTCTCACGGCCCGAGCCGGGACCCTTGACGAACACATCGACTCGCTTCATGCCGTGTTCCATCGCCCGGCGCCCCGCGGCCTCCGCGGCCATCTGGGCAGCGAACGGAGTCGACTTGCGCGAGCCCTTGAACCCGACGGTGCCGGAACTGGCCCATGAGATGACCGCGCCGGTGGTGTCAGTGATGGTGATGATGGTGTTGTTGAAGGTGCTCTTGATGTGGGCCTGTCCGGCGACCACATTCTTCTTCTCCTTGCGCCGCACCTTGGTCTTGGCGGCGCCCTTTCGGCCTGCAGTAGCCATAAGTCTGTTGTTCTCCTTGGCAGGTTCTGGTTTCGGGGCTCACCCGGAGGGCTAGCGCGCCTTCTTCTTGCCGGCGACAGCCCTCTTCTTGCCCTTGCGGGTACGGGCGTTGGTACGAGTGCGTTGACCACGGACGGGCAGACCGCTGCGGTGGCGGCGGCCTTGGTAAGTGCCGATCTCGATCTTGCGGCGGATGTCCGCGGCGACAGTACGTCGCAGATCGCCTTCGACTTCGTAGTGGGCGTCGATGTGGTCACGCAACGCAACGAGTTGTTCGTCGGTCAAGTTCTTGACGCGGATGTCCCCACTGATCCCAGTGGCTGCCAGGGTTTCGGCGGCTCGGGTGCGACCGATGCCGAATATGTAGGTGAGGGCGACTTCCAGACGCTTCTCGCGCGGAAGGTCAACACCTTGGAGGCGTGCCATGTGGCGGTACCTTTCTGAGTAAGTCATGTCGGAGCGTTTCAGGCATCCGCATGCGAAGGTTTCCGGCGTGAGGCATTCCCGATCGCCAGCCCGGGCTTCTTTCCCGGGCATCGGGTCCCCGGCCTTCGTCCGGGGGTGTGCGCGGGGCCCTAAGGAGGGCCAGGCTGCACTCACGTTGCTGTGCTATTCAGTTGTGCTCTGCTTGCGTCTGCTCTGATCAGCCCTGACGCTGCTTATGCCGCGGGTTGGTACAGATCACCCGGACGACACCGTGGCGACGAATCACCTTGCAGTTGTCGCAAATCCGCTTGACGCTCGGCTGAACCTTCATTCGAGCTTCTCCTTGTTTACTTGTGGCGGTAGACGATGCGTCCGCGGGTCAGATCGTACGGAGACAACTCGACCACCACCCGATCCTGAGGCAAGATCCGGATGTAGTGCTGACGCATCTTGCCGCTGATGGTGGCAAGCACTCTGTGTCCGTTGTCCAGCTCAACACGGAACATCGCGTTGGGCAGGGCTTCGACCACCGTTCCCTCGAGTTCGAGCGCTCCCTCTTTCTTCGCCAATTCACTCCCGATCTACGTTTATCGTTAGACGACGTCACCACCGGGGGTTCAACATGCCCGGAGGCATAGCGAACCCAAGTGACCGACGTCCCATGTTAGCCTCTCGCCCCGGGACGGGGCAAAACCGGAGCCACTAGGCTGGTGCGCATGACGTACTACGCCGTCCAATACTTGTACCGTGCCGACGCCGATGTCGCGGCTGTCCGCCCAGAACACCGCGCTTATCTCGCCACCATCGTCAAGTCCGGTCAGTTGAAAGCATCCGGGCCCTTCGTGGGCACCGAACGTGACTCCGCGCTGCTGATCTTCGAGGCACCGGACCTGGACACAGTACAGGCGCTCGTGGCTGCCGACCCCATGGCAGTGAAGGACGTGCTGGAATCTGCGACCATCACCCAGTGGAATCCCATCCTCGGCGTCTTCAGCTGATCGGTCCAGCTGCCGTCTCTAGGCGCCGCGCAGTGTCTTCGCAAGCCGCTAATGACTCGTGCTCTGGAGTGTGCTGATCTCAAGCAGCTAGCCGGGAGATCTGGACGCCACGAGCAGCAAGCTCGGCGCGGCCGCCGTCAGGCTCGGTCAAGACCCACAGACCATCTTCGGTCAACGCAACGGTGTTCTCCCAGTGCGCGGCCCACGAACCGTCTTGGGTTACCACCGTCCACTTGTCCTCCAGCGTCACAGTCGCTGGAGAACCGAGCGTGAAGATCGGTTCGATGGCCAAGCACATCCCAGTTGTCAGCCTTGGCCCCCGACGTGGACGGCCGTGATTGGGGACATCGGGCGGCTGATGCATCGAAGTTCCGATGCCATGCCCGGTGTACTCTCGGACAACTCCGAACCGGTGAGGACCCTGCTGGGCGTGCTGCTCGATGGCGTGGCTGATATCCCCGACCCGGGCGGCCTTTGCCGCCGCGGCGATGCCGGCCCACATCGCCTGCCGTGTCCGTTCCACCAGCGCCGTGGCGGCCTCACTCACGTCGCCGACACAGAACGTGCGGGCCGCG
>JAAYVP010000420.1 GCA_012517115.1 Brooklawnia sp. | reverse complement strand
GCGTTGATCACGCGGGTCAGAGCATCCAGGCCCTCCTCCAGCATCTCGGATTGCACACCGAGGTCGCGCACCATGGCGACGAAGGAGTCGTCGGGGGCCTGGATAGCGGCCAATTCGACGCATTTGCCGGCCACCCGGTCACTCAGGCCCAGATCGCTGGCGAGCAGTTCGGCGACCGCAGCAGGGCCGATCTTGTCGTACTTGTCGACGCGCTGCAGCACCGCCGCGGTGTCCTCGATGCCCAGTCCGCGGTAGAAGCCCTCGGACAGCTTCCGATTGTTCACGTGCATGAGCGCCGGCGGCAGGCCGAGCCGCTCGTGCAGTCGCTCCAACGCTTCCAGCATGACCAGGGGCGCCTCGACATCGTGGTGCTCGGCGAGGGTGTGCTCGCCGATAATATCGATATCGGCCTGGGCAAACTCCCGGTAGCGGCCCTCCTGAGGACGCTCACCGCGCCAGACCTTCTGAATTTGGAAGCGGCGGAACGGGAAACTCAAGTGCCCCGAGTTCTCCAGCACATAACGGGCCAGCGGCACGGTCAGGTCGAAATGCAGCCCGAGATCGTCGCCGACATCCTCGGATGCGGCATGCAGTCGCCGGACAACGTACACCTCTTTTGTGATCTCGCCCTTGCGGGTCAGTGCACTCATCGGCTCGACGGCGCGGGTCTCGATACCGGCGAAACCGTGCAGTTCGAAGGTCTCCCGCAGCAGGTCGATCGCCGTCTGCTCGACTATGCGCTGGGCAGGCAGGAACTCCGGGAACCCGGACAGGGGGTTTGGACGAGCCATCAGGCCAGCATCTCCTCGCTCAGGTAGGGGTTGGCGGCCAGCTCACGAGCCATCGTCGTGGACGGACCATGCCCCGGCAGGATACTCGCCGACTCCTCGATCGTTGCCCGCAGCTTGCGCAGCGTGCGGCGCATCTGCGCCATGCTGCCGCCAGGCAGGTCAACTCGCCCAATGCTGCCGGCGAACAGCACGTCGCCGCTGAACAGCACCGGCGAGTGGTCATCGTCCCCCAGGAGCACCACACAGCCCGGCGTGTGCCCGGGGGCGTGGATCACGTCGAAGGCCATCCCGGCCAGCCGAAGGCGCTGCCCGTCAGCCAGTTCACGCAGGTCGTCGGGGGCTGGTAGACGCGTGCTGCCCAGTACTTGTTCGATCAGCAACTCGCTGCCGCGTCCAAGACCCACTGCGGGTTCGGTCAGCATCGCCAGATCAGCGGGGTGCAGCCACAGGGGCACGCGGTGTTCATTTGCCAGCCGGGCGGCGTCGGCGATGTGGTCGACATGTCCGTGACTACAAACGACAGCGGCCAGATCGAGCCGATACTGCGTCAGGACTCTTTCGATGTGTGGCCGGGTGTCGACGCCGGCGTCAATGACGATGGCTGGCTGACGGTTGCTCTCTGCGGGTCTGTGAGCTGATATCACATAGCAGTTTGTCTGCCAAGGACCACTGACGAACGGCACGATGAACACAAATCGCAGCCTATCGGGCAATATGGACCCATGAGTGAAAGCGCAGGGCCGACTGACTTCGGCCGCG
>JAAYVP010000419.1 GCA_012517115.1 Brooklawnia sp. | reverse complement strand
TGTGATGGACTGGTGCTACGGCTTCTACAACCACGACCGGCGCCACTCGAGCGCTGACATGAAGAGCCCGATCAACTACGAGAACGCCGCCCTCGTCCGAGACGCGGCATAAGGACCCTCCACGATTCCGGGGGAACCACAATGGCACGGTCGGTGCGGTCGTTCTTGCGGTTCGCTCATGTGACGGGACGAACAACGACGGGCTTGTGGGGAGCGGTTCCGACGCCGGGAGGCTGGCATTTGGCGGTCTTGCCGAAGTCGGTGCCGGCGGCGGATCTGGAGCACCTGTTGGGTGTCGCGGCGGATGCTCGGCGGACGGCCACGGGTCGGCGTGACTACGCGGTCTTGTTGTTGCTGGCCCGGCTCGGGTTGCGGCGGGGTGAGGTCGCAGGGCTTCGTTTGGACGACATCAATTGGCGGGCTGGGGAGTTGACCGTGACCGGTAAGGGCGGCCGGGTCGAGCGTCTTCCCCTGCCGGCTGAGGTCGGGGAATCGATCGTGGCATGGCTGACCGGGGGGCGGCCGGCGTGTGACACCCGGTCGGTGTTCACGACGGTCAGCCCGCCCGGTCGGCCGCTGTCGGGGGCGGCGATCGGCCATGTCGTGGGCAGCGCCTGCAGAAGCGCGGGGCTGGCCAGGATCGGCGCGCATCGGCTGCGTCACACGCTTGCCACGGCCACGCTGCGGGCCGGAGCGTCGCTGCCGGAGATGGGTGAGGTGCTTCGCCACCGCAGCGCGAGGTCGACCGCGATCTATGCAAAGGTCGACGATGTGGCGTTGCGGCCGCTGGCCAGGCCGTGGCCCGGCACCGCACCGCTGGCGGCATCGTCCATTGAGGCTGTTCGGAACCTGGCTCGTCCCTGGCCGGGGGTCCAGTCATGAACAGGCTGCGAGCAAGTGTCAACGACTACCTGGCCATGCGTCGAGCGATGGGATTCAAGGTCGAAGGGCTGAGCAAGCTGCTGCTCAACTTCGTCGCGTTCTGCGAGGCGCGCGGAGCCACCCGCGTCCGAGACGACCTTGCCTTGGAGTGGGCCACCAGCACGATCAAGGTTCCCGTCAATGACGCGTTGTTCGCGCGGCGGATGGATGCGGTGAGGATCTTCGCCCGTTACCAGCAGGCGCTGGACCCGGCCACACAAGTGCCTACCGATGAGATCTGCAACCGGCGTTACCAGCCCAGGGAACCCAACGTGTTCACGACGGACGAGGTTCTCGCACTGTTGGCAGCAACTGACACGCTGTCCCCACGGTTCAACGCGGTGACCTGGCGAACGCTGATAGGCGTACTCGCCGCGACCGGGGATGCGCCCCGGTGAGGCATGTCGTCTGACCTTGGACGATATCGATCTGGTCAACGGCGTCTTGCAGATCCTGGACACGAAGTTCGGGAAGTCGAGGCTGGTGTTTCTGCATCCGACCACTGCCACGGTCCTGGGCCACTACTTGCAGGTTCGCCGCGACTGGGTCCCCACCACGGCCCGGGCCTGCCCCACGCTGTTCGTGAACAGCCGGCGCGGGCCTGTCAACCCCGACGGGCTGAGTGCCAAGTTCAACAAGCTCGCCGCCGTTGCCGGGCTCACCACGAAACCGGGACACAGACCTCCCAGGATCTATGACCTGCGCCACACCTACACCGTGAACACGCTCGACTGGTACCGCGACGGCCACGATGTCCAGGCGCGGCTACCGCTGCTGTCGACCTGGCTCGGGCACGTCGATCCCGCCTCGACCTACTGGTACCTGCACGCCGTCCCCGAACTGCTCGCACTTGCCGCCGACCGACTCGATCCCAGAACAGACACGCACACCGCGGAGTTGCCATCATGAGCGAGCCCACGTTGGTCTTTGTGCTGCAAGGATTCTTCACCCAACGACTGGTTCGGCAACTACAAGCCAGCCCACAAACCGTGTCGGCATATCGAGACACCATCAAACTCTTGCTGCTGTTCGCGGCGCAGAAGGCGAAGAAGTCCCCCTCCCACCTCACGATCGACGACCTGGACGCCGCCACCGTTGGCGCGTTCCTCGACCATCTCGACACCGAACGGCGCAACAGCACAGCTACCCGCAACGCGCGACTGGCAGCGATCCACTCCCTCTACCGCTACGCCCTGCCGCTCATCCCTGAGCGGGCCCACACCATCAGCCAGGTCCTCGCGATCCCGCAACGCCGACACGACCTGGCCATCGTGTCGTACCTGACCGGCCCCGAAACCGACGCCCTTCTCGCGGCGCCGGACCGCACAACCTGGCACGGCCGCCGAGACCACGCCTTACTCCTCACCGCCGCCCAGACCGGTCTTCGGCTGTCCGAACTAACCGGTCTGACCATCGGGGACGTGACCACGACCACGCCGGGCGCAGCCGTACACACCAACGGCAAAGGTCGCAAGGAACGCCTCACCCCGCTTGTCCCGCGTCAAGTAGTTGGCAGGATTTCTTCTTGTTCAAAGGTGGGGATGGTCGCGCTGGCGCGGCCGAGGTGGACATCGAAGGGCCGGTTCCAGGCGATCGCTTCGTGAGGGCGCTCAGTGTTGTATTCGATCCGGTAGTCCTCGGCTCGTTCGACCAGGGTCAACGCGTCGGGGATCTCGTCGAGGAACAAGCGTTCGTACTTCAGCGTGCCGAACCCGCGTTCGCGTGAGCCGTTCTGCCCGGGGCTGTTGACCCGAGTCCGGACATGGTGGAGTTCGGGGTGCGAGGTGATGAACAACTCGAAGTCGATCGAGCGGAACGGGCCACCGTTATCGGTCACGATCGTGACCACGGGCAGCACCTCACCAGTGGTGGGGTCTATCGGGCAGGCATCGGCCAACGGGTGACCGAACAGGGCCTGGTAGTCAGCCAGAGCGAGCTCGACCGCGGCGATCGCGTCGTACTTGTTGCCGGTGGGTGAGACATGCCACGGATGTTCGTACTTCGAGTACCAGTCCCGACACCCCGCAATCCGCCACGTCCCGCCCGTGGTGGTCTCGAACTCGGAGAAGTCCAGTTGCCACACCTGGTTCGGGCCCTGAGGGGTCTTCGCGAACGCGGCTTTGCGGTCCTTGGCCAGCTCACGACGCTGCTTCTGGTACTGACAGGCCAGCAGCAGACCCTCGTCACGCAGCAGCCGCAGCACGGTCGCCTGGGACACCTGGTGCCCGTCATGGCGTGTCAATGCCCAGATCTTGCGATGCCCCCATGCCGGTTTGGCCAGCGCGTGGCCCACCACCAGGTCCCGCGCAGCCGTGCGAGCCGGCTGGGGCCAAGGCCCCTTCGGCCCCTGATCCCGGCGGGCCTTGGCCTGCCACCGGCGCCACGTGCGTTCGGGCATGTCGATCAGCCTCACGAACCTCGCGGTCGACATGCCCGCCTCCATGCGGATCACCTCGAGGTCCTCGAAGGGCCCAGTCTGCCCTCCGCCGACTTCTTCCACACCCGGATCTCGACAGCGGCCTCACCCAACGCCTGCGTCAACTCGGTGACCTCGGCCTCCAACTGCTGCTCCCGAGTCGACGGCCCGGACTTGCCTGCCGCGAGCCCAGCTTTCCCCGCTTCAAGGAAGTCGGCTTTCCACCGACCGATGGACTGCTCACTGACCTTCTCCCGCCGCGCAGCCTCAGCGATCGTCATCTCTCCGGCCAGGATGCTCAACACAATCCTGATCTTCTTCTCCACCGGAATCACTGGCGGTCTTCCCATGTCGGACTCTCCCTCAGGACCTACATAACGGCCCTGCCACTAAGTCTGACGCGCGACAGGACCACCGACCCCAACACCGCTGACCAGCACAAACACCCCGACCACGACCACGACCTCGGCATAACCGATACCTCGGTGGCCTGACCCCCTTTTGTAGGTCCAGTCATTGTGAGAGTTGTCCTGTTGCTCGAGGCTTCGGGCAGGGAGACTGGTCAGATCATGACAAACAGAAGGAAGCGTCACACGCCGGAGCAGGTGGTTCGTAAGCTCGGGCAGGCTGACAGGCTGCTCGCTGATGGCGCCGATGTCGCGGCGGTATGTCGCGAGCTCGGCGTGTCCGAGCAGACGTACTACCGGTGGCGGAACCAGTACGGCGGGCTGAAAGCCGACGACGCGAAACGACTCAAGGAACTCGAGAAGCAGAACGCCACGCTGAAGCGGCTGCTGGCCGAGGCGGAGCTCGAGAAGGCCGCGCTGAAGGAGTTGGCGGAGGGAAACTTCTAGGCCCGGGCAGACGCCGCGCCGCCGTCGCTCACCTGATCCGGGCACTGCGGGTGAGTGAGCGGATGGCGTGCCGTCTGGCCGGGCTGTCGCGCTCCGCCTACCGGCGCCCCCTGCACCGGGAAACGGCCGCGGATCCGGACCGGGCATTACGCGACTGGCTCCGGGCGTACGCGAAGAAGCACCCAAGATGGGGATACCGCAGGGCGTATCACGACGCCCGCGCAGAGGGCTGGACGGTGAACCACAAGAAGATCCAGCGGCTGTGGCGCGAGGAGGGCCTCCGCGTGCCGCAACGTCGCCGCCGCAAACGCGTGGGTGCCTCCACCGCCGACGCGCCCTCCGCCTCGGCGCCGAACCTGGTGTGGGCGGTCGACTTCCAATTCGACAGCGACGAACGCGGCCGGCCGATCAAGATCTGCTCCATCGTGGACGAGCACACTCGCGAATGCATCGGAGGCCTGGTCGACCGTTCGATCACCGCCACGAAGCTCACCAACCACCTCGAAGCGCTCGTCGCTGTCCGCGGCGCCCCAGCGACGCTGCGCTGCGACAACGGGCCCGAACTGATCAGTGAGGCCATGGCGCACTGGGCCGGCACCCGCACCGGCCTGAGCTACATCCCGCCCGGGTCACCGTGGCGCAACGGCTACATCGAGTCGTTCAACAGCAGGATCCGCGACGAGTGCCTCAACATCAACACCTTCTACTCGCTGCTCCACGCCCGCGTGGTGATCAGCGACTGGAAGACCGAGTACAACCACGACCGCAGGCACTCATCGCTGGGCTATCTCGCACCGGCCGACTACGCTCGGCAGTGCACCCATCAAATGGAAACCGACGACTCGCACAACGTCCGGACCTAACCGTGGGGGCAGGTCATCGGCATAATTCGAGAAGCCGACCTTGCGCAGGTCGTCTTCCTTCTCGGCCTCGAAGTACAGGGTTGTCACGTCGAAAAGACACAACGAAATGTCGCCATGGTTGACCGCGTGGGTGAAGCTCAACGTGGCCAGCCGGTCACGGTAGGCGCCGTCGGAGCAGCGGTGCAGGGTCCGTTTGCGGGTCGACAGGCTCGCCGATACCCGCCCGAGATCGGCCAGGACCCGATCGACGTCGAGCAGGCTGGTCGGCTCCACGACCCGGGCGATCACCAGGTCTCGGAACACCTCATCGTCCAGGGCGTCGAACCCGAGATCGGCATACACCCCAGCCAACACATCGAACAACAGCCGCGAGAACGTCTTGTGGACAACGGCACGAGCCACGACCTCCCGCCTTGTCGCCACCGGATCGGGCTCGAACAGCGCATCCGGGTCCGGTGCTGGCACCAACGACGCCTTCACCGCCGTCGGCGTGATACCCAGAGCCAGCTCGCCCTGCGCGTCACCGGCCAGCAGCCGGCGGGCCTCCTCCATCAACAGCCCCAGCGTCACCTCGTCATGCGCAGAACCCACATGCCGCACGATCCGGCGCCGCCCGCCCACGTACTCCGCGAGCTGGACGGCCGTCACCCCCGACTTCGTCCGCACCCGCCGAATCCACACCACCAACCCAGTCTAAACAACCGCGTTAGTGCCTAAACCAGGCACCAATCTCAACCATCCGCCCAAGCCACAGCGATTCAAGTGCCAATTCTGCGAAACCGTGACCCAACTCAGGTGATCCGGGTGCCTGGGAACGGCTCGGGTTCGACCGGGTCAACGATGAGGCCTTCTTCCAACTGGTCGCGGCCAGGCTGGTCGAGCCCACCTCGAAACATGACAGCCTTCGGGTGATCGCCGAACTCGGTTTGGAGCCGGTGCACCTG
>JAAYVP010000418.1 GCA_012517115.1 Brooklawnia sp. | reverse complement strand
TCTCGCGATCGTCGAGGACATTCACGCGACCACGAACGAACTATTCTCCAAGGCAATCGAGGGATTGCCAGGGGGAGTGAGCTTGGACGACGCCGTCAGATTGGTGCTGCAAAGTCGCATCATCTCCCCTGAGGTGCACACTACGATGCTGGAAATCATGCTGCGGTCGCGGCGCCACCCGGAACTCGCGAGCCGCCTCGCCGAACGTCGCAGCGAGATCAATCCGCTGTTCCGCGGCATTCTGACCGCGGCAGCTGCGCGGCTCGGTCTGCGACTCACCATTGATACGGCAGATTTCATCGACATCATCGACGCGCTCTACGAATCGAACTTCGCCCTGCGCCCCGGCGACGGCGAAGCGCGCATGATCGAATTAACGAGCCTGATCGCCAACCGTTTCACCGAGCGCGAGTAGCTCGTTGTCACCGTCACAGGCGTTGCCGGTTCGCGATCTTCGGTCGGAGGGTGCCCGCTGTCATTTTCCGGCGAAGACGGGAATCGCGGCGTGATCGCCGTAGTCCCTGTCGTCCAGGTTCTGCAGCGTGGCCATGTCAGGGTCGGTGATGGCGAAGTCGAGTTGGGCGTTGGATCGCATGTGCTCGGGGTTCGCGCTCTTCGGCAGCGGCTGAGTGCCGAGTTGCAGGGTGTATCGGATGCACAGCTGCGGCACGGTGACCCGGTATTTGTCCGCTAGGGCGGCGATCTCAGGGTTGTCCAAGATCGCACCATGTGCGATAGGCGAATACGCCTGAACCAGAATCTCCTTGCTCTGGCAGTAGGCGATCAGTTCGCTCGGTGTGTTGCCCGCGTGGACGAGCAGTTGGTTCACCTGGGGAGCAATAGCGCCCAAGGAACAGAGGTTCTCCAGGTCTTTCTGCTCGAAGTTGGACACTCCGATGGCACGCAGCTTGCCCGCCTGGTATGCGTCGGCCAGCGCGCGCCAAGCCTCACGATTGCCAGCGGCGTAGTCGCCGCCACGAAAGTCGTGCCAGGGCTGTGGGGAGTGGATCAGCATCAGGTCGACATAGTCAAGACCAAGCGCCTGCAGTGAGCCATCGATGGCGGCTGCAGCGTCGTCATAGTTCTTGATCTCGGCAGCGAGCTTGGTCGATATGAACAACTCTTCGCGTGCTACGCCGCTGCTTCGTACACCCTCACCGACCCCGCGCTCGTTGCGGTAGGCCTGAGCGGTGTCAATGTTGCGATAGCCGATCTCGATCGCCGCTCTCACCGCGTCCGGCGCCGCAGCGTTCCTGATGAACCAAGTACCCAGGCCGAGTTTGGGAATAGTCACACCGTTGGCGAGGGTGTAGGTCTCGTCCAGAATCATCCGAATGCTCTTTCTGCTTGCCGCCGACTGACCGATCAAAAGACGCCTAACCCGTTCATTTTCGAATCGCGAGTCATGCCGACAGTCTCTCATCTGCTGCCGAAGCGTCGGTGAGGCGGCTGAGTCTGTCTCGCGAATCGATACTTCGAGTTGAGGTTTGCGACCCTTGGCGTGCCCACAAGTAAGCGACAGCAGACCCACAGCAGACCCGTGTGAACTAGGTCACGACATGAAGCACGAAGATCAATTCAAAAGGGAATCACCATGACACGACCAGGCCTCATTCTTCCTTCGGCACTCCTTGCATCAGTTCTGGTGCTGGCTGGCTGCTCGGCTGGCGCGACCTCCCAGTCCGCCAGCACTGCCAGCACGAGCAGTGCCAGCACGAGCACTAGAGCCAGCACCACCACCGTGAGCGTTTCCAGCTACGACTTGGCGCCCTCCGCGGTGATGGCGGCCAATGCCGACTACACGACGGTGAACGATGACGAGTGGAGCGAGGCCGACGCCGTGAACGTAACCCTGTCGGGAAGTGGACTGTCCGGCAGCGCGACCGGGGTTACGGCGAGCGGATCGACTGTGACGATCACACAGGCCGGGGTCTACCGGTTGAGCGGCTCCCTGACCGGGCAGTTGCGGGTGGAGGCCCCCGAGGACGCACTGGTCGTGCTCATCCTGGACGGCGTCCAGATCACCAATGACTCGGGGGCGGCCATCGAGGTGGCGAGCGCAGATGACGTCGCGATCTACCTTGCTGCCGGCAGCCAGAACTCGGTCTCCGATGCCTCCGCCTACGCCGTCGACGCATCGGCCGACGCAGCGATCTACGCCGAGACCGACCTCACCATTTCGGGTGATGGTTCTCTCACCGTGGCTGGCAACGGCAACGATGGCATCGTGTCGAAGGACGACCTGATGATCCTCTCAGGCACCATCTCGGTCACCGCCGTTGACGACGCGTTGCGCGGCAAGGATGCGCTGGTCGTGGAAGGCGGGCAGCTCACGCTGCAGTCGACCGCAGGTGACGGCATGAAGAGCGATGGGGATGACGGGGAGGCGTCCGCCGACATCGACTGGACCAAGGGCTACATCTACGTCAGCGGCGGCACCATCGAGGTCACAGCGGGTGATGACGGACTGCAGGCCTTCACAGACACCGTGATCGCCGGTGGC
>JAAYVP010000417.1 GCA_012517115.1 Brooklawnia sp. | reverse complement strand
GTCGCGATGGACTCGTGCCCCAGCCATAGGGCGATGACGGCGCTGTCGATCCCAGCCTCAAGGAATCGCATGGCCGCGGTGTGCCGCAGGGTGTGGACCGTGACGTGCTTGCCTACGAGCTCGGGGCAGCTGGCCGCGGCACGGCTCACGTGCATGGTGAGTCGTTGCTGCACCGCGTCCGGTGACAGGGAGCGGCCTTGCGGGTTGGGGAAGAGCGCCTCACCAGGACGGTCCATGCGTTCTTGCAGGTAAGTGGCGAGCACCGCGGTAGAGGCTGCGGTCAACGGCGTGGTCCGGGACTTGCGTCCTTTGCCGGTGCAGGCAACGTGCGGGCCGTCGCCGAGGTGGAGGTTGGAGGGGGTCAGGCCGGTGATCTCGCTGAGCCGCAGCCCGGTCTGTACCGCGAGGGTGAACATCGCGTGGTCGCGGCGGCCGGTCCATGTATCAGTGCTGATCGATCCCAGTAGTGCCTGCGTCTGGGCGCTGGTCAGGAACGTCGGCTGGGGTCTGGGCTTCTTCTTGACCGGGATGGCGTGGATCTGGGCGACCGTGTGCAGCTGCTCCGGGGATGCCTTCGTCGCGTAGAACCCCATGAGGGACTTGATCGCCGCCAGGCGCAGGTTTCGGGTGGCCACGCTGTTGCCGCGCCCCGTCTCCAGGTGTTCGAGGAAAGCCAGCACGCGCGCCACATCGATGTCGGTGGTCTGGAGCTGGTGGACGGGGGCGTGAACAGTTTCGGACAGGAAGCCGAGGAACAGCTTCCAAGTGTCCCGGTAGGTGCGGATGGTCGCACCGCTCATGGCGCGCTGGGTCATCAGGTAGGCGGTGAAGTACTCCTGCAGGATCGGGGCGAGGGCGCCCATCAGGAGTCCTGTTCTTCCTCGAGCCGCCGAGCGGCGATGGCGGCGACCTCGGGCGCGGCCTGCAAGTACCAGTAGGTGTCCGCGGGGTCGGAGTGGCCGAGCCAGACCGACAGGAGCGTCAGCGTCCTGGCCGGGTCGCGCCCGGCCCGGTAGGCCTCGATCATCGTCTGGGTCGCGAAGGCGTGACGCAGGTCGTGGGGGCGTGGTGTGGCGCCGGGCCGCGCTGACAGGCCGGCATGCTGGGTCATGGCGTGGAAGGCGCCTCGTGCGTTGCTCTCGGGCACTCTCGTCCCCTTGCCGGTGGTGAATACAGGACGCTCGGTCGCAAGTCCGACGCGGTACCGCTCCGGATGGTTCAGGTACTCGGCGATGGCTCGGCACGAGGTCGAGTCCAGGAGCACGATCCGCTGCCGCCCGAACTTCGCCTGGGAGATGATGACGACACCGTCGTCCAGGTCGAGGTCGCCGATCGTGAGCCTGAGCGCCTCCCCGATCCGCATCCCGGTGACCGCCAGCAGCCCCGTCAACGTCTTCATCGTGGCCGCCCGCAGCGGGCTGAACAGCTCGTCGGCAGCGTGCACGAGGGCACGGACGTCGGCGTCGGAGTACAGGTACGGGGTCGCCCGCCGTGGCCCGGCCGGTCCTTGGTTGGCGGGCGGCACCGCCACTGGCAGGCCGGACGCGGCCAGGTAGGTCGCGAACTGCCGGACCGTGGAGAGCCGATAGGACCACCACGAGGGAGCGGCTCCAGTGGGTGCGTGGGCCCACGCCAGGGCCTGCCCGCGCGTGAACAGTAGCCCGTCGTCCGCTGGTGGCAACGTTGCGACGAACTGGGTGAGGAGTCGTTCGACCTTGCTGTCCGGTTGGTACCCACGCTGCGCCCGGAACTCCATGTACTGGCTGACGAGGCTGGTGAAGTCAGGCACGATCGGCCTCCCCGGGCCAGGGCCGGACCAGGACGCGCAGCGCGGACAGATCGAAGGATGCGTAGACCATCGTGACCCCAGCGCTGCGGTGGCCAAGCAACTCGCCCACCTCGGTCAGGGTTCCGCCACCGGCGAGCACCGCGCGGGCAGCGGAGTGCCGCAGGCGATGAGCCCGGACCGTCCCGAGGCCGGCCCGAGCGGAGTGCCTGGCCACGACCTGGGTCACCGCCGACCCATTCATCGGCGCATCCTCCACGCTTACCTGCAGGAAGACCTCGCGGCGGGTGACGCAAGTCGGGCGTTGGTGCAGGTAGGCGACCAGCGCCTGACCCACGTCGTCCGGCATCGGATAGGTCCGCCGACCACCGCCCTTGACCGTCGCGGTGATCGTTGCCGATGCCCAGTCGATGTCGTCCAGGCGCAAGCTGGCCACCTCACCCGCGCGCAGACCCAGCCGGAACAGCATCAGCAACAGCGCGTAGTCTCGCGCGCCGGTGCGGGTGTGCCGCTCCGTGGCGTCCAGCAGCCGCTTGACGTCCTGCAGCGGAAGCGCCCTGGGCAGGCGCCCCGAGCTGTGGACCACCACCGGCCCGACCGCACCACGCAGGTCGCAGCTCGTCCAGCCCGACGTCCACGCGAATCCCAGGAACGACCGGATCGAGGTGGCGATCAGCTTCAACGTCACTGGTGCGTATCGGCCACCCAGGTCGGTCACGTAGCAGCGTACCTGTGGGGCTGACACGCCCCACAGGTCCACTGCCCCATCAGCACCGGCCAACAGCGACAGGAACGGCCGGACATGACGCGAGTAACACTCCACCGTCCCCGGCGCCGAACCCTTCACGGCGCTGAGGTATTCGGCGAAGGCACCCAAAGCCTCCTCCCCGACGATCCGGCTCCCGCCACGGTCTCCGTCAGCGTCACCGTTCATGGCAACATCTCCCTTCCAAGAGTCAGGAAGATCAGCGTGCCGTCACCGCGACACTGCCGTGGTT
>JAAYVP010000416.1 GCA_012517115.1 Brooklawnia sp. | reverse complement strand
TGGGCCACGCCAATCCACCCCACCGGCCGGGTTGCCGGATCTGCGGTTCCCCGTTGTTGGGTGAGCCGCAGCGGGTTCCTCGTCCACCACTCGGCTGGATGCGCACCAGCGAGGGGGAGCGCGTCGATCTGACGACTCCGGTCGTCATCGGGCGCAAACCGACTGTGACCCGGCTGCACGGCTTGGAAATGCCCAGGTTAGTGGCCGTGCCTCACGGACACGTGTCGTCCAACCACTTGGAGATCAGGTTGGAGGGCTGGAATGTGATGGCGGTCGATCTGCACTCGCGTAACGGCACCTTATTGCGCCGGACTGGCGAGCCTCCGGTACGGCTGCCTGAGCAGCCCGCGATGCTCGTCACCGGTGATGTGGTAGATCTCGGCCACGGTGTTCAGTTCAGCTTCCACGAATTGCCATGAGCGCACGTCCGGCGTCGAATCCGCCTGATCTGCCCGGGTTCCGCTTTGTGAACCTGGTCGGCATGGGTGGTTTCGCTGATGTCTTCCAGTACGACCAGCTGGGATTCAACCGTACGGTCGCCGTCAAGGTCATGCTGCACGATCTTGGCGAGGCAGCACAGAAATCGTTCGAGGCGGAAGCCAACCTGATGGCGAAGCTGTCGAACCACCCATCGATTGTCTCGGTCTTCGACGGTGGACAAGCGGCCGACGGGCGACCCTACTTGGTGATGGAGTACTGCCCGCCCCCGCACCTGGCTGCCCGGTTGAAGAAAAGCCCGCTTTCGGTGGCGAAGGTGCTCGAGATCGGCATCCAGATCGCTTCGGCAGTGGAGATGGCTCACCGGCTGGGCGTGCTGCATCGAGACATCAAACCGGCGAACATCCTGTTCACTGAGTACGGTCGTCCCGCGCTCACCGACTTCGGCATCTCTGTCACCACCGATCGCGCCCAGCAGGGGCTCGGGGTTGGCATGTCGGTGCCCTGGGCCCCCCCGGAGCAACTCACCAGCGGCCAGCAGATGGGGCCGGCCAGTGATGTCTATTCGCTGGCTGCCACGCTGTGGACAGCGCTGTGTGGACACACGCCGTTCGAACTGCCCGATGGCCCGAACGATCCGTTCGCGATGAGCAAACGGGTGCGGACACTGCAACTGCCACCGCTGAATCTGGCTCAGGCCCCGCAGTCGCTGGAGTTGGTGCTACGCACTGCGATGGCCAAAGACCCGATGCTGCGTTATGACTCGGCGCTTGATTTTGCCCGTGCGCTGCAGAACGTTCAGGTCGAGTTGCATCACTCGGTGACCCCGATAGATGTGCGCAATGAAGGTGCGGGTTACCTCCCCTCTGAGCCGTTTGATACTGGAACGCAAGTGGTCAGCCCGGCATCTATCAGCCCCGACGGCAACAGCACAGCGCAGGTCAGTCTGTCCCGGGGGACAGGGGGCAGTGAGCCGGATTCGGGCTGGCAGCACTCGTCCAGTCAGCGATCCCCGTTCATCAGTCACGGCCGTGGCTTCCAAGCCAGCAGAGGTCCCGTCGAGTTCACCGAGATGCCGTTACCGAAGGCAGACCAGCCGGTGGAGCGGGCAATTGTTGGAGTGACTCCAGTTACCGAAGCTCCAGCGGCGCGGCGCAGCGGGTTGGTGATCGGCGCGTTGATTGGTGCCGTACTGGTTGGCGCAGGGGCCTACGCAGGGGTGCATCTGCTGGACGCCACGCCGTCCGCGGCGCGACCGACCGCGACCGAAACTGCCACCAGTGTTAAGCCAGGCGATCCGATCGGCCAGCACGTGCCGATGCCGATCAACTTGGAATTGGTTGTCGAGGGCGAGCACGTCCAGGTTCAGTGGGAAAACCCGAGCCCTGCCGACGGCGACTCCTATCTGTACGCAGTGATCGACCCAGCGTCCCCGGTGACCACCGAGATCACCGATCAGACGTCGGTCATCGTGCCTACGCTGCCGGGGCGCACCTGCGTCCAGGTGCAACTAGTGCGGGCCAATGGCCGCTACTCCGACCCTGCGAAGGCATGTACGTCATGAAGACCGACGCCACACTCCACATCGACTTTGCCGGCGAGGAACACGACCTGCCGCCGGGTTCGGAATTTCGTATCGGCCGACGCGGCGACCTAGTGATTGACGACAATCCCTATCTGCATCGCGACTTCATCGTTATCAGATTCACCGATGGATTCTGGTGGATCCACAACGTCGGAGGCAGGTTGCCGATTCAGGTGACCGATCGCCTCGGACTCCTCAAGGCGGTGCTCGCTCCCGGTGCGCGCACGCCGCTGGTCTTCGACGTCACCCTGTTGGTGTTCAGCGCCGGATCGACAACTTACGAGATCGAGTTGACCGCGCCAATCGATGGCTACTTGCCAGAATCGGCTCAGCCTAGTCGTATCGTCGCCTCGGGGGAGACCACGATGGGCGCCACCGATTTCACCGAATCGCAACTGCTCGCCATTCTGGCGCTTGCCGAGCCGCTGTTGCGGAACCCCGGCAGCGGGGCGGAGCGCTTGCCCACTTCGGTTGATGCCTCCAGGAGACTGGGCTGGACCATCACCAGATTCAATCGCAAGCTCGACAACGTGTGCGAGAAGCTCGAACGAGCAGGGGTCAGCGGACTGCGCGGCAGCACCGGTGCCGGGGCTGCGAATCGGCGAGTCCGGTTGGTCGAATACGCGATCGACACCTTGCTGATCAGCACGAAAGACCTGCCCAAACTGCGGGCAGAGGCGATGGCGAATGCCGCAGTGAGGCGGGGGCGGATCGATGGAGCCGAACGATGAAGCTGCGGGTCAGTTTGCGGGCGCCTGGTGCGCACCAAGCGTCCAACATCCAGGTGACCGCAGACGCGACTGCCACTGTGCACGACGTCGCAGAAGCACTGGCCGGTGCGTTAGGTCATCGTGAGGTACCAGCCAACTTGAGTCTGCGGGTCACCGACCAGCTGACTGGCTACGCGCATGTGGTGCCAGCCGGGATTGCTCTCATCGACTCTGGGGTGCAGTCGGGCATGGTGCTCGAACTCAGCACCGAGGACATCAGCCGACGCGGGGCGCAGCGTGAGGAGGCCGCGATCCTGCGGGTTGTCGCCGGGCCAGACCAGGGCGTGGAGGTTCATCTACCGTTCGGTCCCAGTTCGATCGGTCGAAGCGCCGACAATGATGTGCAACTCAGTGATCTGCGCGTTTCGAAGACCCACGCGCAAATCCTTGTTGGTCCGGACAAGGTGGAGATCGCTGACCGCAACTCCTCCAATGGCGTGCTGGTCTCGGGTGGGCGGGTTACCCGGGCCACACTGACACCCAGTGATGATGTGCGTCTAGGTGACACGATCATCCGCGTGCAGGCGATCCGCACCCGCCCGGACTGGCAGTCGACGGACATCGCTTTCGTCCGCTCACCGCGGGTGCTGGAACGCCCCGTTGAGACGAAACTGCCGTTTCCTGAGGCCCCAGGGGCGCTGCAGCGCTCACGTTTCCCCTGGCTGGCCATGCTAGCTCCGCTGATCATGGGTGCCGTGATGTTCGTCTTCATGCGCAATCCGATGAGCGTAATCTTCATCGGGCTAAGCCCTATCATGATGATCGGTACCTGGCTGGCTGCCCGGCTGGACGCAAGGTCGCAACAGAAGCAGGCAATCGCGGTCTTCGAAGCGTCGCTCGCGGAAACCGCGCAACGCGTTGCGCAACTGCATGCCGTTGAACGTGCTCAGCGGCTACTGCTGTATCCGTCGGTCAATGAATGCGTCGCCGCGGTGAACAGCCAGACCGATCTGGTCTGGAGCCGTAGACCCGAGCTACCGGAGTTCCTGCAGCTTCGGCTCGGGTTGGGTGTGACTCGTTCGTCGATCACCCCGGAGTTGCCGTCAAGCAATGGTCTGCCGCAGTACCTTGCTAGGACGCGGGCTTTGGCTGAGGAAGCCGTGGAGTTGACGGCGGCTCCGATCGTAGCTGATCTGCGTTCGGTGGGCTCGTTGGGTATCTGCGGAGCCCGCACAGACTCTGAGGGTGTGACTCGAGCAGTCGTGGTGCAGGCGGCGAGCCTGCATTCGCCTGCCGAGTTGGTGATTTGCTGCTTGACCTCGGCTGTGCAACGGGGGGCCTGGCAGTGGCTTGAATGGCTGCCGCACACTAGTTCTCCGCACTCGCCGTTGTCAGTGCACTTGGCGGCAGATGCGGCAGCGAGCCGGGCACTCACAGATCAGCTTGAGGAATTGGTTGCGGCGCGCAAGGCGGACGGTCGTGATCAACTCGTCCGTGGCCCGCTGCAGGCGGATGAGCAGCTGCCTGCTCCGGTGGTGCCAAGCGTGCTGATCATCGTCGATGAACCCCAGGTAGACCGTGCGCGCCTCACGCGTCTGGGTGAACTGGGTCCGGACGCCGGGGTTCACCTGATCTGGGTGGCCGAGGAGAAGAACGGGTTGCCGGCTATTTGTCGCACCTTCCTGGATCTTCACCGTCAGCATCCCACAGTGGGCCAAGTTCGGATAGGTCAGCATGTGAGTGATGTCGCCTGCGAAGGAGTGGACCACCAGACCGCCGTCGCCATTGGACGCAGGTTCGCTCCGCTGGTTGACGCCGGTGCACCGATCGACGACGAGTCCGACTTGCCTCGCTCGGTGTCACTGGTGAGCCTGCTCGGCAAGCAAGAATCCGATTCGCCAGAAGCGGTGGTGGAGCGTTGGCGGGAGAACGGCTCTCTCATCGCCCGCGATGGACGACAACCCCAACCAGCGGAACACCCTGTGGAACTGCGAGCAATCGTCGGGCATGCTGGCCTTGAGCCCTTCGTGATCGACCTGCGCAGGGATGGACCTCACGCTTTGGTAGGTGGCACCACCGGGGCGGGTAAGAGCGAATTCCTGCAGGCTTGGGTGCTCGGGCTGGCCCATGCGCTGAGCCCGGACCGGATCAACTATCTGTTCGTCGATTACAAGGGCGGATCTGCCTTCGCCAAATGCGTGGAGCTGCCGCATTGTGTGGGCTTGGTCACCGACTTGAATCCATACTTGGTGCGCCGAGTCTTGACCAGCTTGCGGGCTGAGTTGAAGCGGCGCGAGCATCTGCTCAATGAGAAGGGCAAGAAGGACCTGATCGATCTGGAACTGAGCGGTGATCCGGACTGTCCGCCGAGCCTGCTGATCGTCGTCGACGAGTTCGCGGCGCTCGCCGGGGAAATACCTGAGTTCGTCGATGGCATGGTTGACGTGGCACAACGGGGACGATCGCTGGGGCTGCATCTCATTCTCGCGACGCAGCGTCCGGCCGGGGTAATCAAGGACAATCTGCGAGCCAACACGAACTTGCGTATTGCCTTACGGATGGCCGATGAGCAGGATTCGACCGATGTTCTGGGCTCGCCGATGGCGGCGTTCTTCTCGTCGTCAATCCCAGGGCGTGGTGCGGCGAAGTCCGGGCCTGGGCGCATGGTCACGTTCCAATCGGCCTATCCAGGAGCGCGCACAACCGATGAACCGCTGGCCCCACCGATTGAGGTGGAAGAGTTGGACTTCGGATCGGGCAAGCGCTGGGCGGTGCCTCAGCGTGCGGTTAACAAGCAGGACGTGGCGAAGGACTCCGACCGCATCGTCGAGACACTGAAGCGAGCGGCGGCGAACGCGAAGGTCCCCCAACCACGGCGTCCCTGGCTTGACGAGTTGCGTCCCATCTACAACCTGGTGAAACTGGGGCAGCGTCGCGATACCGACATTGTCCTTGGTGTGCTTGACAATCCGGAGCATCAGGCCCAGGAAGTCGAGTATTTTCACCCAGACGACAACGGCAATATCCTGTACATCGGCGCAGGCGGTTCGGGAAAGACGACCGCACTCCGCTCGTTGGCGATCGCCGCGTCAATTACTCCGCGTAGCGGCCCGGTGCACATCTACGGGCTCGACTTCGCCGGTGGGGGTCTTTCTTTCCTTGAGCCACTGCCCAATGTGGGGGCAATCATCTCCGGTGAGGACGACGAACGCATCCAGCGGCTGCTGCGTTTTCTGGCCCAGGTGATCGAGGAGCGATCCATGCGTTTCGCGGCGGCCCGGGCGTCCACTCTGAGCGAGTATCGCAAGCTGGCGGATCGCCCCACCGAGCCGCGCATTCTGGTGTTGCTTGACGGGTTTGGCAGCTTCCGCGAGCAATACGAGAACCTCTTCGGCGGCTGGTACGCCGCGTTCACGCGGGTGCTGGTCGATGGTCGGTCGGTCGGTGTGCATGTGGCGATGAGCGCTGACCGTCCGGCTGCGGTACCGACGTCGATCAGCGCCGCCTTTTCCCGGCGCATCGTGCTGCGGCAAGCCGATGAAGACGCCTACGTGATGCTCGGAGTGCCGAAGGATGTGCTTGGGCCGCTGAGTCCGGCTGGGCGGGCCATGCAGGTCGACAAACCACTGGAGTTGCAGCTGGCAATCCTGGGCGACGATGTGGCGACCGCGGCGCAGGCGCGCCTGATAGAAGAGATGTCGCAAGCCTTCAAGCAACACCATTCGGCGAAGCCAGCTCCAATCAGGAGCTTGCCGGCGTTGATTCCAGCGAACACCATGCCTGCTTGCGTGCGCGGTCTTCCGGTACTAGGCGTAGCCGACGTTGATCTGCAGCCGATGGGCTTCGATCCGCACTCGATGATTCTGGTTACTGGGCCAAGTGGCTCGGGTAAGACCTCCGCTCTGCGTTGGATGGCGCGCTCGATCAGGACCTCAGGTGTGCCGATCGAGTTGTGTCATCTGTCGTTGCGGCGGACCCCGTTGTCGTCGGCGCGAGAGTGGGCACGCAGCTTGGTCGGCGAAGACCGGATCAGTGCCGAGTTGGAGAAGCTGAAAACCCGGGCATTGCAGGACGGCGATGAACACGGATGCCTCGCCCTGTTCATCGAGGCGTTGCCGGATTTCTTGGGCACTTCATTGGAGTACCCGCTGACCGAGTTGTTGCAAACCTGCCGCAAGAACGGGCATCTGGTGGTGGCGGAAGGGGAGATG
>JAAYVP010000415.1 GCA_012517115.1 Brooklawnia sp. | reverse complement strand
TGGAGACCGCGACATGCCGCCCCGACCAAACCGACTCCGCTGCGACCACCTGATGCGTCCATGGCCGTTCGATGCCTGCTGCCACGACCGATTCGCGCACCTTCTCGGGCAACCAACTCGGCCAGTCAGCGGTGCGGCCAACCAGCCGGGCACGATGCCGCCGCGCGACCACGCGCGCGTCGTCGGCGAGCCAGCCGGGAAGAGTCATGCGCCAACCTTGCCACGCCCTGCCGACAAAACCGTTCGCCATGCCAGTGTGGAACGGTGACGATGATCGATGAACTCCGCGACCACCTGGTCGCTGCCGGCTACCACGTGGACGCTGTGCTGAACCGGCTGGGGGAGATGGGGCAGGCGGGCCTGCAGCGGAACTCCACCATCCCCGCCCACGATGCCCTGGCCGGTGACCGGAGTCCGTTGGCCACCCTGATCCGGCTCTTCCCACTCAACTGCGCCGTGCCCGTCGAGGACGCCGCGCGGGCGCTGCCGCTAGAAGCAACCTGCGCGGCGGGCCTGACTATCATCGAGCGAGGCAAGGTCCGCGCCACCGCAGACCTGCGACCTTACGGATTTCCGACGCCGCGTGGGCAATGGGACGGCTGGGTGGCAGCTGACCACACGCCGGGGCTCGACCAAGACCGCAGCCCCACCCGGCCTGACTACGTGCTTGGCATCAGCCCGGCGTCCACCACGCTGGCCCAGCTGACCATTGACGACCAGGTCGGCAGTGCCCTCGACCTGGGCACCGGTTGCGGGGTGCAGAGCTTGCACTTGTCAACCCACGCTGCCCACGTCACCGCCACCGATGTCAACCCGCGCTGCCTCGGCCACGCCAAGCTGACCGCAGCGCTGAACCGGATTGACGTCGACTTCCGCGAAGGCAGCCTCTACGAGCCCGTCGCCGACGCACGCTTCGACCTGATCGTCACCAACCCGCCCTACGTGATCAGCCCGCCCGCCACCGCCGGACGCCTGGTCTACCGCGAGGCCGGATTGCCCGGTGACGACCTCGTGCGTCAAATCGTCACCGGCTCAGTCAATCACCTGAATCCGGGTGGCACCTGTCAGGTGCTCGCGAACTGGGCGATCCTCGATCAACCGTGGCAAGAACGCCTGGCCGGCTGGGCGCCCCCCGGTGCTGACTTGTGGGTCATCGAACGTGAGCGTCTCGACCCGTACACCTATATCGAGATGTGGCTCGCCGACGCCGGACTTGCCGACGACCCGCGTTGGCTGGCCAGCTACCGCGATTGGCTCGACTACTTCAAAGACCTAGGCATCCGCGGCGTCGGCATGGGATGGATCACCGTGATTAACGCCCAGCGCCACCAGCCCGAGATCACGCTCGAATCCTGGCCGCACGAGGTACATCAACCGGTCGGCCCCGCGATCGCCGCCCACCGGCACGCGGTGACCAATTCCCGGCTGCCCGACGACAGGCTCCTGGCGACGTATTGGACGCTGCGCAGCGACATCGTCCAGGAGACCCTGGGCGAGCCCGGTGTCGCGGATCCGCAGCACGTCGTGTTGCGCCAGACCACCGGGATGAAGCGTGCGCTGGAA
The DNA here is from genome assembly GCA_012517115.1 of Brooklawnia sp. Classification (GTDB taxonomy): domain Bacteria; phylum Actinomycetota; class Actinomycetes; order Propionibacteriales; family Propionibacteriaceae; genus Brooklawnia. Next base: position 653 of record JAAYVP010000415.1, on the reverse strand, counting down.
GTCGACACCGCGCTAGGCGGTGTCTTGGGTGCCTGCGACGGTGCACTTCCGCTGGGAGCCGTCATAGACGCGGTGGCGCAACTGCTGGGTGAAGATCCTGCCGGGCTATGCGCTGCTCTGCTTCCGACGATCCGGACTGCAGTCTGCGAGGACTACCTCCGGCCAACTCTGGCATCTCGTTGAGATGCCGCAACGTGAACCGAACAAAGCACCTCCAGCACCGATCGTTGCGCTGGGCGCTACCATTCCCCATGTCCGCCCGAGACAGCCAACCGCATTCGAAGGACCGCAACGTGGCCACAACCCCCCGACGACTAGTGATCGTCGAGTCGCCGACCAAGGCGACCATGCTCACCCGTTTCTTGGGCGACGGTTATGTCATCGAGTCCAGCCGCGGGCATGTGCGCGACCTGCCCACCAGCGCAGCCGAGGTGCCCGCCAAGTACAAGGCTGAACCATGGGCCCGCACCGGCGTCAACGTCGAGGACGACTTCGCCCCGCTCTACGTCGTTAGCGCCGATAAGAAGCCGACCATCCGCAGGCTCAAGCAGGCATTGACCGACGTCGACGAACTCTTCCTGGCCACTGACGAGGACCGTGAAGGCGAGGCCATCGCTTGGCATTTGCTGCAGGAGCTGAAACCGAAGATCCCG
>JAAYVP010000414.1 GCA_012517115.1 Brooklawnia sp. | reverse complement strand
ATTCCACAGCCGGATTCATCGATCCGGGCTTCCGCGGCCACGTCACTTTGGAACTGTCCAACATGTCGACGCTACCGATCAAGCTCTATCCGGGCATGAAGATCGGACAACTGTGCTTCTTCAGACTCAGCTCCCCGGCCGAGCACCCCTACGGTTCGGCAGCCACCGGCTCGCACTATCAGGGTCAGCGAGGACCGACCGCGAGTCGGTCGCACCTGAACTTCAGCCGGCTGTCCATCCCGGAAGACCGGCCGATTGGCTGAGCCCAGGCCTTTGGACCATCGCCAGCTAGTCTGGCGGCGCCAGCAGGATCTTCTGGCCATCGCCGATGTCGATCGTCCAGCCCAGACCGAGTTCGGTGGGTTGGCCGGGTGTCAGACGCCTGGTCTGACCGTCCGGCGAAGTCACCAGCGTGCCGTTCGTGGAGTTGAGGTCGGTCACCTCGATTTGCCAACCGCGAGGCTCGATCCTCAGGTGGGTGCGGCTGATGTCGTGGTTCGGACTGGGCACCCGGAGCGCCTCGGCCTCCGGGTCGTCGCCGGGAACAGACGGCGCTCGTCCAACCACGACCGGTCGCACTAGCGGGCGCCGCTCCCCCGCCGAGGTGGCGACGATGGCACGCGCTGGCGCTTCGCCGGCCGGGGACGTCGGAGGTTCGGGCCGTTCCGGGACTGGCGGCTCGGCTGGCTCAGAGGCCGACGATTCGGGCGGCTCCGGTTCTAGTGGCTCAACCTGTTCGGGAACCGGTGTTTGTGCTGGCGGGAAGGGTGCTGGCTTCGCGGGGACGAAGGCGAGTTCTCCGTGCTCCAGATTGGTTCCATCACGGTCAGCCTCGAAACCCAGCGCTCCCCATGGTCCGGTGGTTCCGTAGCGGCCTTGGCCGAAGCTGCCCATCGCTAGGCCGGACGCTGGCAGGGGCTCGTCGGTCTGCGCATCTGGTTCCTGACCCTCGGCATACGGTGGCCGCCCGCCGAGCACCTCAGTCGGTTCCGGTTCGGGCTGGCGAGCGGCGGGCGAGGCTTCGGGTTCCGGTTCAGGCGCTGCCAGCGGTTCGGGTTCTGGCTTGGGTTCCGGTTCAGGCGCTGCCAGCGGTTCGGGTTCCGTTTCCGGCTCGACGTCTGGCGTCGGCTCGACGTCGTCGGCCTCCAGGAGAATCGACGATGCACCGACCGCACCGATAACCAGCGGCAGGCGTAGCAATTCGTCTGGGTCGACATCATCAAGCACGACTCGAACGCGCCGGGCCGGCAGATGCGCTTCATGCCAGGTCCAAGCGCCCTGGCCGGTGGCCAATAGGTCGCCGGTGTCGGCTTCGACCACCCGCACCAGACCCCGCAACAGGCAATGCAGCTGCCCTTGGCTCCAGAAGATGACCGCCAGATCTGGCATCGCGTCCAACCCGAAACCGGTCAGCCGTGCGGTGATGTCAGTGATGGACACGCTGGCAAGCAGCTGGTCCCACAGCTGGTTCACCAGGTCGGAGGAATCAGCTCCGGCAGGTTGCATGACAACCATCGAGCTCGGCCCGCTGAGCACGATCCAGCGTCCCGACGTGTATGTCGCGCGCCAAGCACCGTAAGGGGTTCTCATCAGCGGCCTCCTCGATCTCGCGCCCGGCACGGTCGAGGCGCTGGTGCCACCAGCTTTGCACGAATGCTGTCGGGACACCCGGCGCAACACATCGTCCGCCCAGGCGCGATGTGGTCGCGGAAAGCGTCAGCCGCGGCGGTAGGCCATCCGATTCACGATCGCATCTCCGATCGACTGCACCAGCTGCACGATGATGATCAGCACGGTGACCGCCATCAGGAGCACCTCGCCGTTGAATCGCTGATAGCCGTAGCGGATGGCGAAGTCGCCGACACCACCGCCGCCGATCGCGCCCGCCATCGTGGAGTAGCCGATCAGGGTAACCAGGGTGAGCGTGGCGCCCGAGATGAGGCCGGGCAGCGACTCCGGCAGCAGCACCTTGCGGACGATCTGCCACGTGTTCGCGCCCATCACCTGGGCGGCTTCGATCTTGCCGGGTGCGACCTCGCGCAACGCTGACTCCACCACGCGGGCGTAGAACGGAATTGCACCTATCGCCAGCGGGACGATTGCGGCGGTTGCGCCGTACGCGGTACCGACCAGCCATCTGGTGAAGCTGATCAGCGCGATCATCAAGATCAGGAAAGGCAAAGAGCGAGCCAGGTTCACCACGACGCCGACACTCTGATAGATGATCGGGTTCGGTCGCAGGCCGTCCGGGGATGCCAAACGCAACAGCACCCCGACCGCCAACCCCAGCGCCACCACGATCAGGAACGACCAACCGACCATCCAGGCGGTCTGGCCGAGCGATTCCATGAGCTCCGGCAACGCCTCGAGCCAACTGACCTTCCTCACAGTCGGGCACTCACTTCCCGATCGGCCAGGTACTTGTGCACCGCAGCATGGTCAAAGATGCCTTCCGGATGCGAAAGCGAAACTCGTAGCCGCCCGACCTTACGTCCGGCGATCTGGTCGACCGCGCCCCCAAGGATCGTCACGTCCAGACCGAAGTGCCTGGTCAAGCCTGAGATCACTGGCTCGCTGGTGTGTGCCCCTGCGAAGGTGAGGACAATCGAATCCTGCCCTGGGTCCAAGGTCGGATCACCGGTGGGCAGCAGGATGTCGGCCAGTTGGGAATCGGGGTCGGCCAGCAACTGAAGCAGCGGCCCTTCCTCGACGACGCGTCCGTCGGCCATCAACGCAGCCGAGTCGCAGATGCGTCGCACCACCTCAGATTCATGGGTGATCAGCACCACAGTCACCCCGGTGGCTTCGTTGATCTGCTTGAGTAGGTCGAGGATCTGCTCGGTAGTCGCCGGATCGAGCGCACTGGTGGCCTCATCACAGAAGAGCACATCGGGACGCGCAGCCAGCGCCCGGGCGATGCCGACCCGCTGTTTCTGCCCACCCGACAGCTGGGACGGGTAGCTCTGCGTCCGGTCGGCCAGGCCGACCAGATCGAGCAACTCGGCGACCCGGGTGCCCCGCTTTGGTTTGCTGACACCCTGCACCTCGAGCGGGAACGCCACATTCTCGGCGGCGGTGCGGGAGTTCAGCAGATTGAAGTGCTGGAAGATCATGCCCATCCGGTGTCGGACGGAGCGCAACTCGGCCCCATTCAGCGAAGTCAGTTCAGCGTCGGCTACCATCACCGAACCCGACGTCGGTCGTTCAAGAGCGGTCAGGCAACGCATCAGCGTGGTTTTGCCCGCACCACTGCGGCCGAGGATGCCGAAAATGCCACCGGACGGCACGTGCAGGCTGACATCCTGCACGGCCGCGACGGCTTTGTCCCCGATGCCGTAGACCTTCGTCAGGTTGGTGACGGTGATCATTCACTCAGCCGTTCACCGGCAGGACGGAGCCCTGGTAGGTGTCGATGATGTACTTGGCCAGTTCGGGCGACTCAAGCGCCTCCGCCAGGGTTTGGACGCGGGGGTCGGTCTTCATGGTTTCCTTGACCACCAACACATTGGCATACGGATTGCCCTCTGCGGTCTCCAAGACCAGCGCATCCTCGGACGGAATCAAACCGGCCTCAAGCGCATAGTTGCCGTTGACGACCGACAAGCTGACCTTCGGGTCGTCCAGCGAAGCCGCCAACTGCGGGCGGTCGATCTCGACGAAGCTCACGTTCTTCGGGTTGTCGGAGACGTTGGCCGGGGTGATCTGGGAGTAGTCGAGGTTGGGATCGTTGCGATCGGCGTTGAGCTTGAGCAGTCCTGCGTCTTCAAGCAGGAACAGTGCGCGGGCCTGGTTGGTGGCATCGGCCGGGATCGCGATCACCGCGTCCTGCGGCACCTCGGCCAGCGAGGTGACCTTCTTGGAGTACAAACCGAGCGGCTCGACGTGCACGGTAGCCACCGCGACTAGGTCGGAGCCGGGATGGTTGGCGTTCCAGTCGTCCAGGTACGGGACGTGCTGGAAGAAGTTGGCGTCGAGGTCACCCTCGTTGACCAACTGGTTCGCGTCCACCTGCGCGGAGATCTCGGTGATGTCGACCTTCACGTCACCGAGCAGGCCAAGCGACTCGGCTTGCTTGATGAGCTCGGCGTGGGGAATGACATCGGCCATCACGCGCAGCGGCTGGGAAGCCGCGGCGCTGGCGGACGAGCCAGCGTCGGAGCCACCGGAGCCGCAGGCGGTCAAACCGGTGAGCAGAGTGGCGGCCAGTGCGCTGGCCAGGAGTGTCCGGATTCTCATCAGAAGTCCTTCTTCATCGTGTCGGTCAGTCGATCATCCAACAGCACGGTCCGCAGCGATCTGCGCGAAGGACAGGATCGCTGCGACTCGGTTGAGGAGCGATCGGGTCCGTGCTGTCAGGCGGGCATGCACCGACAGCACATGGGCATCATCATGGTCTCGCGGCGGATGCCGCGCGATACCGTTCTTGAACCCATGCGCCTGAGACTAGCCCCCCACAGCCGGGGACACAAAGCAGGTCCACCCGCCGAGCACCTGACCCGGCGCCAGCCCGGCAGCCCCGCCATGCTAGATTGCGATTCGTCGTGGCCATGGAGGCTATGATGCCCAGTCGGATCAGCGAAGCCCGGTGAGATTCCGGCACTGTCCCGCAACGGTGATGCCTTCTTGAAGGACTAGTCCGGTCGACACCCACTGGGCCCTGCACCATTCTCGTTGGGTTGGAATGGCGCCGGCTCGTCTGGCTCCATTCCTGTGGAAGGAATGCGATGAGCCGGACTCGTCAGTTCGCCAAGCGTTGCGCCACCGCAGGTCTCGCCGTTGTCGTTGCGTTCGCATTGGGTGCTTGTGGCAGCGGGTCAACAGGGGCCGCGGACGCTGCCAGATCTGGTTCCCAGTCACAAGCCACCGCCGACTCCGGCCTCACGGGTGGGGTGCAGATCTCGGGCGATCAATACCCGCTGTCGATCACCGACTTCGTGGGCCACGCGATCACCCTGGACCACAAGCCTGAACGGGTTTGCGTGATTTCGGGCACCCCCCTGAACATCTGGTACGACCGACTCATTCCGGCTGGCCACCCAGCACATCTATGGCAGGCGTCGTCGCGGCACGCCGGGCAAGCATATCTATCTTGAGCGGCTGGCCAGCGTCGAGGCGGTCTCGCAGACGCGCTCGTCCAATGAGTACGAGATCACCGATCTCGACCACTATTTCGAGTTCCTTGGCGGGTTGACTGCCTCGGTGAACGCGGCCCGCGGCTCGGCGGTGCCGACGCTGGTAACCGATACGACT
>JAAYVP010000413.1 GCA_012517115.1 Brooklawnia sp. | reverse complement strand
GGTCAGGGTCGCTGGTGGGTCCATTGGTAGTGGCGGGCTATCGTGGGAGCGCCATGAGTCAGCCAGATCTGTTCGCCGCTTTCGCGGCTCCGCCGCGTCCGGAAGTCAATGGCGCCTTGGGGCCGGCCTCCGCCCTGTTGGCAGACCTAAACGAGCCGCAGCGAGAAGCGGTGCTGCATGCCGGCAGCCCGGTGCTCGTGGTGGCTGGTGCGGGCTCCGGAAAGACACGGGTCCTCACCCGCAGGATCGCCTACCTGGTGGCTGAACGCGACGTGCATCCGGGCTCGATTCTGGCTATCACGTTCACCAACAAGGCTGCCGCCGAGATGCGCTCCCGGGTCGTCGATATGGTGGGAAATCGGGCCCGGCTGATGTGGGTTTCCACGTTCCACTCTGCCTGTGTGCGCATCCTGCGTGCCGAGATTGATGCGCTGGGTTATCGCAGGACCTTCTCGATCTATGACGACACCGACGCCAAACGGTTGATGACGCTGGTGGCGCGCGACCAGAATCTCGATCCGAAGAAGTTCGCGCCCCGCACTCTGCTCAACTGGATCAGCAACTGCAAGAACGAACTGGTGAGCCCTGCGCAGGCCGCCGAGAAGGCGTCCGGGCGCGACGAAGTACAGGCCGCAGCCTACGCCGAATACGACAAGCGGCTGCGGGCTGCGAACGCGCTTGACTTCGACGACTTGATCATGAAAACGGTGGAGTTGTTCCAGCAGCACCCACAGGTGCGCGAAGCTTACCGACGTCGATTCCGGCAGGTACTGGTCGATGAGTACCAGGACACCAACCATGCCCAATACCTGCTGATCAAGCAGCTTTGTGGCGACTTGGGGTTGGATCACGGGTTGCCTGACGACGTGCCGCGCATTGGTCCCGGTGAACTGATGGTAGTCGGCGATTCCGACCAGTCCATCTACGCGTTCCGCGGCGCCACCATCCGCAATATCCTCGACTTCGGTGACGACTTCCCCGGCGCGCGCACGATTCTGTTGGAGCAGAATTACCGCTCCACCCAGACCGTCCTATCGGCGGCGAACGCGGTGATCAAACACAACTCCAACCGTCCGCCGAAGCGACTGTGGAGCCAAAGCGGGGATGGGGAGAAGATCGTCGGCTACGTGGCCGACACCGAGCACGATGAGGCCAGGTTCGTGGCCTCCGAGATCGATGATCTGGTCGACAAGGGGCGCGGTCGTTTTGCCGACATGGCCGTCTTTTACCGCACCAACGCCCAGTCCCGGGCATTCGAGGAAGTCTTCATCCGGCTCGGCCTGCCGTACCGGGTAGTCGGCGGAGTGCGCTTCTACGAGCGCCGGGAGATCCGTGACGCGATCGCCTACCTGCGTGCCATCGCGAACCCATTCGACGACGTTTCGCTACGACGCATCCTCAACGTGCCGAAACGGGGGATCGGTGAACGCGCCGAGGCTTGCCTGAGCATGCTGGCTGCCAGCGAGCAGATCTCGTTCACCGAAGCCATCGACCGTGCCGAACAGGCTCCCGGACTGGCAAGCCGTTCGGTAAGCCAGGTCAAGCAGTTCGGTCAGATGATGTCCGGCCTGCGGGCCATGGTCGACGCGGAATGCCCGGCCAGTGAAATTCTGGAGGCGGTGCTGAACAGATCCGGGATGCTGAGCGAACTCAAGGCGTCCACCGATCCGCAGGACGAAACTCGGGTGGAGAACCTCGTCGAACTGGTGAAAGTCGCCCAGGAGTTCGTCGCCCAGGCGACGGTTCAGGATCTCGCCGGGGCCGGTGAGGAGTTCGAGCTGGCGTCCGAGTTGGTTGGCGGGATGCCCGAGCCGAACGCTTCGCTGCCAGCATTCCTGGAGCGGATCGCGCTGGTTGCGGACTCAGACCAGATCCCTGACGACGGTTCTGGGGTCGTCACGCTGATGACGCTGCACACCGCAAAAGGGCTCGAGTTCGACACCGTCTTCCTGACCGGGCTTGAGGATGGCATCTTCCCGCACATGCGAGCGATGACCGATCCGGCCGAACTGCAGGAGGAACGCAGGCTGGCCTACGTCGGTATCACACGCGCGCGCAAACGCCTCTACCTGAGCCGTTCTGCGGTGCGCACCGTGTTCGGTAAACCCGCCTACAACCCACCCAGCCGCTTCTTGGCAGAGGTGCCAGGTGAACTGATCGTGTGGCGGCGCCTCAGCTCCGAGGTGGCCACTTGGGCGTCAAGTTCAGCCGAGCGCGGCGCCTCCGTGCGCGCTGGTGCTGGCGCGGGTGGCCCCTTCGGATCCGGACGTGGCGCGGCCAGCAGTAAGCTACCTGCGCTCAAGCCAGGCGACCGCGTCCTGCATGCCACTTTCGGATTGGGTGAGGTGCTGGCTACCAGCGGCGCCGGGGAACAGGCGAAAGTGGATGTTGATTTCGGGTCGGCTGGAGTGAAGCGACTCGCCGTGAAATACGCGCCGATGGAGAAGCTCTGAGTCGGGCGCCGGTACCCTGAACGGGTGGACCTATATGAGTATCAGGCACGGGATCTGTTCGAGGCTCATGGCGTCCCAGTGCCAGCTGGCATCGTGGCCACGACTCCTGCTGAAGCGGCCGATGCCGCGAGCCGACTGGGTACACCGGTGATGGTGGTCAAGGCTCAAGTCAAGACCGGTGGCCGCGGCAAGGCTGGCGGTGTGAAGGTTGTGAAGTCGCCTGAGGCCGCCCGCGAAGCAGCGGAGAAGATCCTCGGTATGGACATCAAGGGTCACGTCGTCCGCGCGGTGATGGTCGCGGAGGGCATCGATATCGCCGAGGAGTACTATTTCTCGCTGCTGGTCGACCGAGCCGAACGTAACTGGCTCGCGATGTGCTCGGTGCAGGGCGGCATGGACATCGAGACACTGGCTGCCGAACACCCCGAGGCGCTGGCCCGCGTGTCGGTCGATCCGCGCACCGGGTTGGACGCCGCGAAGGCAGCCGAGGTGGTCGCCGCGGCGGGTTTCCGTGCCGAAGACCGTGCGAAGGTAGCCGACGTACTCGTCCGGTTGGGGGAGGTATTCGTCGCCGAAGATGCCACCCTGGTCGAGGTGAACCCGTTGGTCAAGACCCGTGAAGGACGAATCGTCGCGGCCGACGGCAAAGTCAGTTTGGACGCCCACGCAGGCTTCCGGCATCCCGATCACGCCGCGCTGGCCGACACTACGGCCGCCGACCCGCTGGAGTTGGCTGCTGCCGAACGCGATCTCAACTACGTCAAGCTCGACGGTGTCGTCGGCGTCATCGGTAACGGTGCTGGCTTGGTGATGAGCACCCTTGACGTGGTGGCCGCCGCCGGTGCTGACTTGCCCGGCTCCCCGTCACCGGCGAACTTCCTCGACATCGGTGGTGGTGCCTCTGCCCAAGTGATGGCCGACGGGTTGGCGATCATCCTGTCCGACCCACAGGTGCGCTCAGTCTTCGTCAACGTCTTCGGCGGCATCACAGCCTGCGACAAAGTGGCCAACGGCATCAAACAGGCCTTGACGATGCTCGGTGAGCGGGCAACCCGGCCGATCGTTGTCCGACTGGACGGCAATGCCGTCGAGGAGGGCCGCGCGATCTTGACCGAGCTGAACCATCCGCAGATCAGGTTGGCCGACACCATGGACGAAGGCGCCCGAATGGCAGCCGAACTAGCCGTCGAAACCCCTGCCAGTGGAAGGGAGGCTTGAGATGGCGATCTGGTTGGGTCTTGACTCCCGAATCATCGTCCAGGGCATGACCGGCAGTGAAGGCCGTAAACACACCACCCGCATGCTGGCCTGCGGCAGCAAGGTCGTGGGTGGCGTCACACCAGGCAAGGGGGGTGGCTCGGTGGAATTCGGCAGCACCCAACTGCCGGTTTTCGACAAGGTCAGCGAGGCCATCGAGTCGACAGGTGCTAACACCTCGGTGGTTTTCGTCCCGCCGAAGTTCACCGGCAGCGCAGTCAGCGAGGCGATTGAGGCGGGTCTCGACCTAGTCGTCTGTATCACGGAGGGTGTGCCGGTCGCCGACACGGCGCGATTCGTCAACCAGGCGCTGGATGCCGGGGTCAGACTGATCGGACCGAACTGTCCCGGCATCATCTCGCCCGACAAGTCGAACGCCGGTATCATTCCGGCCAACATCACCGGCGCCGGCCCGATTGGGCTGGTCAGCAAGTCCGGCACCCTTACCTACCAGATGATGTACGAGTTGCGCGACATCGGTTTCTCGACCGCCATCGGTATCGGTGGCGACCCGATCGTGGGTACCACGCACATTGATGCGCTGGAGGCATTCGAGGCCGACCCCCAGACGCAGGCCATCGTGCTGATCGGCGAGATCGGGGGTGACGCGGAGGAAAGGGCCGCCGAGTACATCGCCGAGCACGTGACCAAGCCAGTGGTCGCCTACGTGGCTGGCTTCACCGCGCCCGAGGGACGCACCATGGGCCACGCCGGCGCGATCGTCTCCGGCTCCTCGGGCACGGCGCAAGCCAAGAAGGAGGCCTTCGAGGCGGTTGGAGTGACGGTCGGACGCACCCCGAGCGAGACGGCCGAATTGCTGCGCGGGATCCTGCGAGGAAAATGAGGCTGGGTAAGCGGAGTAACAGCGAGCCGAGCGCCCGCGTCCGGCAACTGGAGGCGGTGGCACCTGCCGCCAGACCGTGGCGGCTGCCGTGGCCGCTGATGACCGTGCTGGCCGCCCTGATCACCGCCACCGCCGGTTGGGTCCTCGTGACCGGTTTCTGCGTCCTTGGTTGGATCTCGGTACCGCAGATCGAAGTGCCCGCAGTGCTGCACCTGGGCACCCAGGGCTGGTTGCTTGCGCATGGAGTCTCGGTGGCGCTGCCGGGCGCGCGGTTGTCGATCATGCCGCTCGGTCTGACGCTATTGATCATCGCCATCGGCCTGGGCACCTGCCAGCAGGCCGCCATCCACTCGCCGCCACCAGCCAATGGGCAAGTCGGTGTCCGGGTCACCCGGATGGGACTGACCTTCGGGTTGACTTACCTCATCCTCCTCGGAATCGCCCGCGGATGGACCGAGGGTGAGCTAGCGGCGCAGGCGTCCCTACTCACCGCCGTCGCGCTGGTCTTCGGGCTCGGCCTGGTCGCCAGCGCCCGCGCTCTGGGCTGGCGGCCGGTGATGCCTAGTTGGGTCAGAGGGGCCGGACTAGCCGTGGCCGCCGGGTTGGCGGTGTTGGTGGCCGGTGGTGCAACCGTCTTCGTCACCGCGCTGTTCCTGGGCCAGAACCGCATCACCATGATTCACGACGCCCTGCAGCCGGGGAGCCTGGGCGGTGTCATGCTGCTGGTCGGCCAGCTGGCCTGGCTACCCAACTTCATTCTCTGGAGCGGTGCGTGGACTACCGGTGCCGGCGTCCAGTTAGGGCTGGGGACCGTGATCTCACCCGCCCGGAGCCAGGTTGGCATGTTGCCTTCGATCCCGATCTTCGGGGCGGTGCCGCCAGCAGGAGCGATGCCACAGGCTAGCCTGCTGTGGCTGGCCTGGGCTGGGCTCGCTGGGGTTGCGGCTGCCTACGTGATGATCAGATGGCTGCAGCGGGACGAGGCAGCTCACGGTCGGCGGCTGCGAGTCGACTTGGCTGCCCTGGTCGGTGCGCTGGCCGGCATCGCCAGCGGGTTGGCGTTCCTGCTGCTGCAAGTGCCGGCGGGAGGAGACCTAGGCAGTGTCCGCTTGGTGGATCTCGGAGCGCGTCTGCAGGCACTGGCGGTCATGGCGTCCACTTCGATGGGGCTGGCAGGCATGGCCACGGGCGCGATTCTCGGCTGGCTCGAGCTTCGGCGTAAGCAGTCGCCAGTCAGTCAGGCGATCGACGAGGCAAACGTCAACACCCATGTGGTGACTTCGCGACAAGCCGTCGGCGACGCTGAAGGAGACGTCCCCACCACAGTCGTGACCGCGCGACAGACAGCCGGGGACGAGTAGGCTACCGACGTGGTCTGTCGTGTGGTCGTGCTGGTCTCGGGAACGGGGACCCTGCTCCAATCCCTACTGGAGGCCGGCGCCGAACCCGGGGCCGAGTTCCTGGTCGTGGCAGTGGGCTCGGAGCGTGCCGACGCTTTCGGGCTGGAACGAGCCAAGAGGGCCGGAGTGCCCAGCTTCGTCGTTCCTATGCTCACCGACCGCGCGGAATGGGACCGTCGGCTCACCGCAGCAACGGCGGAGCACCACCCCGACCTGATCGTCAGTGCGGGTTTCATGAAGCTGGTCGGGCCGGCTTTCCTCGCCCGCTTCGGTGGCCGCTTCATCAACAGCCACCCTGCGCTGTTGCCGAGTTTCCCAGGCATGCACGGCGTCCGGGACGCCCTTGCCGCTGGGGTCAAGGTCAGCGGCACCACCATCTTCATGGTGGATGAGGGTGTCGACACCGGACGCATCCTGGCGCAGCGCGCTGTTGACGTCCGCCCAGACGACACCGAGGCAACCTTGCACGAACGCATCAAGGTGGTCGAGCGCGAACTGCTCGTCCAGGTTGTCACCGAACTGGCGAAGGAGAGCCATGTCTGAGCTGCATCCGATCAAACGAGCGCTGGTCTCGGTTTATGACAAGACCGGGCTGGTCGAGTTGGGCAGGCGACTGGCGGATGCTGGGATCGAGATCATCTCTACTGGGTCGACGGCGGCCCGGCTGGCCGAGGCGGGCGTGCCCGTGACCCCGGTCGAGCAGCTGACCGGTTTCCCGGAGTGCCTGGACGGTCGGGTGAAGACGCTGCACCCTAGGGTGCATGCCGGTATCCTCGCCGATCGGCGTCTTGAGTCCCACCGTGCCCAGCTGGACGAGCTCGGGATTGCGCCGTTCGACTTGGTGGTGGTCAATCTCTATCCGTTCAGCCAGACTGTGGCGTCCGGAGCGACGCCCGACGAGTGCATCGAGCAGATCGACATCGGTGGGCCGGCGATGGTGCGAGCGGCAGCCAAGAACCACCCAAGCGTGGCCGTGGTCACCTCACCTGAGCAGTACGGCCAAATCGCCGACGCGCTGGCCCGCGGCGGCACCGATCTCGAGATGCGGCAGCGACTGGCGGTGCAGGCGTTTGCACACACTGCGTCCTATGACGTGGCGGTGGCCAGTTGGATGGGCAGCGTCCTGGTTGACAGCTCCGATGGGGACGGGTTCCCGGCCTGGATCGGGGGCACTTGGACCAAGCGCGGTACGCTGCGCTACGGCGAGAACTCGCATCAACGGGCGGCCCTGTACGAGTTGGACGCCGGCGTGGACGGCATCACCCAGGCCGTCCAGCTGCACGGCAAGGAGATGAGCTACAACAACTACACCGACTCCGACGCCGCCTACCGCGCCGCCTATGACTTCTCTGAGCCGGCGGTGGCGATCATCAAGCACGCCAATCCCTGCGGTATCGCGGTTGGCGCCGACATCGCCGAGGCGCACCGCAAGGCGCACGCCTGCGACCCGGTGTCGGCGTTCGGAGGCGTTATCGCCACCAACCGGCCGGTTAGTGTCGAGATGGCGCAACAGGTTGCCGAGATCTTCACCGAGGTGATCATCGCCCCTGATTATCAGGAGGGCGCGTACGAGGTGCTCAGCGGAAAGAAGAACATCCGTATTCTCAAGGCGGGCCCGCACACCCACAGCAGCATCCAACTGACCACCATATCCGGGGGCGCGCTGCTGCAATCACCCGACCGCATCGACGCACCAGGCGACGACCCGGCAAACTGGCGACTGGTAAGCGGCGAAGCGGCCGACGAGAAGACGCTGGCCGACTTGGCGTTCGCCTGGCGGGCCTGCCGATCGGTCAAATCCAACGCCATCCTGTTGGCCGCAGACGGAGCCTCGGTGGGGGTAGGCATGGGGCAGGTCAACCGCGTCGACTCATGCCGCCTCGCCGTCGAACGCGCCGGGGATCGCGCTCGCGGGTCAGTCGCTGCCTCTGACGCGTTCTTCCCGTTCCCCGACGGGCCGCAGATCCTGCTGGACGCCGGAGTGAAGGCCATCGTGCAGCCGGGCGGTTCGTTGCGGGACGAGCAGACCGTCGAGGCCTGCCAAGCCGCCGGGGTCACCATGTACTTCACCAGTACCCGGCACTTCTTCCACTGAGCACCGGACTGAGGGGCGAACCATGGCTGCGCAACGGATGGACGGCAAGCAGGTGGCCGCGCAGGTCAAGGAGGAACTCGCGGTACGAGTGACGGCGCTCCGGGAGCGCGGCGTCGTGCCCGGGTTGGG
>JAAYVP010000412.1 GCA_012517115.1 Brooklawnia sp. | reverse complement strand
TGCTTGTGCAACTGAACACCGAGGCGCTCCGCGACTTGGGCAGCCACTTCTTCCATACCGCTTCCGTAGGTCTCCCACATGGTGATGATCAGCGGGGCCTTCTTTGCCGCTTCCGACATGCTCTCTCCTCATCGAGTCCTGACGCGGTTGATCCCGTCGCGAGACGGGGTCAGGAGTATATTGCCTGATCTAATCCCTGACCGGACGGCAGTCCGGTTCTCTCGCAGCGCCGTCAACGCACTTAAGTTATCAGTCGGCCTGCAGCTCAGCTGCTTGGATGACGGCTTGTCTGGCTTCCATGGAACCGACCTGCACCAATTCCAGCCCCATCTTGCTCATGGTGTGCAGCATCGGCTGACCCGCATGGGCGAAGACTACCCGTTGCACGCCGTGGTCCTTGAGGAAGCGGACGATACGAGCGTGATGCTGGCCGTGGTCGCCCTGGTCATGGAGCACATCCCAGCCGACCTCGTGTAATTGCCAGTCGCTGATCCGGCCATCGACGACGGTGGCCACAGCCATCGACTCCGCTTTGCCGAATCGGCGGTCGACTTGGCCGTCTGAGGTCACGGGAACAGTGAGAATCATGCCGCCCATTCCACCGCATCAGGGCTGGCTGCTCAAGCTGGTCGGCCGGGGCCGTCGGAGCCGCCATAGCCCGTCGGCCTCCCTGCGTACTAATCCGAGCTGCTCCAGCTCGATCAGCGCGCCCACCACGTCAGGCACCGGCTTGCCGCAGACGCTTCCCAACTCGGACGCGGTGACCGGACGCCGCCCTGGCATCGCTTCCCGCACCGTGAGCAGTCGAGGTTCCAGCAAGTCCAAAGGGCGCTGTTCGCCGCGTTCCGGCAGCTCTGGGCCGCGGCCGACGGCGGCTAGCAATGCCGCCACGTCGTCACAATCGGCCACCAGGGTGGCCTGACCGTCGCGAATCAACCGATGGCATCCCCTCGACAGCCCGGAATGCACCGATCCCGGTACGGCCATCACCACCCGACCCAGTTCGCCGGCCCAAGACGCCGTGTTGAGGGCACCCGAACGCTGGGCAGCCTCGACGACCAAGCAACCCAGACCAAGGGCGGCGATCAGCCTGTTCCGAGCCAGGAACCCCGCCCTACTGGGGCGGACGCCGGGCGCCACCTCTGACACCACCAACTGGTCGGCGGCCATCTGATCGAAGAGCCGGGCATTGCCTCGCGGATAGGCTTCGTTCAGGCCGCCGGCGTAGATACCGACGGTGCGTCCACCGGACGCCAGTGCACCCCGGTGCGCGGCGGCGTCGATGCCGTAAGCGCCCCCAGACACCACAGTGAAGCCGAAGTCGTCGGACGACAGTCGGCCGGCCAGCTCTGTCGCCACAGATTCGCCGTAGCGAGTGGCGGCACGCGCACCCACGATCGCGACGGCTTCGCCCAGCCAGGACGCCAGTGGCGGCTCACCCAGCACCCAAAGCCCGAGGGGTTGCCCACCCATACCGCCCACCGGTTCGCAATGCGCCAGGTCGGCGAGTGCCTGCGGCCACTCCTGGTCGGTCGGAATGGTGTATCGCAGGTTCAGGCGCTCCGCTCGCGCCACGAGCTCCGCCTCATCTGCCGCCACGGCTCGCCGTCCCCATGCTGACTGGTCACCCCCGCGCCGCAGGGCTGCTACTGCTGCGACCGCACCGTAGTGTGCAACCAGTTTGGTCAGCCGCGGGTCGCCCGGTTCGCAGACCTGGCTGAGCACTGCCCTGGCCAATCGCTCCGCATTCCAATAGGTCATGCCGCACACCGCCAGGAGCCCTGACGCAGCCCCAGGGCTGCCGCCAGGTCGGTTCTGGAGGGCCGATCGTGCCCCTGCAGGTCGGCCAGCGTCCACGCGATCCGAACCACCTTATCCACGCCACG
>JAAYVP010000411.1 GCA_012517115.1 Brooklawnia sp. | reverse complement strand
ACCGTTTTGGCGGGCGAACCCCAGATGGAACTGGAGTTGGTCGATCTTGCCCAGTGCGGTCAGTGCGGCGACCGTGACCAGACTGCGGTCCCGCTTCGACAGGTCCGGCCGTTCCCAGACTTCGTCGAAGAGAACGCGGTCGGTGTAGTGCACCAATCCGGGTGCGAAATCACCGAAAGCGTTCCTCCCGCCCGTCCAACCGCCAGTGGTGTTCGAGACGTTCTCTGTCATGCCGTTCCCTCTTCCTTCCCAAGTTGCGCGACGCCGTCGGCGTCTCGAAGAGTTCGGATGCTTCCATCACACACTCTTAGGGCATGAGCAGACAGTCTCTGGTGAGAGGGGTACCAGTAGGGGCTGTTTGACTGACGGGGGCCTTCGTAGGGTTCGAGGCATGGACAACAGGAATGTGGCGCGCGAGTTCCTCATGTCCCGGCGGGCGAAGGCCACCCCAGAGCAGGCCGACATCGCCACCTTGGGCAACTACCTGGCCGCCGCCAGAGAAGAGGACTGAGATGCACACCAGAACACTCGGGCAAGGCTTGCGGGTGTCGGCTGTGGGACTGGGTTGCATGGGCATGTCCCAGAGCTACGGCCCCAACCCCGGCACCCGCCAAGACATGATCGATGTGCTGCGCTCCGCCGTCGACGCAGGTGTGACGTTCTTCGACACCGCGGAGGTCTATGGTCCGTTCGTCAACGAGGAGCTCGTCGGTGAGGCGCTGCAACCGGTGCGCGACCGGGTGGTGCTCGCCACCAAGTTCGGTTGGCGGTTCGAGAACGGCAACGTCGCCGGGCTGGACAGCCGACCTGAGCGTATCCGCATAGTTGCCGATGAGTCGCTGCGCCGACTGCGCACCGACGTTATCGACCTGTTCTACCAGCACCGTGTAGACCCAGACGTACCCATCGAAGAAGTCGCTGGTGCTGTCGGCGAACTCGTCCAGGCCGGGAAGGTCAAGCACTTCGGGCTCTCTGAGGCGTCCGCGGCTACCATCCGCCGCGCACACGCGGTGTTTCCGGTAACGGCGGTGCAGAGTGAGTATTCGCTGTGGACCCGTGATCCAGAGGCCGAGGTGCTGCCGACGCTTGCGGAGCTGGGCATCGGGTTCGTGCCGTTCAGCCCGCTGGGCAAGGGTTTCCTCACCGGCACGGTCGGAAGAGACACCAAGTTCACCGAGGGTGATATCCGGGCCACCATCCCGAGGTTCAGCGAGGAGAACAGGACGGCGAATCAGGCACTGGTCGATCACGTCGCTCGCCTCGCCGACGCTAAGGCCGCCACCCCCGGGCAGGTCGCGCTGGCGTGGCTGCTCGCCCAGCAGCCGTGGATCGTACCGATCCCCGGCACCCGCCGCACCGCCCGCGTCCAGGAGAACGCCGTAGCCACGCAAGTTGCCCTGTCCGCCGATGAGCGCGCAGATCTTGATGCCCTCGCCGCTCGGATCGGCGTCCACGGAGATCGGTACAACCAGTTCCATCTCGGTCTAGTCGGCCGTTGACGGACCACCTGGCGGTCTGCGCCGACACGCCCAAGCTGAAGTGAACACCGACGTCAGCTGCGGTGCTCAGTCTCTGGTGTCACACTCCGGTGTCACGGCAGTCGCCGATGCTTGCGACTGTTGAGGGTCATCGGCCCATATCCGCAGTAGTTGCAGCGCGTCGTGGGCGGGCGTCCTAGGTGCCGGGTTGTAGATCATCATGGACAGACCCGGGTCGGCCGGCAGCAGCAGGTTCTCGTACGGCAAGTCGAGTCGTCCGACGATCGGATGGTTGATCGACTTGATCCCCGTCGAATGACGGTGCACATCGTGGGTGCGCCAACGCTTGCGGAACTCGGCGCTGCCTTCATTCAACTCGTCGATCAGGTTGTTCAGGTCTTTATCGTTCGGGCGAAGCCCGTGCTCGGCGCGGAGGATCGCGACGCCGTTCGCGGCCACTTCGTCCCAGTTGACCCAGAACGTCCTGGACGCTTGCTCGTCGAGGAAGAAGAACCGGGCAGTATTCGTCGGGTGCGGGAATGACTTGTTGGTGTAGTACTCGACGCTGACCCCAGCCAGCAGCGCCACCTCTTCGCGGCGCAGACCCTTGACGCGGCGGCGTCCGTGATTGGGGATGCCGACATCCTCGGGAGTGAGGCGCTCGCGCCGCGTGACCAGGAAGTCGCGCATCTGAGAGCGCAGGTCGTTCTCGCTCACGTTTTCCATGGTTGGTCGTCAGCCTGTCTCTGCGGGTACCCCCTATGCACCAGGACTGCCTCGACGGAGCGTTTTCCGGTGAAGTGGTACCCGTGACGGATTGGTTCCGCTTTGCGAGTCGGCTGGGGTCTCCCAACGGGCTCTGGCGTCCTCGCCGCCGTCTGGTCACCATCCGCCGTCGTCATCTCGTTTGGCACCAACGCCTGACGGGTTACCCATTCCAATACCCAGTAGTTCCCCGAAAGGAACACCACAATGACCGTTCCAATGATCATCCTGAATGATGGGGTCGAGATCCCCCAATTGGGTTTCGGGACGATGGACCTGGCCGATGCCCGCGATGACAGCCCGGAGAGCCACGAGGTTACCGCTGTCGGAGTCGCTGCGGCTGTTGCCGCTGGTTATCGGCATTTTGATACTGCACAGATGTATGTGAATGAGCGCGGTGTTGGGCTTGGGCTTGCACGCTCAGGCCTGCCCCGCGAAGAGTTCTTCCTGACCAGCAAGCTCGGCAACGGTAACCATCGCCCCGACGATGTGCGCCGGTCCTTCGAGCAGACTCTGACGAACCTGGGGGTGGAGCAGTTGGACCTGTTCTTGATGCACTGGCCGCTGCCGACGCTGTACGGCGGGGACTACGTTTCAACTTGGCGCGCCATGGCCGGGTTGGCGGACGAAGGCCTGGTTCGGTCGCTGGGTGTGTCGAACTTCAACCGCGACCATCTGAACCGGATCATCACCGAGACCGGGCGGGTTCCTTCCGTTGATCAGATCGAGGTTCATCCGTACTTCGCCAACCACGATTCTTTCGCCGCGTGCGCTGAGCATGGCGTTGCCATTGAGGCGTACAGCCCGCTGGGTCACGCCTCGGTGCTGAACGACCCTGAGCTAGTCGAGATCGCGCACCGGTATGGGCGTTCGGTTGCCGAGATTGTGCTGCGCTGGCACACGCAGCAGGGACGCATCGTGATCCCGAAGACCAAGACTCCGGCTCGGATGGCACAGAATATCGCCATCTTCGACTTCGCCCTGACCGTCGACGACCTCGCCGCCATCGACGCTCTCCACAAGGGTGAAGACGGCCGGCGTGGACCGAACCCCGAGACGTTCGCTTGGGTTCCGAACGCGGACGCGCCCAAACCCTGACGAGATCTCACTGTCACCATCAAAGCCAAATGCGAAACACGAAAAGGAACAACCCATGACTTCTGAGATGATCACCTTCAACAATGGCGTCGAGATCCCAGCCCTGGGCCTGGGCGTCTTCCTCACGCCACCGGACCAGACTGCCGCGGCGGTCAGCACCGCGATTCAAGCGGGCTACCGGCTGATCGACACCGCGGCCGCCTATCTGAACGAGCGCGCGGTCGGCGAAGGCATCCGTAACAGCGGAGTCTCCCGCGATGAGCTATTCGTCACCACCAAGCTGTGGCCGGGACAGTACGGTCACGACGGCGCGCGCCACGGATTCGAGGGCAGTCTGACCCGGCTGGGCTTGGACTACATCGACCTGTTCTTGCTGCACTGGCCTGTGCCGAGCGACTTCGCTGCCACCGTCGAGGCGTACCAGACGATGGAGGAACTGCGCGCACAGGGGCGGATTCGCGCCATCGGCGTGTGCAACTTTCTGCCTCACCATCTGCATGAGCTGCAGGAGCGGACCGGGCTGGTGCCCGCACTGAACCAGATCGAGCTCAATCCGTTCTACACCCAGCCAGACACTGTCGCCGCGAATGCCGAACGTGGCATCGTGACGCAGGCCTGGGCGCCGATTGGAGGCACCTATGCGCGGAATCCGAACGCCGTCACCCACGGCGTCGGCACGCCGCTCGAGCATCCGGTGATCACCGGGCTGGCCGCCAAGTACGGCAAGACCGCGGCGCAGGTCGTGATCCGCTGGCACCTGGATCATGGTTTCTCCGCCATCCCGAAGTCGGTGCATGCCGAACGTATCGTCGAGAACTTCGATGTGTTCGACTTCTCGCTCACCGCCGCGGAGATCGCCCAGATCGACGCCCTAGACACCGGCGTCCGCGCTGGCGGCGACCCCGAGACGTTCTCCGCCGACAGTTACCCGACCGATGTCGATGCCCAGTAGCGCCGGGGGAGTTTTAGGAGACATGATGAGACCACACGTGATCTGCCACATGACCAGCAGCATTGACGGGCGTGCCCTGGTGTCGCTGTGGCATCCTACCGACGCAGTTCCAACTGGCCTGTGGGACAGCGCCCGCGCCCGGATCCAAACAGACGCTGCAATCATGGGACGCGTCACCGCGCTCGAATACACCCAGGGCAACGCCCCCTATCCCGCGACGGACGAGACAGTAGAGCGGATCGACTTCTTACCGGAACCGGGGCAGGGTCGGTATCAAGTCGTCATCGCTCCAAGGGGCTCCCCGGCTTGGGGTAGGTGCGACATCGACGGCGATCGGATCATCGTGGCGGTCACCGAATCCACCAGCGACAGCTATCTCGCCGGTCTGCGTTCCGAGGGCATCTACTATCTGTTTGCGGGCGAGGATGACATCGACCTGCCGCTCGTCCTCGACAAGCTCGGCGACCTCGGTGTGCGGCGGCTCTACCTGGACGGTGGGCCGACCACCAGCGGACGGTTCCTGCACGCCGGGCTGATCGACGAGGTCAGTCTGCTGCTCCTGCCCGCGCTCGACGGCTATACCGGCGCACCGACCATCTTCGAGTACGAGGGTGAACGCGACAAGCCGCCGTTCCCCGTCATCGGCATCGAATTGACCTCCTGCGAAGTGCTGGACGGTGGGGTGGTGTGGCTGCGGTACAGCATCACCAACGAGACGGAGCGATAACAACACCTCGACGACTTGGTTGCTCAGGCCACCCCAAGCGCTCACTGTGGAGTGGCAACCACCGTGAAGGAGGCCATCAGATGGCGGGTTTGGAACTGGTCGTGGCGTTGTGCGCGGCGGTGCTGCTGGGCGGGATGCTGGCGCGACGATTAGGAGTGGCTGCGCCAGTGATCCTGGTCATCGCTGGGCTGCTGTTGAGTCTGCTGCCGGTCTTCAGCGGCGTGGTGCTGCCTCCGGAGGCCGTCCTGCTGCTGTTCCTGCCGGCTCTGCTGTATTGGGAGAGCCTGACCACTTCGCTGCGGGAGATCCGGCGGTTCATCCGGGGCGTCTTCCTAACCGGGACCGTCTTGGTGGTGGTGACCGCAGGCGCGGTGGCAGTGGTCGCTCATGCGTTGGGGGTGAAATGGGAGGCGGCTTGGATCATAGGTGCGGCCGTGGCACCCACCGATGCCGCGGCCACCGCTGCCTTGTCTGGGGCGATGGCCAGGCAACAGATCACCGTGCTGCGGGCGGAAAGCCTGATCAACGATGGCACGGCCCTCGTGGTGTACGGGTTGGCAGTCGGGGCAGCCACCGGGGACGCGCGCCTGGGCACCTTGGGCGTGGCCGGATTCTTCCTGGTCTCTTTCTTTGGCGGTATCGGCGTCGGCTTGTTGACTGGCTGGGCGGTGTTCCAGGTGCGACGGCGGATCACCGATCCGCTGTTCGCGAACGTTGGATCGCTTCTCACACCGTTCGTGGCATATCTGCTTGCTGAGGCGGTGCATGCGTCCGGTGTGCTAGCGGTGGTCACGTGTGGGTTGTACATGTCCCAAGTGACCCCGCGGGTGGTTGCGGCGGTCACCCGTCAGCAGGGGGCCGCGTTCTGGACGTTGTCGACGTTCCTGCTCAATGGTGCGCTGTTCGTGCTGGTGGGCATACAAGTGCCGGCGTCGGTGCGCGCCCTGGACAGCGGCTTGGTGGGGGTGGGGCTGATAGTCGTGGGGGCCGTGTACGTATCGATCCTGCTGGTGCGATTCGGCTTCCTGGTGACGTCGGCCTACTTGATCCGGGCCGTGGACCGTCGTCCCCAGCAGAGACTGCTACGTACGACGAACCGGGCGCGGCTGGTCAGCACAGTCGCCGGATTGCGAGGCGCGGTGTCGCTTGCGGTGGCGCTGGCCGTTCCCGAGTTCCTCCCGAACGGTTCGGCGTTCCCCGACCGCGACTTGATCGTCTTCGTGGTCGCTGGCGTGGTCGTCGCCTCGCTGATCCTGCAGGGACTCGCGCTGCCTAGAGTGATCCGGTGGGCACAGATACCGAGCGACACTTCGCTGCGCAACGAGGTGCTGCTGGCTCGGCGCACCGCCACCGAGGAGGCGCTGGCAGCGCTACCCGAACTTGCCGCTGGCTTGGACGTGCCCGAAGACATCACCGGGACCCTGCGTTACGAGTACGAGGAACACTTGCGGGCGACGCTGGCCGACCAGGAGGGCGTCAGCGATCATCCGGCTCTGGTCCGGATCCAGCAGTACACCCAGTTGAAGCTGGCGATGATCGCGACCAAGCGCGCCACGGTGGTGCGACTGCGTGACCAGCGGATCATCGACGACTCTGCGTTACGAATCATCCAGGCTCAGCTTGATGCCGAAGAGGTCCGGCTGCGTCCACCCCCGCCTGAGGAGTGACCACCCAACAGACTCTGCCGCGAGCGATCCGGCTGCCGTCCTACCGGTTGGTGAGGCGGTAGCGCAGCCACAGCACCCCGCCGTCAAGCACCTCGCTGGCGGCCAATTCGATACCGGTGACCGGGAACTGCAGGGCGTCGCGTTCGCCGTCGTGCTCGACGATGGTCGGCGAGCCGGAGTAGCCGTCGAGGGCAGGCACCAGCAGCAGGCTGATCTCGTCGATCAGCCCGGCATGCAGGAACGCTCCGGTCGTGGTGGGGCCGCCGCCCAGCCGGACGCGGGAGATTCCCAGCTCGCCCAATTTCCGCAGCAGCACCTCTAGGTCGATTTCGGTGTCCCCGGCGAACAGGTAATGGACGCCGTCGTCATGGAGCCCGGCCAGATGGCTGTCCGGCACGGAGGTGAGCAACGCAACCACGATCGGGGTGCCGTCGACATCACCACGCCCCCAGGCGATGGCGCCGTGCGGATCGATCACCACACGATAGTCCGGCAGTCCGGCCGGGGGAAGGTGATCGGTGCGGGGGAAGCTGCGGTCGGTGTCGGCAGGGTACTGGGTGCCTACGGCGAATTCCAGGCCGGTGATGCGTCCGTTGATTGAGCCCTGTACGCCGAGCCGCGATTTGGCGTGGCCCCACAAGCCGTCGGGGACGGCACCGTCGGGATGCCAGCGGGGCACCAGCGCGCGGCCATCGATGCTGCTGGTCATGTGGCACAAGACGTAGGGAGTTTCGGACATCTGGCTGCTCCTTTGATAGCGGATGGCTGCGATGTGGCGACTGGCTCGGTGTTGGTTGAGCTGGCTGGTGGACCAGCCCGACCTCATGTCGTCGACGCTACGGACGCCGCCGCTTCCCAAACAGTCCGGCTCCGTACCCCCTACCAGGAGTGAGGTGCGCTGGCCAGGTTCCCTCGCCGGCGGCTCGTGACTGATCGGGAGCAGAGACACCCGGTCTCCGACCAGACGATGCGGCTCAGTGCATTTGAACACAATCGGTCGAGCTGGGGGGTACTGCTGGTACCCCTATCGTCGCGGGCTGGCTGGGCCAATTGCGGACTGGTGGACTGTTTGTGGGCACCTCGCGGTGCGGCCCTCCCGATGCCCGGACCGGCCGTCCGCAAAGATCGCCCCGATAACGCGCATCACAGGCCTTGGGTGTGGCGGCAACAAGCAGGCAAGGACGTCATGGCTTTCCCGCTAGCGGAACGCGCTGACAAGCTACTCGGCTCGGAAGACACGAGCAGACAAGGGGACATCCGATGTTGGACATCAACTGGTCAGATGTCATCAGCACCATCGAATCGGTACGAACACAGCTCATCGTGGTTGGGGTCGCGCTGGTGGTGGCGTTGCTGGTGACCTTCGCGGTGAACAGGCGCACCGTCAAAGATGTGTCGGTTCGCAAGTTCGCCCGCTCCCAGACCTGGATCGTGGCCGCGGTCGCGATCATCGCGGCGATCAGCTCAATGCTGTTCGGCCCCCTCAGCACCATGCTGTCGCTGCTGTCTGGCAGTGGCGCCCCGAGCGAGCAGAGCATCAGCCGGACAGGGGATCTGGCGGTCGACATCCAACGCGAGGGCATCGTGTTGCTGGAGAACGAAGGCGCGGCACTGCCGTTGGCCAGCGACCGGGTCAACGTGTTCGGATGGGCCTCTACCAACCCTGTCTACGGCGGCACCGGCTCGGGCTCAATGAACGATCAGTACCCGAGCGTCTCAATCCTCCAGGGCATGGCAGATGCCGGCATCCAGACCAACCAGAACTTATCCGACTTCTACACGGCCTACCGCGCCGATCGTCCTGTGCTCAGCCCGATGGCGCAAGACTGGACTTTGCCGGAGCCGCCCGCCAGCACTTACCCGGACGAGCTGATCGCAGGCGCCCGGGAGTTCTCCGACACCGCCGTGGTGGTGATCTCTCGCTCCGGCGGT
>JAAYVP010000410.1 GCA_012517115.1 Brooklawnia sp. | reverse complement strand
TAGGTGGCTTCCCAGTTGTTCAGGACCACAGGGCGAGCCCGGCCGCGCCAGTGTCGCGGCACAATGCAGGAGTCGACGAAGCGATGCATGGCGCGGCTTATCCCGGCGATACCCTCCGCCGAATACGCCACCACCGCCTCAGGAGTGGTGAACGTTTCGCCTGGCGCGAGTTCCCACTGAAAGTCCTCAGGATTGATGCCGCTGACTACGCGCACACCGTCGCCGCGGCCGCCCTCGAAGGTGGTGGCATGGCTGCCGGACCAAACGAGGTTGAAACCGTAGCCGCGGCCTGTGGTCTCGGTGGCGCTGTGTTCCACGAGCAGCACGCCGGGGTTGTGCTCGGTGCTCGACGAGCCGGTCACTGACGCGTTGGTGATGCGCTGGTGACCGAGTGGGGTGCGCGTGCGGTGCGCCTCGCTGGTCCACCAGCCGTCGAGGGTGAGCACGTCAAATCCGCGGTCCGGTAAGTCCAGCAGCAGTGAGGCGGCCTTGTCCAGGATGAACGCCTCGGGGGAGATGTTGCGGTAGCGAGCACGCTGGGTGATTACTCCGCTGTTCGGAAACGTGGTCCACGCCAGCCGGGCCTCAACGCCGACCACATCGTCGGCGAGGGTGATCTCCAGTGTCTGCGACTCGGGCTCGGGATCGGCCCCGGGAAGTCCGTCGGCGGGCAGCGCGCCGTCGTGGATCTCGAAGCTGCGGAACGTCAGATCGAGCGAGCGCTGCCCCACGATCCTCAAAGCCGGAGCGCGGAAGTCCCCCTTGCCGCGGGTAGAGAACGCCAGCGGCTGGCGGTGGAGAGTAAGGGCGGTAGGATACGTGCGCCCGTAGCTGACCAAGGGGCCGCCGATAGCGCGGAAGCGGCGGCGAAGCGCTTCGAGCTGCGCCACATCAACCTCACCAAGCGGGTCACCGAACCAGAGAAGTTCAAGATGACCAGCCTCCCCCACAGCGAGCACGACGTCGGCGTTGGCGGTAGTGAGGTGGAAGACGCATGACGATGCGACTGCGATGCTGGACATTAAGTGATCCTACAAACCAAGTGCGTGCGACACACGGGGTTTCATGATCCTGCGGGCACTTCGCCTGGATGCGCCGATGAGGGCCGGGTGTTGCGCGCGTGTGGCGACACGGAAAGCTCTCGGATCAGCGGAACTCTCCCTCGCGTAGGGTGCTATTCCGCTGACTCAAGATCCACGCTCACCGTCGCGGGCTTCCCCGGACCTTGCCCACGAATTACTGACAATTGAGCCACTGACCCGAGCCGCTCGGCGACGATCATGCCCGCCGCACCCGAAGAGTATTCCGCGACGATGCGTCACCTGAGCGCGAGCGCCTGAGGCGACTGCCATCGCCGCGACCACCGCGCCAGTTGCTCGCGCTTCTCACCGGTCAGCACCAGCGCCGCCTCCGGGCATCCGCTTCGCGACACGCCCTTCCGCAACTTGAACCACGAAATGGGGCGCAAGGGCACTGGCCCTGGCGCCTCACTCGCTACTTCTTGCCCTGGGCAGCAACGGCCTTGGCGCCGGCCTCGGCGGCCTCGGGGTCGAGGTACCTGCCGCCCTTGGTGATCGGCGCGAAGTTCTCGTCCAGTTCGTACAGCAGCGGAATACCAGTCGGGATGTTCAGCCCGGCGATGTCGTCGTCGGAGATCCCGTCCAGATGCTTCACCAAAGCCCGCAGCGAGTTGCCGTGCGCGGCGACCAGAATGGTCTTGCCGGTGGCCAGATCGGGCTTGATGGCAGACTCCCAGTACGGCAGCATGCGCGCAACGACATCCTT
>JAAYVP010000409.1 GCA_012517115.1 Brooklawnia sp. | reverse complement strand
CGAGGTGCCAGAGGCCGACCTGGAGTTGGCGCTGGTCCGCATCGGCGACGAGGTCTTTGCGATCCGTGACGAGTGCAGCCACGGCAAGGTGCGGCTCAGCGAAGGCGACGTCGACGTCAGAAATTGCGCCATCGAGTGCTACCTGCACGGGTCGATGTTCGATCTGCGCACCGGCGCGGCCATCAACCTGCCGGCCACCCAGCCGGTCCCCGTCTACCGCTGTTTCATCGAGGGCGACCAGGTCCTCGTCGACATCGACAACCCGATTAACAACCAGGAGAACTGAACCAACATGGCAGAACTTGTCATCACCGACCTGCACGTCGATGTCGAAACCGAATCCGGCCCCAAACCGATCCTCAACGGAGTCGACCTGACCGTCAACACCGGTGAGGTGCACGCCATCATGGGCCCGAACGGCTCGGGCAAGTCCACGCTGGCGTACGCCGTCGCTGGCCATCCCAAGTATCGGATCACTTCCGGGTCGGTGACGCTGGATGGTGTGGAACTGACCGGTCTCAGCGTCGATGAACGAGCCAGGGCCGGACTCTTCCTGGCCATGCAGTACCCCATCGAGGTGCCCGGGGTGTCCACCAGCAACTTCCTGCGCACCGCGAAGACCGCACTGGACGGCGTGGCGCCGAAGGTTCGCACCTGGCCGAAGGAGATCGCCGCCGCTCTGGAGCGTCTCGAGATGGACCCCAGCTTCGCGTCCCGCTCGATCAATGAGGGCTTCTCCGGCGGCGAGAAGAAGCGCGGCGAGATCGTCCAACTCGACGTGCTCAACCCCAAGTTCGCCATTCTCGACGAGATCGACTCCGGCCTAGACATCGATGCGATCCGGATCGTGGCCGAGGGCGTGAACCGCTATGCGGCTCAGGGTGACCGTGGCGTGCTGCTGATCACCCACTACACCCGGATTCTTCGCTACATCCAGCCGACCCACGTCCATGTCTTCGTCGGCGGCCAGATCGTCGCCGAAGGCGGCAAGGACCTGGCCGAGGAACTGGAGGTTGAAGGCTACGACAAGTACCTGAAGGCCGTGCGCGTCTGATGCTGGACATCAGGTCGGTTCGCCGTGACTTTCCCATCCTGGAGCGCCGGGTGGGGGAGTACCCCCTGGTCTACCTGGATTCGGCCAACACCTCGCAGAAGCCGCGTCAAGTTGTGGACGCGATCGCGTCTCACTACCTGGAGCACAACGCGAACGTCGCACGGGCCATGCACACCCTGGGCGCTGAGGCCACCGCCGCATTCGAAGCTGCGCGCGCACAGGTGGCGTCCTTCATCGGGGCCGCCAGCGCCGACGAGATCGTCTTCACCAAGAACGCCTCCGAGGGGCTGAACCTGGCAGCGCACACCTTAGCGTCCCGGTTGAAGCCCGGGGACGAGGTGGTCATCTCGGTCATGGAGCACCACTCCAATCTGGTGCCCTGGCAGTTGGCCTGCCAGTCGAGCGGGGCGACCCTACGCTGGTTCGATGTCACCGAGGAGGGTCGGCTCGATTTGGCGAAGGCCGAATCGGATGGGTTGATCAACGACCGCACCCGAGTCGTCTCGCTGACTTGGGTGAGCAATGTGCTCGGCACGGTCAACCCGATAGCCCAGATCGCCGAATGGGCACATGCGGTCGGCGCGGTCATGGTGGTAGACGGCTCCCAGGGTGTGCCGCAGCGTCCGACCGATGTGTCGGCACTGGGAGCCGACCTGCTGGCGTTCACCGGCCATAAGATGTGTGGCCCTACCGGTGTTGGCGTGCTGTGGGGCCACTACGAACTGCTGGAGCAGTTGCCACCGTTCCTGGGCGGCGGCGAGATGATCGAAGTCGTCCGGATGGAGCGATCCAGCTTCGCACCGCCACCGCATCGCTTCGAGGCTGGCACTCAACCGATCGCGCAGGCGGTCGGATTGGGGGCGGCCATCGACTACCTGTCGTTGCTGGGCATGGCGGAGGTTCAGGCCCACGAGTCCGAGATCACCGGTCGCATTCTGGCGGGCCTGGGTGGCCTGACTGGCGTCCGCATCCTGGGTCCATCCGATCTGGACGACCGGGGTGGCGCGGTCGCGTTCACGGTGGACGGCGTCCACCCACACGATCTGATGCAGCTGTTGGACAGCCGGGGGGTGGCGGTGCGGGGCGGTCACCATTGTGCTGCGCCGCT
>JAAYVP010000408.1 GCA_012517115.1 Brooklawnia sp. | reverse complement strand
AGCTGGTTGGGTCACCTGCACTCGAGATGGCCGGTCTATGCGTTACCGGTTGGCTGACGATGCGGCGCACCAACTGCTGCACATCATCGGCTCGGGTCACGCTCCCGGCATCAAGCATGTCGGGGATGGCGCGGAGCACAGCTTCTGAGGCTCTTCGACAGCAGGACCCGGCACCAGTTCCACGACATCTGAACATCTGGCCAATCGTCCAGATAATGTCCTCCTGTGAGACTGCCCAAACGCGCCTGCGTTGTTTCGCTCAGCATCTTGCTGCTGGCTGCCTGCGAGTCGTCCGGCTCTAGCCACAACACCAGCTCTGCCCCGACCGATACGTTCCGGATCGGGACTGCGGCCCCGCCCAGCAGCCTGAACCCGCTGATGGGCCACGAATCTGAGGGCACGACATGG
Organism: Brooklawnia sp.; assembly: GCA_012517115.1. Classification (GTDB taxonomy): domain Bacteria; phylum Actinomycetota; class Actinomycetes; order Propionibacteriales; family Propionibacteriaceae; genus Brooklawnia. The sequence continues at coordinate 2,604 of JAAYVP010000408.1, read as the reverse complement.
TTCTACGACGGACTGTTGCGGTTGGCTGGAGACAAGCTGGAGCCGGCGTTGGCTACCGCATTGCCCACCGCGAATGCCGACGCGACCGTGTGGACGGTGAAGATTCGTCCGGGCGTGGTCTTCTCCGACGGCTCACAGTTCGATGCCGACGATGTGGTTGCCACCTACCATTGGGTGCTCGACCCCGCCGCCGCGTCACCGTGGGCGACCGAGCTGACCGGGCTGGCGGAGGTCACAGCGACAGGCGACGACACGGTGCAGTTCCGGCTCGATTCACCGAACGCGTTCTTCGGCGACCGGCTGACGGTGGGCATCATTCCGTCCGAGGTTGCCGCAGCCGAGCAGGGCAAGCCGCTGACCGAATCGTCCCTGAACGATAATCCGGTGGGTACCGGCCCCTATCAGCTCGACTCCTGGGCCGACCGAAATGACTTGGTGCTGAAGGCCCGCACCGATTGGTGGGGCGGCACACCTCAGGTGACGCGACTGGTCGTGACCGCGGTACCGAACGACGCCACGCGCGCCCAGATGGTTTTCGACGCCACGTTGGACGGCACCCAGATCTCGCCCGCCCAGGCGGCCAGCCTGCTGCCGACCGGTAGCCGTGCCGGCGCCACCACCAAGGACGCCGCAGTGCAGGTGGTGGTGCATGACACCGCTGACACCCGGGCGATCTCGCTGCCGATGGACAACCCGTTGACAGTCGACCCGCTGGTGCGGCGTGCCCTGAACCTGGCGGTCGACCGGCAAGGGCTGGTAGACGGGGTGCTGAAGGGGTACGCCATCGCAGTTGACAACCCGTTCCCGCACTCAGTCGGCGAGCACGCCCAGGGCGCGCTGTTCAGCTACGACCCGGACGAGGCCCGGCAACTACTCGACCAAGCCGGCTGGCTGGCGGCCAGCGACGGTGTGCGGGTGAAGGACGGCCAGCGGGCCACCTTGACGATCATGTATCCGAGCGACGACACCGAACGTCGTGATCTGGCGCAGGTGATCGTCGACCAACTCACCCAGGTCGGTATCGAGGCGAAGACGGATGGCTTGAGCTGGGATCTGATCGAGCCCCGAATGAGCACCGACGCGCTGATCTTCGCGGGCGGCACCGTCGGCAACCCGGACGCCACCGCATGGAACTGGATGGCTTGTGAACTGGCCGGAGAAGGTTTCAACAACCCGGGCCACTATTGCAACCCGGAGTTCGACCAAGCCATGATCCGGGCGCGTTCCACCACCGACCCAGCCATCCAGCAGGCTGCCTACGCTGAAGCCAACCAGATCTTCGCCGCCGACCCAGGCTACGTCTTCCTCAACACCATCTCACGCACCTACCTGCTGCGTCCCAACGGTTGGCAGGGTATCGAGCCGGTCTTGGAAGGACACGTGCATTCGGTGTCATGGGGTCCATGGTGGGACATCGCTCATTGGACCCGGTGAAGATCGCCCGGGTCTGCGCCAGGCGGCTGGCCTCGGCTCTGTTCGCCCTGTTGGCTATCGGAGTCGGGGTTCTCGTGCTGGCAGACCTGTCTCCCCGTGATCCGCTTGCCAGCTACTTGGGCAGTTCGTATCTGAACGCCTCGCATCAGGCCCGGGCACAGGCTGCCCGAGCCCTGGGGTTGGACGTCGGCTGGTGGCAGGCAGGTCTGGTCTGGTTACAGGGCCTTGCGGAGGGCGACCTTGGCATCTCCCGGGTGATGGCTCGTCCGGTGGCGACAGTCGTCGCCGACCAGCTGCCCTGGACGCTGGGCCTGGCGCTGCCCGCTTTCGCGCTGGCGTTGGCGTTGGCGCTGTGCCTGGTGGTGCAGGCGTACCTGCGTCCCGGCGGTGTCTTCGACAGGTGCGTCCAAGTGGTCACCGGCGTGCTTGCCGGGCTGCCGGCGTTCCTGCTGGCACTCGGTGTGATCGGCGGCTTCGCGGCAGCGGCCCGGCTGCTGGGCGTGACCCCGCTACCGGCATCCGGCGCGTACTCCCCTGGCGCCCGCGCGCTGGGGTTGGACGCGGGCGATGTGGCGCGGCACGCGATCATGCCGGTGGCCGCGTTCGCGTTGAGTCTGCTGCCCACACTCGTCGCGCACCTGCACCGGGCGATGGGCCCGGCGATGATCTCCGATTCAGCTCAAGCCGCGCGGGGCTTGGGCACCGCCGAGCGTGCGATTATCACCCGGATCGTAGTGCCGCAGGCCGCGCTGCCGCTAGTGGGGGCGGCCACCTCGACGGTCGCTGCGTTGATCGCCACCTCGGCGATCGTGGAACAGATGTTCGGCTGGCCCGGGATCGGGGCAGCGACCATCGCAGCCGCACTGGAATCCGACCTGGCGCTGCTGCTCGCTACTTCACTAGGAACTGCGCTGGTCGTGATCGTCGCGGGTTGGCTTGGCGATGGCCTGGCTTGGCTCATCGACCCGCGGATCCGCCATGCCTGAGCCCCGCAAGCGATCCCAGACGATGCTGCTGCTGGCGGCCATGCTCGGCGCGCTGCTGATGGTGGCGTCCTTCATACCGATGGACACGGCCACCGATCTGGTCGCCAGCGACCAGGGGCCGAGCAGTGCGCACTGGTTGGGCACCGACCATCTGGGGCGCGACTTGACGGCCCTCACTCTGCGT
>JAAYVP010000407.1 GCA_012517115.1 Brooklawnia sp. | reverse complement strand
GCCGAGTTCGTCGTTGAGGCGGCTGGCCAGGTCGACGAGCTGACTGGGCGTGGTGGTCGGCTGAGTGAGGGTGGTGAGATCGCCGGTGATCACGCGGGACGCTCCACCGTGGCGGTGAGGCGCTCCGGGGGGCCTCAGGCAGCCGGTGGCCGGGTTGAGCAGGGGAGTCGGATCGAGGCTGCGCGCGAGCCCTTGCAGGGAGTGGGCCAGGTGGCGTACGAGCTGCGCCTCGGCCGTCTCGGCCAGCCCGATCCACACGTGGCGGCCGCCAGAGGGCCCGGACTCGCACACGACGTGGGCGATCCCGGACTGCGTGAGCACTGTGGCGATCGCCGTGGCATCCCGCTCTGCTTGGGCGGCTCCGCCGTCGTGGGCGTCGAGGTCGAGGCCGATGTAGCGGTAGCGGCGCTGCGCGTCCGTCAGGTACATGGCCCACGGGCCGGCCGGGGCCGGCCCCGCGACGGGCACCTGCGTCGGGTAGGCGTTCACCTGGTCGCCGCTGGCGGCGCGCACCTGCGGGCGCGGGCTCAACGTGCGTGTGAGACGCCACGCCACGCTGGCAGTCCTTAGATCTAGGTGGTTCTGCTGATCGCTTGGTATCATGTACATGTTCCTTCCGGGGAAAGACGCAACGATCCCTCCTTCGGTTGGTGGGCCCCTGCCAAGGGCCCTAGGTGTTTGGGTGTTGCATCGGGTGCCGGCTGCCAAACCGGCTTCCGTACTTGGTTCGCTTGATCTGGTTTGTGTTGGGGAACGCAGCAGATCAGGCACTCACTCTTCAGGCCCCCGTCCTGCCAAGGACGGGGGCCTTGTGGTTTTAGGGCGTGTCGATGGGCAGCTCCTCATTGTTGTGGTGCGACTCAGCCCACCCGGTCGGCATCCCTTGTGCGTCGCGCGGAATGTTCTGGATGAGCCATTGGACGAGGGCCGATTTGCTCACACCGAGTTCGCGTGCCTCGCGCGCCAAAGCGTCCACGGCGGGTGCTTCAAGCATGAATGCGACCCGCCGTGGTTCGACGAGGGAACCTCGACGTCGTGAACGGACGGCCATGTGCCCATAATAAGTGTGAGTACATACCGGCGGGGCAGGAACACACCGCGTGTCGCATGTTTCGTGCATGTCAGAGTCCTCGGGCGACGGCGGCGGCGGCTCGGAGCCATGCGCGTTGTGTTCTGGGGCGCAGGCTGTCCCACTGGAGGATGCCGTCGACGATGGCGGGGTCGTGGGGGATGGCGATGACTTCGCGGGCGAGGTCCTGGTAGCCGGTGACGATGTTGGTGATGTCGGTCTTGCTGGCGCGCGGGTCGGCTTGGGTGACCACGGCGACGGCGTTGTCCGCGAGCTGGCGTGAGTGTTGGTCGCGGCCGCGCAGCGCGTCGAGGAGGAGCGCGCCGGCTTCGGCGTGGTCTGCACGGGTGGTGGTGGGCACGACGATCTGGTCGGCGTGTTCGATGGCTTCCAGCCACACGGGGTCGGATTCGTCGTTGCCGGTGTCGATGAAGATGAGGCGGTAGTACTTGCCGACGACGTTCCAGATGAGGTCGACGTCGTGAGGGGTGACGCGCTGGTCGGCGGCGAGCTGGATGGGCTGGCTGCGCAGCACGTCGAACCGGTCGGCGGTCTGGTGGTGCACGTAGTGCGCCAGATCGGCCGACTGGGCTCCGGTGCCCAACAGTCGTTCGGTTTGGGGAAGGAGGTCGAGGACGGTGGCCTCGTGGGGTCCCTGTTCGGTCCGCCATCCCAGGGTGCCCCTGGTTTGGTTGGCGTCCCAGGCGACCACGCCCGCGCCGCCATAACGCGCGAACACAGCACTGAGTAGCACCGTGGTGGGGGTTTTGCCTGCCCCGCCCTTCCCGTTGGCCACGATGATCGTCCTGGGGCCGGGCCAGTGCTGGGAGACGGCGTGGATGTCGTCACGTTCGGCGCGCTCCTGCTGGCTCGGGTTC
>JAAYVP010000062.1 GCA_012517115.1 Brooklawnia sp. | reverse complement strand
GGCTCGCGCGGTGTACTGGAACTCCAGGTGACCAGCGTCATTGCCGTAGACATCGCCGAAGGTGCGGTCGAGCTCACTGAGGGTGACCTCGACTGCGCGCCGAGCGTCCGAGACGTCTTCGGCGCCGAAGATGATCAAAGATCCGTGGCCTGCGCCGCCCTTGGTGTCGCGCGGCAGCTCGATGGTCAGAATCTCGCAGTTGGTGGCCTTGATGGCCTCGTCGGCGGCAAAGATCTGGGGTCCGGCGCCGGTACGGGCACCGACAATCCCGATGGAGCGGTACTTGGTGTCGATGTTCATCAAGGAGTGCAGCTTGGCATCAACATTCGCGATGACTAGGCCGATGGTGTCACCAATCGGATTCACACCGACGAACTCGGTGGCGCTAGGGCGGCTGCCCGCTGCCTGGGGCGCTGAATCGGCCCCCATCTTCTTCATGACCTCAGCCATGACCTTGTCAACCAAATCCTGTGACATTTTGGGCCTACTTCGCGTTGTTGGGGAGGATGGACTCGACCTCGGTGTGCGGACGCGGGATCACGTGCACGCTGACCAACTCGCCGACCTTCCCGGCGGCGGCGGCGCCAGCATCCGTGGCAGCTTTGACCGCACCGACGTCTCCGCGGACCAGGACGGTCACATATCCGGCGCCGATCTTCTCGCTGCCGACCAAATGGACATTGGCCGACTTGACCATGGCATCCGCCGCCTCGACGGCTCCCACGAATCCCTTTGTCTCGACCATGCCAAGGGCTTCTTGCATGAGGACTCCTTCGTCTCGGGGTGCCAAGACCGGTCACCCAAGCTGACGATAGGCATGGTTCGGTTACACGGATTGAGCTAGTTCTTACACAATCCTGCTGTCATACTGAGGGGGTCGGGGCGGTGCGCATAGCGTGAGACCCCTACACCGTTGAGAGGGTCGAGCCGATGTTGTCCGACACACCTGCGAAGGAACGCATCATCCAGGAGTATGTGCCCGGCAAGCAGGTCACGCTCGCTCATGTGATCGCGAATCCCAGTGAGAGACTGTACGCCAAGATCGGGTTGACCGTCGAGTCCCGAGGCGCGGTGGGCGTGTTGACCATCACACCCGGCGAGGCCGCGGTGATAGCTGCCGACGTGGCAAGCAAGAGTTCGGCTATCGAGCTGGGTTTCGTCGACCGGTTTTCGGGATCGGTGCTGATCGTGGGGCAGTTGGCAGCCGTCGAATCAGCCCTGGCTGCCGTCGTGGGGGTCTTGCGAGACACCCTGGGATTCACCCCGGTCGAGATCACGAGGTCGTGAGTGAAAAAGGTGCTGCTGATCGGTGGCGTCGGCGCCGGGAAGTCAACTTTCCGGCAGCGACTGACTGCGGCACCCATCGAGTATGCCAAGACACAGGCGCTGGAACTCTTCGGCCAGGTTGTCGACTCCCCGGGCGAGTACTGGGAGAGGAGACGATTCTGGCAAGCGCTGCAGATGACTTCCTGTGATGTCGATGTCGTCGCGCTGCTGCTCGATCCAACGACGACCGCCCGGATCCCGGCAGGCTTCGCGTCCGGTTTGAGTTGCCCGGTCATCGGGGTGGTGACCAAGTCGACGCTGGCCACCCCGCAGCAGGTTGAGACCGCGCGCGTCAGGTTGTCGCAGGAGGGCATTGAGCAGGTGCTGGTCGTTGATTCGATCAGCGGTGACGGCTTCGAGGCAGTCAGGGAGGTCTTGTGTCCGGATTAGTCAGGCTCGAATCCAGCGCTGAGGGTCTCGACCTGAGATCCTTGGTCGATCTTGCCGAACTACAGCGGATCCAGGACGAGTTCGCCGCCGAAACCGGCCTGGGCATGATCACCGTCGACGCGATGGGTACCCCGGTGACGGCCGCGTCGAAGTTCAGTGCTCTCTGCCAGTTCCTGCGGCGCGACCCCGTGATCGCCAAGCAGTGCATGCTTTGCGATGCGCACGGCGGTTTGCAGTCGGCTATCGAAGGTCGGCCGTTCGTCTACCAATGCCATGTCGGGCTCGTCGACTTCTCCGTTTCGATCATGGCTGGTCAGGACTATCTCGGTGCCATCCTGTGCGGACAGGTGCTTTTGCGACGCGACCAGGAGAAGCTGCAGAGGCTGTTGACGATGCCCAACGGCATCGCCCAATTCGAGGAGTTCAGCGAGCTATTCGACGAAGTGAACGTCGTCGATCTGGATAAGCTCCAATCGGCGGCCGACGCAGTGGTCAAGCTGGCGAATCAAGCCTTGGGACGACGTTCACTGAGCGTACCCGCGGTTGCCGGCCCCTACTTTGGCCGGTTACGTCCATCGCCGCACCCGGCGAACGATCACCCGATGGCGCCGCTGCTCGCCGGCGCGTCCAAACCGCTGCCGCTCATCCCGATGATCCCGCAGGGTCTGCCACGACTGGATGCCCGCATCATCGCAGTGAACCTGCGGCGACGGAACCTGGCCAAGAACCTCGAGGCGCTCAGCGACTACCTGGACGGCCTGTTGCCACGGTGGAGTCTGAAGGTGAAGCCCAACCAACTGGCTGAGTTCGAAGACATCATGATCGGGTTGGCCACCGGTGAGGGCGTTCAACACGGTCGTGAGATCTCGCAGCTGGTGATCAGGCACCGCACGCAGCGTCGGGCGCCGATGAACCGCTACGAATGCCAAGCCTATTGCGAGCGACTGCTGGTCAGGTTGCACAATCTGCTGGAGCCAGACCTGTGCGTGCAGGATCGCACTATCGACACCCTGCTCAACGAGATAGAGAAAGATCCCACCAGCTACCTGACCGTTGCCCGTGGCGCCAGCTATCTCAACTTGTCCGAGTCTCATTTCTCGCGCAAGTTCAGAGAAGCGCAGGGCACCAGCTTCATCCAGTACGTCACAGCCAAGCGACTGGAACGTGCCAAGACCATGCTGATCTACACCGACAAGCCGATACTTCGCATCGCGGCGGCTCTGGGTTTCCAGCCCGTCAACTACTTCACCCGGGCTTTCAAGAAGCATGTCGGGGTCACACCCAGCGAGTATCGGCTGCAGCATTCCGAAGAGGAGAAATCGTGATCGAATTCCGCTTGGGAACTCACGTCCGTCTGGGCGTCGAGGCGTTAACCGCACTGGACCAGTTCGCTGATCTGCGGTCGCTGGTCGTCACCGACAGGTTCTTATCGACCACGGATGTCTTCGCCGAAGTCGTTGACCGATTGGGCGACCCGACCGTCTACTCCGAGGTCATCCCGAATCCCACAATCGAGGCCGTCGGCCATGCCGTGACCGCCTACCTGATGGCCCGACCACAGGTCGTGGTGGCCTACGGCGGAGGTTCGGTGATCGACACCGCCAAGGCTATGCACAAGGCGGCCCTGGACGCCGGCATGGGTGCCGAGGAAGGGCTGGTGGCGATCCCCACCACCAGCGGCTCAGGGTCGGAGGTCACCTCATATGCGGTGATCACCGACGAGATATCGCACGCCAAGATTCCGATCGTCTCGCCTGACTTGGTTGCCCGACTGGCGATTCTCGATCCGAAAGCCGTGCAGAGCGTCCCTCCGAAGATCACCGCAGATTCCGGCATGGACGTCCTCACCCACGCGGTGGAGGCCTATGTGGCGCGGCTGGCCTGCGACTTCTCCGACGCGTTCGCCGAGAAGGCCGTCCAGTTGGTCTTTGCGAATCTGGTTCGCTGCTTCACCAATGGCGACGACATGGACGCACGCTCGCACATGCACAACGCATCTTGTATGGCGGCCATGGCTTTCGACAACGTCGGCCTTGGCATCACGCATTCCCTCGCGCATGCACTGGGTGGCCGCTACCCGATCGCGCACGGGCGATTGAACGCAATCTTGCTGCCGCACGTGATCCGCTACAACGCCGAACACAGCGAATCCGCGGCCGAGCGGTATGCGAGGTTGGGTGCGCTGATCTCACCTGCCGCGCACGGGCGGGCCGGTGTGCAGGCGCTGGTCGGCGGCATCGAGAGGCTCAACCAGAAGTTGGCGATCCCGGCCAGGATCCGTGAGGAGGGCGTCGACCCCTCCGACGCCAACGCCAGCCTGGACGGGCTTGCTCACAGCGCCCTGGACGACGGCATCACCGCGTCCAACCCGGTACAGCCGAGCTTGGACGACCTGAAGGCGATACTTCGTCAAGTGATTTGAATCAGCCGGAAGCCGGGCCGGCACCGCCTCACCACTCCTCGTGCTTGGTGGAGTCCCAGGCTGCGTCCTCACCTAGATCGAGCGTCGCCAAGTCGACCAAGTCCTGCGCGGTGAGCTCGAAGCCGAACAGGTCGGCGTTGCTGCGCCAGCGAGCAGGGTTGCGG
>JAAYVP010000061.1 GCA_012517115.1 Brooklawnia sp. | reverse complement strand
GGCGGCCAGGCCGGTGTCTTCACTCTGCAGCCCATCACCCAATCCGACTGGAACGCGGTCTTCAACCAGCCCTGGATCATCAGGGTCGAGCCGGCGGTGGGGCAAACCGGCCAGACCGTGCGGGTGGTGGGACGCAATCTGACCGACGACACAATCGTCCTGTTCGATGGCGGTGCGTTGACGCCCACTACCCGGGACGTTGGGGCCGGGACGTTGGAGTTCGTGGTACCGACCGGACTGGCTGGCGGACTCTATTCCGTGGTGCTGCGTCTGCTGGGCACGACCGGATTCGTTTACAGCAACACGGTCAGCTACCGGGTGACACCGCACCTGGCGAGTCTGACACCCGACAACGGCGTGCCCGGCACCACCATCACCCTGCAGGGAGCCGGCTTCACGCCCACCTCGCAGGTGAGGTTCGCGGGCACGACCTATCCGGTCACCTTCGACAACAACCAGCAGTTGAGGTTGGTGCTGCCCGACCACGAGAACATCGCCACCGATTCTGGGCCGAAGCAAGTGCAGGTGGTGAACCCCGACGGCAGGCAGTCCGAGGAACTGACCTTCGACTTGACCCTCGACATAGTCGTGCGGGTCAAGGCCTGGCTGGTCTTCCCCGACATCTGGGTGGGCGGCGGCGGGCTGTTCGGTGGGCCCGGGCCGGGACGCGACGCCGGCGACGTGCAAGAGATCTTCATGAACGCCCCGATGCCTTCGCAGGTGTGGGCTGGCCACCACATCGTCCTTCAGTTCGACCCTGCGGTGGGGATAGCCAGCGTCCCGGCAGACTGGGCCAGCAGTTGGCCGATCGACGATGTGGACTTCGCGGAAAACCAAGCTGTGATCAAGGCGACGGATGCGGCGGGCAACTTCTTGCACTTTGAGGACGGGGCCATCAACTTCTACTTCGTCGACGACATCGATGACTGGACGACTCACGCCTACACCTACCGGGGCGCCGAGGACCGCCGCCAGGAGTTCGTCATCTTTGAGGACACGCCGCTGCTCACCGACTGGGAAGAGGCCCACGTGGCGGCGCACGAGTTGGGCCACGACTTCGGTCTGCCACACGTTTGCGGTGACGAGTCAGATGTGACCTTTGGACGCGACTGCATCTCGGCTGACGACGACTTCCTGATGCACCCCACCACCAACATGTTCATGGACGAGGGCAACACGCTCACGCTGGAGGAAGCCCGGATCGCCAGACGAGTTGCCCGCCCGTGGCACAACCTTTAGAAAGAGACGACATCATGCCCACCGAGAAGGAACGGGAGGTGCTGGCCCTGCTGAAGGGTGGGTACCAGCTCGACGAAACCAAACGAAGCGCCATAATCAACGAACTCGACGCTGAGGGTCGTGCGGCACTGCGCCGGATCGCAACCGGGGAACTGGCCGTCGAGCATCCCAAGCTGCGGGGAAAGGCAGTGATCGCTCTGGGATTCGATGAGTCAGACAAGGGGGAGTCGTTGAAGACGCTCCATCAACTGCTGGCAGAACCCGAAGCAGCGCTCCAGATACGGGCGTTGCGCGCGCTGGGTCGGCTGGCCCCAGCCGACCGGACGGTCAAGACCGCCACGCGGGCGCTACTCACGAATCCGGCCACCCGGCCCGACGTGGCACTTGCGGCCGCTCGGGTTGCAGTTGTCGGCGGCGGCAAGCGCATCGTTGCTGACCTGGCTGGCTTGCGCGAACGCTTGCTACAACTGGTCGGTGACGAGCGGTCTCCATCCATCCAGAGCCTGGACCGACTCATCGCCCAAGCACGGGGCGAGATCACACCCGTGGCCGGGGAGGAGCCGAAACTCGACATCTGACTTGACGGCCTGCATGGTGAGGCTTTTGCACGAGTAGCGCATCCACCTGATTCGCAAATAGGCTCGAATATTTCTGCAACAGGGCCAGAATCCTGCCCAGAATGTCAGTGGCGACTGGGAACGTAGGTGTCATGGAAGCCCCCCAGGCGTCGTACCTCGACCAGCAGTTCGAGGCTGCTGATCAGGCGATGCGCGCCCTGGCCGCGGCTACCACAATGGGAGACGAGGTGCACGTGGCGGCGCTGCTGGAGCAGTTGGCCAGCCGTGCCAGCGGGCTGCGGATGGCGTTGTTGGCCCAGGCCGCCAACGCCGAGTCCGCCGATCTGCGGGTGCTCACAGTGGCCGACCAGGTACATGCCACTAACCGCGTCACCCGGCAGACAGCCCGGGCAGACGTCCGGTTGGCCCGCGACTTGGCCGACCGATTCCCGATCCTTGGTGAAGCGTG
>JAAYVP010000406.1 GCA_012517115.1 Brooklawnia sp. | reverse complement strand
CTCGGTCAGCAAGACATGGGCCAAATCACCTTCGATATCGGACGCGTCCACGCGCCAACTCTATCGGTCCCCCGGCAGGCTCGCATGACCGCCCGGCGCCACCAACAAGACACCCTCCCGGCGGACCACTTGTTTACCGGCTGGCAGATCGATACCGCGCTGGCCATGCCAATCGTCGACCAAAGACCTTACCGCGAGCAGGTGCCGAAAACCCGGCTCCGGCACGCCCGCGGCGACCAGCCAGCCACGCAGCACCCGAGTGGCCAGCGCATCAGGCAACCGCTGAAGTGCTTCAACCGGCAACGGCTCGCCGCGCGCCGGCTGCAGCAGTGCAGCCTGCGCATCCAGTTCATCGGCGTCGGCCATCGCCAGCGCCGCGGTCCGGGCCAGCGCTTCGGCGATCCCAGGGCCGAGCTCGGCCTCCAGCGTGGGCAGGACGCTGGTGCGGACGCGCACTCGGGTGAACCGCTTGTCCTGGTTGTGTGGATCGTGCCAGACCGCTACCTGCCAGTCGTGGCAGGCCTCCGCGGTAACAACGCGTCGCACGCCGAGCAAGGGTCGACCGAACTCGGCACCTCGCACGACCATCCGCTCGCGCATGCCGGCCAATGAACGGGTACCAGAACCCCGGGCAAGCCCAAGCAGCACGGTTTCGGCCTGGTCGTCCAGTGTGTGCCCCAGCAGGATGAGGGTATTCGGTCCAGCGGCCGCCGCCAACCCCGCATACCGGGCCTCTCTGGCCGCAGCCTCCATTCCGGAAGCCGGGTTTGCTTCGACGCGGACGCGGTGCACCCGGGCCGGCAGCCCGTAACGGGCGAGTTGCCCGACCACCCGCTCCGCAACAACCGCGGAGCCGTCCTGCAGTTGGTGATCAATCACGACCGCGTCGGCCGCTGGCGCGCGTCCCCGGCTGATGAGGTGCGCGACCGCGAGGGCCAGGGCCATTGAATCCGCTCCCCCAGAGCAAGCCACCATGATCGGACGACCCGCCTCCCGCAGCCAGGATTCGACGGCCTGGACGACCGTCAGCTGCGCGGGGCTGAGTTCACGCCTGGCCATCGGCCTGCGTGGCAGCGCTCATCATGCGCTTGCACCACTGCTCGGGGGCCAACAATTCGGCCAGGGTCGGTAACGACTGGGGTCCCTCGAACGCCCGGTTCAGCAGCCCAGTACCGCCCTGGCGCCAGACGTGGCGGCAGAACCGGGCCCCGTCGGCGTACTGTGCCAGTTTGGCGTCCATGCCGAGCAACCTGTTGATCAGCCCATGAATGCCACGTCTGGCACGGCGCGCATCGAAGCGGGCTCGGATGGTGGCCACCGTCGGGATGACCGCACGCCCGGCACGATCCATCATCACGTCGGCATGACCCTCCAACAGCGACATCACCGCAGTGATCTCAGCCATCGCGGCCACCACACTGGGCGGAGAGAACGCATTGACGAGTCGCAGGCTGGCCGGGCGTCCGGCTGCCTTGTCGCGCCGAATCTGTGCCAGTCGCTGCCCCAGGTCTTGCCAGAACGGCTCATCGGGAGCTTCCACAATGGCCTTGAGCTTCCCGGCCAGGTGATCGCGCAACCAACCAGCGTTGGCGAACTGGACGCGATGGGTCTGCTCGTGCAGGGTAACCCACATCCGGAAGTCGGTGGGATCGACCTTCAATTCGCGTTCCACGCCCAAGATCGTCGGGGCCACCAGGTAGAGCGTCGGGGTGGCCACGAACGGGTCGAACTGGCCTAAGATGCGGGTGCCCACCGCGGCCAGCACGCCACCGATGGTGGCGCCGCGGGCTCGCCCGGCGGCGGCTTCGAGCGGGCCGTCGGCGACGCCGACCGAGTCGGACGTCAGCTGCCGCGCGGTCGCGAGGTTGGCTCGGATGATGCTACGCCGGTCGACGACCAGCTCCCGGGCGGCGCCCACCTCGGCCAGCCCTGACGTCTCGAGAAGCAGGTCGGCCGCGCGGCGGGCCTGGTGACGCAGCTGGGTCACGATCTGTTCCCGCTCTCGGCGACTGACCCGGGGGCCGGGGTCGACCAGTTCCAGCCCCACCTGTTCGGCGGCGTCCCAGTCGATCCACGGCAGCGAAGTCATGGCCTCCAGCCTACGGGCACCGACTTGGCCCGAGCAGACCGGGAATCACGCCACGCAGGCACAGCCAGCCAGCGCGGCTCCCACATGATCGAACCAGGCGCGGGGATCCTGGTCGCTGGGCAGCTCGTTGCCGAGGACGGCGAACGCCAATAGCGCGCCGTCAGCTGTTGGGGTATAGCCGGCCAGCCCCGAGACCTGGTCGAGGCTGCCGGTCTTGGCTCTTACCTGCCCGCGGGCAGGGGCACTTTGGGTGTCGACGAACCGGTTGGT
>JAAYVP010000405.1 GCA_012517115.1 Brooklawnia sp. | reverse complement strand
TCGGCGCGAGGCCGACTGCAGGGCCGCGGTGCAGCGGGTCGCCTCCCGCCAGGACCGTGACCAGTTTCCTTCGTCTCGGGCCGGTGTCGGTGCTGTCGCCACGGTGGCTATCGTGCACGTTGGCCGTCACTGGACAATGTGAAGGAAGCTGGTCATCTGGGTTGGGTCAGGTTCACAGATCCGGCGCAGTGGATCGCCGTGTGCCGGGAGGAACTGTGGTTGGGGATGGAAAAGGCCAACCCGGTCGCGGTCACCGGCACCCGGATGGGCTGGCTGCTGGACAGTATCGGCCCACGCCCTCCGCCAACTCGGCCCTGGGCGCTGCGATCGGCGGGATCAGGGTGCTCGAAGAGGTGACCGCCCCGATCATCGAACCCCAACTAGCGATCCTCGCCCGGCCCCACGGTCAGAATGCGCACTAGTCCGGCCCAACTCAGGGCACACACACGGTGCCCGAATCGAGCGGTGAGCGGAAGCGCTCAGCCTGAGAACGGCGGTCGCAGTTGGCGCGGCATGCAGGCGTTGGCCAGGTCATCTCCCCACAGATTCGGGTAGAGCTCGGCACACCGTGCTTGTCCGGAGTCGTAGTCCCACACAGGTGAATCGACTGGATCCAGGATCGTAACCCATGTCACATCAGGCAGGGAAACCTGCCGTCCGAAGTCGGTGGCCTGCAGGAGCAGGACATCGCCTTGGCTGGAAAGGGCGCTGGCGAGGTTCTCGTGTGTCGTCCAGATATCAGGGAGCAGGAAGGTATGTGACCCGGAGGCGGTGGTCTCGCGCGGATCAGTAACTCCTTCGTACTTGCTACCTACTTGGAGAATCCATCGTCCATCAAGCTGGAGTCCATCCAGGCTTTCATCGCGGGCGTCATTCAGAAGTCCCAGCGCCTTCGCGCGAGGGTCAAGATTTGGCGTCGGGGTCGGGGTAGGACGTCGAGTTGGTGTGGGTGTTGATCTCGGGACACTCGACGAGGGCACAACGCGCGTCGGCGCAGCGGCAGTGGTTGGGGTTGGAACGTACCCTGGGAGCGCCAGCGCACCTTGCGTGAGGAGGTAGATGACGCTGCCGAGGCCGGCGACCGAGATCAGGAGAAGCGCCAAGACCACTGCGATGAGTGCGTGGTTGTGGCCCGCCTTTGCGATGAGTGCCGGGTTTTCACGCGCAACTGGGTTCGTTCGAGCAGCAGGCGGTAAGGGAGCGCGCGTTGCGGCAGCGACCGGTGGTAGCGACGCACCCACCGTGTTGAACTGACCGGCCGCGGGTGGCCACGTCGCAGTGACTGGCGGCTGCGGATCTGCGAGGACCGTGGCATGCATCTGGTTCGATGCGGGTGCCAGCAGTGTTGAGGTAGATTCCGCCTCGCCCGGAGGTAGGGCTTCATCAAGGGATGCCCACGAAACCGGTTCGGCCTGCTGCGCGGGGAAGTCGGCGATGGTCGTGTTGGGTATACCCGCCGGAACCGTCGGCGCTGATGGGGGTGGTGGCAGCGCCGAAACCGTCTCGGTCGCCTGTTGCACGCTACCCTGGAACGCCATGCCGCAGCTGCCACAGAACTTCGCCTCAAGGCGCGTCACCTTGGCGCAGGCAGGGCATTGCTTGGTTGTCGGGGCAGGAACCCCTGGCGTGGCTGGCACCTCCGGCTCGGCCGGGATATTCGGTTTTTCCAGTGCCATCGCGGCTGTCGCTGCTGTGATCACTGGTCCAGTTCCCGAAGTCCAGGATGACAAGTCAGATGCCGGGGCGCTTAGCGGAACTCCTGCGCGCTCCAACAGATTGGCCAGCGTTCCCGTGGTGGGCGCCATCACCAATCGGAATTGCACCTTGGCTTGGGCCCCTGAGCTGTCGCGGAGCGTCAATTCGTAGCCGTCATTGGGTGGGCCGTCTCCCCAAGCGGCTTTGAAGCTGCAGGGGCCCACGCAGACCAAGGCGGCACGATCGATCGTCATGACTTGGCAGGTGCCATCAGGAGTCTCCTGACTGATGAGGAGCCGACGGTCGGTCAACACCATAAGCGCCCCACGCCAGTTGCCCAGCGCATTCGACGGCACCACAGACCTGGCGGAAGCCGCAGAGCCCGAAGCTGCAGCAGGGCCTCCGGGCCGCATAGGCGGCGCAGAGACGTCATGATGGATCAGACAAGGCCAGGACGCGACAACTTGCTCGTTGCCGCCCAATACCGAAGTGCCCAGACGCTGGTCGGCATACAGTGCGGGGGCGTACCGTTGCATGGCCCACCCTTGCCAGCGTGCGATGTCGCGTCCACCTGCCAGGTCGCTGAGCCAGTTGCGCCATTCGCTGATGGACGCCTCGATCTGCGCGATCGCTGACGGATTACCGGGCATCAGGGGTTCCTTCCTGCAGGGCGAACCCGCAGGCAGAGCATCTGCTGCATGCCGAAGAGCGCGGGTGGGGCTTGTGGGCGGATCGGTTCTCGAACGAATACGGCAAGCTCGCTCATGATGGCCGGGGTGGCTCGTCGCGGCACTCGAGTCATTGCGCTGAGGATGCCGAATGCCGTGGCCAGTCTCTTAGCGCGTGCGGCGGAGAGCTTAGGCAGGCCAAGGGAACGTTGCACGTTAGCGATGGAATCGATTGTGGCGTGGTCGCTGGGCCAAGTGATCAACACTCGGCCCCCGGGCTGGACGATTCGTAGCGCTTCACGCACCACCGCGGTGGGGGAGGCGCAGGCGTGCACTACGTTCGCAACGACAACCGCGTTGACCGACTCGTCATGCAGCGGCGTGCGTTCAGCCGAGGCGAGGACGACCTGGTCGCAGCGTCCCTTTGCTCTGCGGAGCATCTCCGCACTGGAGTCGACGCCGATCACGTGCGCGTTGAGGGTGGCGGTAGCCAACCCGGTGCCGCAACCGAGATCGACGATGACGTCGCCGCACACGCGGCGTGCGATCTCCGCGGCGAACGTCGTCGTGAATGGTGAATCCCAAATCAGATCGTAGGCAGCTGCATACCAGTCCCAGAACGTCCTCGGGGTGCGTGGTGTCTTCGACATCAGTAGACGAGCCACCGGGAACCACCTGTGACCAGACCTGAGAGGACATAGATTCCGTACGCCAACACGAGCAGCAGCCACCAATCACCGGTCAGGCTAAGCAGCACGACGGAGCCCACGCTGTACACGAGTCCGAGTAGCGCCAACAGCGCTTTGTTCATTCCCCCGCCGACGGCATCGACCAAGCCGGTCAGTTTGCCCTCGGGGTTAGGCACATCGTCCGAGTCCTCTTTCACAACGACGACCTCGCTGATTGGTGAACTGGGCAGGGCAAGCGGCGGTGTCGTCGGCGATCGCCGGGCGGTGTCGTCCGCGGAGGCGCCACATTCTTCACAGAATGCGTTGTCGTGCAGGTTGAATCCACAGTTTGTGCAGAAGTGCTGGTTGCCGCTCACTTCGACCTCCTCACATTGCGAGTTTCAGCACTTTGCCGTGCCACTCGTCCCGCTGTGTTTGGATGGGTCCTGCAACTTCAGTGATGAAGGACTCGGGTGCATCTGCCAGCAAAAGGCGCCAGTTGTCGGCTATCGACATATCATAGATGTAGTTGACTAGGTGGAACTGGAAGCTATCCTCGAAGAACCCGGACGCCGGGTAGTCACCGAGCGCCTCTTCGTAGCGCTTAATGAAGTATTGTTTGGCGTCCTCGATTTCGAGCACGTCGCTGATCTTGTCGTAGGTGACCGCATATGCGAATGAGGCCAAATAGGCTGCACCGACCGAGAGCGCGAACAGGACCAAGAAGAATACGAATGCCGGCACGTTCTCACCGCGCATATCGCCGAGAATCTTGTTGAGTTGGCTAGCGGTCAGGCCACTGCGCTCGCCGTAGATGAGAGTCCCCACCGTGTCTCTGTAGCGGTCAGGTGACAGAATCGAGCCGGCGGAGTACTGCTGATAGGAGCCGGCGTCCTTGAAACCGATGCCCAGAGCCAGCAGCGCCGAGGTTGGGATGGTAAGCCAGAAGATCCACCGCTTGCGCACGCCCAACAACCCGTACAAGATGATCTGCCACACAGCGAACTCCTTCAAGCCCTTCCGAGAGCGCCGGGGGACCAGGCGCGACGCTAGCCAGTCAACCCGAAGCGGGGACGGTACAACTACCTCCATTCATCACCCCCCTCGCTGCCGCACGGCCGGTCTGCAATCGTCGACAGGGACGCGGCACGTTTAACCGCAAAGAAGCAGGCCCCAGCCATCGTCTGACGGAAGTGATAACGCCTCCGCGACAGCCGGGCGTGGTGGCTTAGCGTCCCGCCGAAGGCCCGGTAGCCTCACCTGGTGACTTCCCCTCGCAACGATCGATACGGCCGCAACGTCCTGGACGCGCGGCGCAACGCCCGTCCCAAGACCACAGACGTACCGATGCAGCTTGGCATGGTGGTGGAAGACCCTGCGTCCGGCTTCGTTGGCGAGATCATGGGCTGGGAGAACGGACTTGTCATCCTTGAGGATCGCAGGGGCAAGAGGCGTAGCTTCCCGGTTGGCCCCGGGTTCTGGCTGGACGGTAAACCGGTCGCGCTCCGCGTCCCGCCAAGGACCGGCTCGACTAACAAGTACACCGCGTCCGGTTCACGAGTCGGGCCGCGGCGCCCGGCCAAGGTGGCGCTGCCCAGCCGGATCTACGTCGAGGGCCGTCATGACGCTGAGTTGGTGGAGAAGATCTGGGGCTCCGACCTACGCCATGTCGGCGTGGTGGTGGAGTACCTCGGTGGCATCGACGACCTAGTCGGCATCGTTGCCGAGTTTCGCCCCGAACCCGGCCGCAGGCTCGGCGTCCTGGTCGACCACCTGGTCACGGGCTCCAAGGAACAGCGCATCACTGCCGAGGTGGCAAAGGGCGGCTACGGCGAAATGGTGCAGATCACTGGGCACCGCTTCATCGATATCTGGCAAGCCATCCGGCCCGAGGTGATGGGCATCAAGGTTTGGCCGAAGGTGCCACGGGACGTGGACTTCAAAAAGGGCACGTTGGCTGCATTGGGGTTGCCCAACCGCGATCAGGCCGATGTCGCTCGAGCTTGGCAGTCGATGCTGGCCCGGGTTCGCACCTTCCGCGACCTCGATCCCGATTTCACTCGGGAAATGGAGAAGCTGATCGACTTCGTCACTCAGGACCACCTCGCAGAGATCGATTGAGCCGAAAGCACGGGGAGGTATGACGCCCCCGGTATCCTCAACGCCATGAGTGAGCATGACCCAGGCGAGTCCAGGGCAACGGAGGCGACGGCCAAGCCGGACCAGTCTCTGAAAGCGGTAGACAAGCCCACAACCACGGCCAGTGCCGTCGCCGCGCAGACTGTGGCCGCCACGGTCAGTTCAAGCAAGCCTGCTGAGGTGGAGCCGCCCGTGCAGGACGAGCCTGCTGAGACGGAGCCGCCCGTGCAGGACGAGCCAGTTGAGACGGAACCGCTCGTGCAGGACGACTCCATCACCCCATTCGCTCCCGAGGTGTGGTCGCTCGGTGGCTGGCCACTAGGAGCGACGTACGATCAGCAAAAAGACATCACTTCATTCGCGGTCTACGCCCCCGCTGCGACCCGGGTCATCCTGGAGATCTATGCCGAAGCGCTAGACGCGGACGCCAGTCACCGGTTCGACACGGTTAAGGCGCAGAACGGCACCTGGCGGGCCCAGTTGGTCGGGGTCGGACCGGGCGCCTACTACGCCTACCGCTGCTGGGGAAGCAACTGGGAGATCGATCCGGATTGGCGTCCGGGCTCGGTGGCCGGCTTCATCTCTGACCGGGACGATGAGGGCAACCACTTCAACCCGAACAAGGTCCTGCTCGATCCATACGCTCGTGAGGTCAGTCACGTGCCGCTGAGTCCCGCTATCAAGGCATCCGGCGCAGACGTGGGTGTCTTCGCGACGGGGGGCGGCGACTACCGGGGCAGGGTGCGCCGGGCAGTCGATTCGGGGCGGTATGCCCCGAAGGGGGTGGTGATACACGACCAGACGCCCACCGGCGAGTACCCGAAGCGTGAACCACAAGATGTGATGATCTACGAGGCGCACGTCAAGAACCTCACCATGCATCCCTCGGCCTGCCGACTTGGTGATCTGCTGTCCGGTGAGAAGTCGTTCGACGAGGTCAAGAACGTGCCCGAGGAACTGCGCGGTACCTACGCTGGTGCCGCCTATCTCGCCCCCTATCTCAAAGCGCTCGGCTTCACCAGTATCGAGTTGTTACCCGTCCACGAAACCAACTCCGACCAGCACGGCGACACCAACGGCACCACCAACTTCTGGGGCTACCAGACCATTGGCTTCTTCGCACCCAACCGCGACTATTCCTTCGACAAGAGCCCCTGCGGTCCCACCCGCGAGTTCAAGCAGATGGTCAGCGCGTTCCACGAACAAGGTATCGAGGTCTACCTCGATGTGGTCTACAACCACACCTCGGAGGGCGGTAACTGGGACAACGACGTGGACTCGGCCGCGTTCTGCAGCTTCGGCGGCTTCGCGACATCGCTGTATTACGACCTCACGGCCGATGGCTGGATCGTGGACGATGCTACCGGCTCTTCCAACCAAACCAACTTCTCGCACCGGTTGATGTGCGACCTTGTGATGGACTCGCTGAGCTACTGGCACAAAGTGATGGGCGTGGACGGCTTCCGGTTCGATCTAGCCACCGTGTTGGGACGCTTCCCTGCGGCATCCGACAAGGAGGACTGGGGCGGTCGGCGCCGCTTCTACAAGGCCCACCCGCTGTTGCGTGAGGTTGCCGACTTCGCGGACCAGCAGGACATTGAGGTAATCGCCGAGGCTTGGGATCTGTGGGGCTACGAGGTCGGCAACTTCCCCTCCGGCTGGGGCGAATGGAACGGCCGCTTCCGCGATACCATGCGGCACTACCTGAAAGGCGACGGCAACACCCGCGCATTCATGGATCTGCTGAACGGTGATTGGTTGCACTTCAACGACAACGCCGGGCCCCAGAAGTCCATCAATTTCCTCACCGCCCACGACGGTTTCACGATGTTCGACCTGGTCAGCTTCAACGAGAAGGACAACCACCAGCCGTTCCCGTTCGGCCCCTCCGATGGTGGTACCGACGCCAATGTGTCTTGGGACTCCGGTGGCAACCAGGAGTTGCGGCGAGCCCGCTGGCGGAACAACTGGTTGATACCGATGATGGCTCGTGGTGTGCCCATGGTGGTTAGTGGGGACGAGTACGGCCGCACCCAGAACGGCAACAACAATCCGTGGAGCCTCAACACCATCGGTATGTGGAACAACTGGGCGATGCTGGCGTCCAACGCTCCGACGCAACTGCCCGTCGACCCGGACAACCCGGACGCCTACGCCTACTTCGATGTAGTGGGCACCTGTGATGCCGATCCGGGCGTCAACCCGTTGTTCCGGTTTGCGCAATACGTGACCCGGTTGCGCGCACTCGACCCGACGCTGCGCCAGAAGGCCTGGGGTGACGGCAAACTGGACAGCGACAACGTCAGCTACCTCTACTACCGGCCAGACCTCGAGGGTCCGCCCGGACCAACCGACCGGCAGGTAACCGTACTGATCAACGGGACAGGCATCGGCGGCACCGATTACCTGGTGATGGTGAACATGTACACCAAACCGGCTGCGTTCAGACTGCCGGATGTCACGGGTTTGCAGCTTCCAACGCCCACCCTGAGTTGGCACCGCATCATCGACACCGCCCCTTGGGCGGAGCAGTACGACAACTCCTGGGCGCCCGCCGACGGTGAGGTCATCGTCGACAAGTACTCCGTGGAGCCATGGTCGATCGCGGTACTTGCGGCCGCGTCCGACGAATCGCCTCTGTTCAAGGACCGGAGGTTGTGCTGACAATGGCCCACATTGATACCGATGAAATCCTGCAGCTCATCGTCGAGGTGGCTGCTGAGGTCATCGTGCCGAGGTTCAAGGCGTTAAGCGATGAACAGGTCGAGCAGAAATCGCCCGGCGACTTCGTGACGATTGCCGACCGGGAGGCCGAGGCGAGGATCACCGAGCGGTTGCTCGCACGCCAACCGGGGGCGCTTGTCGTCGGTGAGGAGGCCACCTTTGCCGACCGATCCAGGCTGTCGAGCCTGGCGGACGCCGAGCTGGCGTTTACAGTCGACCCCGTCGACGGTACCGCGAACTTCGTCAAGGGCTCACCGCGCTACGCGGTGATGGTGGCTGAGGTTCGCCGGGGCGAGACGACGCGGGCCTGGATCTGGCAACCGGAGACTGGACGCGCATATGTCGCCGAGCTCGGTGCCGGACTGTACTGCAATGGCGGACGCGTCAGCCGGGGCCCCGCGCAGGCACCGCCGCGCGGGATGACGAGCAAACGTTCCTGGCGTCAGTTCGACGCCCGAGGCGAACTCGACCCTGTCCTGCACACCAATTTCTGTGCCGGCTTCGACTACGCTCAGCTGGTGACCGGTGAGGTTGACTTCTTCACCTACTTGAACCCGTGGCCCTGGGACCACTTGCCGGGGTCGTTGATGCTCCGCGAGGTGGGTGGTGTCGCTCTGGACGCCGGGGGCGAACCCTATGGGCCTGCGACCGGTCTGCCGAACAGCTTGGTGACGGCCGCGTCCGAGGATTTGGCCCGGCGATTGGTCGGATACCTCCGGCACACGGACTAGGATTGGCACTCCGAGCATGTGAGTGCCAGAATCGCCGGAAGGGAGGTACGTCGTGGACGATCGCAAGCTTATGGTGTTGCGCGCCATCGTCACCGACTACGTGCAGACCCGGGAGCCGGTCGGTTCCAAGGCGTTGGTCGAGCGACACCAACTTGATGTCTCCCCGGCCACCATTCGAAACGACATGGCCGTGCTGGAGGACGAAGGCTATCTGATCCAGCCCCACACCAGCGCCGGGCGCATTCCAACCGATAAGGGATATCGCCTTTTCGTTGACCGGCTGACCACTATCAAGCCGTTGTCCGGCGCCGAGCGGCGCGCCATCACCACTTTCCTGGCCGGAGCCGCCGACATCGACGACATCGTGCACCGAACCGTTCGGCTACTAGCCCAGTTGACCCAACAGGTGGCCCTCGTCCAGTACCCTGCCGCCCGGTCGACCACGATCCGCCACGTCGAACTGGTCAGCCTGCATCCCGACCGTGTCCTGGTGATCCTGATCGACTCCACAGGTCGCATCGACCAGCGCACGCTGATTCTGCCGGTGCACACCGACGCCGAGCTTGACGGCTGGCGCGATCGCCTGAACCGTGCTGTCATCGGCCTCACCCCCAGCATGGCCGGCGAGTCCCTCACCAAGCTGAGCGAAGAACTGGTTGAAGACCCCGCGCGGGCGAGCATCATCATTGATGCGGTCCATGCGATGCTGGTCGCCGACCCTTCCAGCGCGGTGGTGGTGGCCGGTGTGCCGAACCTCACCCGCTACGGCGCGGCCTACGAAACCGCCATCGGGCCGGTACTTGAAGCATTGGAGGAGCAGGTGGTCTTGCTGCGGCTGCTCGGCGACGCGGTTGCCGAGCACCCTGGCGACGTGGCGGTGCGGATCGGGCAGGAAAACCCGTATGTGTCCTTGCGCGGCACCTCTCTGGTGGCCAGTGGCTACGGGCCGAGCGAAGCCTGGGCGACGCTCGGCGTGGTCGGCCCCACTTACATGGATTACCCCTCAACGATTGCTGCCGTGCGGGCCGTCGCCCGATACGTCGGCCGTTTCCTGGCAGAAGGATGAACGAGAACAAACGATGAGTGCCCCTGACTACTACTCGATCCTCGGCGTCTCGCGGGATGCCAGCGCCGACCAGATCAAGAAGGCCTATCGCAAGATGGCCATGAAGGTGCATCCGGACGTGGCGACCGACCCGGACGCCGAGGAGAAATTCAAGCAGGTCAACGAGGCTTACGAAGTTCTGAGCGACCCAAACAAGCGCGCCATCTTCGACCGCGGCGGTGACCCGATGGGCCCGGGTGGTGGCGATCCGTTTGCCAACATGGGTGGCTTCGGCGGGTTCAGCTCGTTCGGAGGTCAGGGCCTCGATCTCGGCGACCTGTTCGGTGCCATGTTCGGTGGCGCGGGATCGGCCACCCGCGGACCGAAGTCACGCGTGCGGCGCGGTCAAGACCAGTTGATCCGTGCCCGGCTGACTTTGTCAGAGGCGGTCTTCGGGACGACCAAGCCGATCAAGTTCGACACCCACGTCGTATGCACCACCTGCAACGGGTCGGGCGGCGCCAACAGACAGGAGCCGGTCACCTGCACCCAGTGCCACGGCCGCGGCGAGATTATCATCTCGCAGCGCTCCATTCTGGGCGAGATCCGTACCGCGCAGCCTTGCCCGAACTGCCAAGGCTACGGCAACATCATTCCCCAGCCGTGCCCCGACTGTTCCGGCCAGGGACGCGTCTCGGAGCAGCGCACCATCAACGTCAAGATCCCCGCCGGCGTCGACACCGGCAACAGGGTTCATTTGCAGGGTCAGGGCGAGATCGGCCCAGGAGCCGGACCGGCCGGTGATCTCTACGTCGAGATCCAGGTGGCACCGCACGACATCTTCCGCCGTGATCACGACAACCTGGAGATGGTGGTCAAGCTGCCGATGAGCCTGGCCGCCTTGGGCACTGAACTGGACATTGACACTCTCGAGTCGGAGTTGGCCGACTGCCCGCCTGATCGCCAGAAGGTGCACCTTGAGGTGCCGTCCGGTACCCAATCAGGAACCCGTCTGGTTATCAAGGACCATGGCGTGCCCAGCCTGCGCGTCAATCGACGGGGCGAGACCCCCCGGGGTGACCTGGGGGTCACCCTGCTCGTCCAAACCCCGACCAAACTGGACGACGCACAACGCGAACTGCTCGGGCAACTGGCGCAGCTTCGCGGTGAGGCGGGCCCCGAGGTGATGACCAAGCACGAGGAGCGCGGATTCTTCGACCGGCTGAAAGACGTCTTCACGTCATGACCGACGCCTGCTACCTCGCTGAACTGGGTGGGGCGCAGCCGGGCGATCTGGTGGTGG
>JAAYVP010000404.1 GCA_012517115.1 Brooklawnia sp. | reverse complement strand
TGCTGGTCGACAAGGTGATCGTGCCCGGCCGGGTGCGTGCGTCGGCGGCCAGATACCGTCAGCTGTGGCGTGACCACGATGGCCACTCGCCACTGCTCGTCCACACCAGCAACCTGGCCCGGGCGCTGACCGAGAAGCTGGCGCAGCCGGTGCTGCCGGTGATGCGTTACGGAACGCCAGGTCCGCGTGAGATCGCGGAGCAGGTGCGGCGGGCCGAGGTGGTGACCCTGGTGCCGATGTTCCCGCAGCAGACCTACTCGAGCTACAACTCCGCCTTGGACTACCTGGTAGAGCAGGTGAGACAGCTCAACCCGGACGCGCGATTGCGCGTCCTGCGGCCCTACTACGCGCACGAGGCGTTCATCGCCGCGGTGGCCGGTGTCGCCCGGCCGCACCTGGACGACGACCTTGACCTTGTCGTGATCTCCTTCCACGCCATCCCGGAGTCGCATCATCGCCGCGGCATCCGAGAAGGAATTGACTACGAGCAGCAGTGCCGGGTGACCGCCCACCTGCTGGCCCGCGAACTTGAGGTGCCCGACGACCGGTTGCGCGTCACCTTCCAATCTGCGATCCCGCCGATGCCGTGGCTGCAACCGCAGATCGAGACCGAGGCGCTGGCCTGGCCGCGGGCCGGGCATCGGCGGGTCGCGGTCATCTGCCCGGGCTTCGCCAGCGACTGCCTGGAGACCAGCTACGACATCGGGTCGAAACTCAAGGACCGGTTCGTCAAAGCGGGGGGAGAGCGGTTCACCCTGGTGCCGGCGGTGAACGACGACCCCCGTTGGGTGGATGCGCTGGCGACCATTCTGGGTTCGCAACTGGTCGCCGAGCTACCCATCCAAGCCTGAGCCGGGCCGGGGTGGTCGGTTGCGCGGGGCGCGCCACGGGCACCCGACTGCGGTGGCAGAATCATGAACATGAACAGCGACGCGGCCTTCATCGATGACACGCCCGAGTCCTCGTCCGAGCAATTGGACCAACAGAGCCCCGCCGATTCGTTGATCTATCGCGGAGTCGACGAGCCCCTAGACGAGGGCTACACCGCGCCCGAGAACTGGTCGCCTGCTCAAGGCTTCGGAAACACCGCATCCGAGATGGCGCGAGGCGAGACCATCGATCAGCGGGTCTTGCAAGAGGTGCCTGAGAAAGACCCCAACCGGTTGCGTGGCCGCTGGAACCCGCACGGGGAGTCGCGCGAGGTCGGGTCGAAGCGGGCCGGACGCTTGGTAGCCACAGGCGATGGCACTGGCTACGAAGACAACGAGTCCGAGGCAGTCGCCGTGGATGTCGGTATCGATGGTGCGGCGGCGAGCGCGGAGGAGGCTGCCATGCACATCATCTTCGAAGAAGATCTGGTCAGCCAGGACGACGAGGACCTGATCGAATCAGACGATGATGACTAGCGGTTCTGGCTGCGGCTAAACTGGCTGGGTATCCCATGAAAGGACTCTCCTGACTACCAGCCATCAACCGTTCGCCGAGCAAGGCAACGACGAATCACCGGCAAGCAGCGTGGCCCACCTGCCCGGACATCGACAGCTGATTGTCCCCGCATCAATCGACATGGTGAGGCTGCTGGGTCCACGTGACGACTTCCTGCGGATCCTTGACCGAGA
>JAAYVP010000403.1 GCA_012517115.1 Brooklawnia sp. | reverse complement strand
TGGGCTGCTCGCCCGCCGGGTGGCCGGCCGGTCGGGAGTTTGGCTGCCCGCCGAAGCCAGGCGTCCCGAACGCAAGCTGGTCGCGATCGGTATCCGGTACGCGCACGGCGCGACGCTGCACGGCTTCGCGCTCAACGTGCTACCCAATCAGGCTGCCTTCGGACGAATCGTCCCTTGCGGCATCGCCGATGCCGGGGTCAGTTCGCTGGCTGAAGAGCTGGCTGACCCGCCCACCGTCGCCCAAGCCGCCCACGATGTGATGCCGCACCTGGACGATCTGCTCGGTCGATTCGTCCCGTTCGACGCCGGCTGACCATGGTCTGCGCCAGGCCCAGCGCGTTAGGCTTCATGGGTGACCGCTCAACCAACTGGACGCCGCCTGCTGCGTCTCGAGGTGCGCAACTCGCAGACCCCCATTGAGGCCAAGCCCGAATGGATCCGCACGCGTGCGGTGACCGGCCCCAACTACAACGACCTGCAGAACATCATGGTCGCCGAGGGCCTGCACACCGTCTGCCAAGAGGCGGGCTGCCCCAACATCTACGAGTGCTGGGAGGATCGGGAGGCCACCTTCCTGATCGGCGGGGACGCCTGCACCAGACGCTGCGACTTCTGCCAGATCGAGTCGGCCAAGCCCACCCAGTACGACACCGATGAGCCGGTGCGGGTCGCCCAAAGCGTGCAGAAGATGGGCCTGCGCTATGCCACGGTCACCGGAGTCTGTCGCGACGACCTGCCAGATGAGGGTGCGTGGCTGTACGCCGAGACGATCCGCCAGATCCACGACCAGAACCCGGGGGTGGGCGTGGAGATGCTGGCGCCCGACTTCTCCGGGCACGCGGACCTGATCGATCAGGTGTTGGACACCCGGCCCGAGGTCTTCGCGCACAACGTCGAGACTGTGCCACGGATCTTTCGCCGGATCCGGCCTGGTTTCGACTACCAGCGGTCGCTGGCCGTGCTCACCCGCTCGCGGGACGCCGGACTGGTCACCAAATCGAACCTGATCTTGGGCATGGGTGAGACTCGGGAAGAGATCAGCCAGGCGCTGATCGACCTACGCGAGGCCGGCACCCATCTGGTCACCATCACCCAGTATCTGCGCCCGAACGTGCGGCTGCATCCCATTGAGCGTTGGGTCACCCCACAGGAGTTCGAGGAACTGGCTGAGGAGGCGTCCGAGATCGGTTTCGAGGGTGTGCTCAGCGGGCCACTGGTGCGCTCGTCCTATCGCGCGGGTCGGCTCTATCGCCAGGCTCTGCAGTCGTTGGGACGCAGTTCCTGAGCCTCGGCCCGCGTCACAAGCGGGCGCGGATCCAGTTCAGATCGGTGATCTGGTCGGTCAGATTGCCCTTGGTCTCGATGATCACCGGTGCCGCAGCGTCGGTGATGACCTGCATGATGAACTCCGGATCGGCCTGGCCTCGTCCTAGGTGGGCGTGTCGGTCGGCTCCGGAGCCTGGAGCGTCACGCGAATCGTTGGCATGCACTAAGTCGATGCGTCCGGTGATTGCGCGAATGCGTTCGACCAGATTGGTCAGGTCTTCGCCGGAAGCGTGCGCATGGCAGGTGTCGAGGCAGAAGCCGACGTCTGCCGCCCCGGACGCGGCGCTGACGGCCTCCCACAGCGATTCGATGCCGGCTACGGTTCGGGCCATTGCGTTAGCCCCGCCGGCGGTGTTCTCGATGAAGATCGGGCAGTCCAGCCGAAGTCCCTCGACAGCCTTGAACCAGTTCTCGTAGCCCGCCAGAAGTTCCTCGCCGGCTCCAACATGGCCGCCGTGGACGATGACCCCGCGGGCGCCGATGGCGGCGGCCGCGCTCACCTGCTGCTGCAACAGCTTGCGGCTGGGGATGCGGATGCGGTTGTTCGTTGAGGCCACGTTTATGACGTAGGGGGCGTGCACGTAGATGCCGATGCCAGCCTGCTCAGCCGCCTGCTTCAAAGCGTCCGCGCCGCCCGGATAGGCAACGGATTGTGCCTTCCAGCTTTGTGGATCGCCGATGAAGTGCTGGACGAGCCGCACACCACGTGCCTGGGCTTCGGCGATCGGATCGGCCTGATCGACGTGGGCACCCAGTTCGAGGGGTCTTGCCTGGCTGGTCATGGTCCAACAGTAGGGGGGCCCACCAATGTGGCCGTGACAAACTGGGCAGGTGAGTTGGTGGGACGTCGCAGCGGACTACCTGGTGGCTTTGTTCCGAACCGCCAGGCAGGCGCTGCTCGGCAACTCCGACGCACTGCAGATGGACGCCACTCTCGCCTGGACGGTGCCGCTCGGCATCGCGGCGGTGGCCGGGGCCTCAATGATGATCGGTCAGTCGCTAGTGCTGGCCATCAACCGGGTTGATCGGCGCCGCGGTGTCCTGACGATGGTGGCCGCTTGTCTGGGTTCGGTCGCGGTGGCTCTGCTAGAGACCGCCCTGGTCTGGAGCCTGGCCCGGCTGGTCGTCGACGAATCCCGGCCGATCGTGGAACTGCTGCCTGGGGTGCTGGTGGCGTTCGCACCCTACTGGCTGGGCTTCCTGGTGCTGCTGCCCTACACCGGGCCGGGTATCGCGCGC
>JAAYVP010000402.1 GCA_012517115.1 Brooklawnia sp. | reverse complement strand
GTCACATTGTTCGCCGAGACCGTGATCTCGCCCCGGACATGAAGACCCTCAATGACGGCACCATCCTCGGTCACGTTGATACTGCCAGACGGCTGCAACGACACCCCATCAGGCACACCCGTATTGCCAGCATTCGGAAACCCGGTGAGCTCGGGAGTGGGGGTGGGAGTCGGCTCAGGAGTCGGAGTCGGCTCAGGAGACGGAGTCGGCTCAGGAGACGGAGTCGGCTCAGGAGACGGAGTCGGCTCAGGAGACGGAGTCGGCTCAGGAGACGTCTCCACGTTCGAGTACGGAACGCCATCGATTGTGCTGTTGGTGATAGTGGCGGGCTTCGAGTCCGAGAACATGAAATCATTGCGGCACCCGACCAGGTCCACGCCATCTGCGGTGTAGTTGCCGGGCATGATGCCGTTGGTTCTGCTTGGCACCTGACACAGCACCTTCGAATTCTCGATGCGGGTACCCTCCACGCCATCGTAAATGCGGATGCTGTGGTAACCGGCGTACTCGACAACTGTGTTCTTGATCGTGACATTGTCGGCACGAACGTCGATTGATCCCTTGACATACTTACCATCGATGACAGTCCCGGGGGTCCTCACGATGATTCGGTTCGACGGCTCCAGGTTCGCGGTGTCTAGGTCGGCCGCGGAGGACGCGTTCAGCGGGATCAGCGACATTGCAGCGGTGATGGCCAACGCGGCGGTCGCGACCGCCAGTCGAGCAAGAGGTCGCCGGCTTGTCTTGGTGTGTTTCGCTCGGAGGATCATTGCCTAAGGGTTCCTTCATGGGTCGGGGACGAGCCGCGTGAGCAAGGAGCGCGCCACATGGTTGCTGTCGGGATTGATTCTAAGGAGATTCTGAGAAGAATGCCAGTTCTATCTCAGGCTTCGTCGCACTTTGGCAGCCTCTTACTGGGCATGCGCCGCGCCGTGCTCTTCGCGACGGGGCAGGAGGTGCCAGATGGGAACGTCAACACCTGACGTGTCAATCATCATCGTCAACTGGAACACACGCCAGTACTTGTTGGACGTCATCGACTCACTGCAAGCTCAGACAACGACTCCGACCGAGATCATCGTGGTGGACAATGGGTCACAAGATGGATCTCAAGAGGCTCTGCGCCAAGCACATCCCCAGGTCATCTTGATCGAAAACGACGAGAACTTAGGTTTCGCTAAGGCCAACAACATAGGGTTCCAGCGGGCTCGGGGCCGATACTTCTGCCTGGTCAACACCGATGTGATCGCCCTGGACGGCGTAATCGACAAGATGGTCGCCTACCTGGACGCCCACCCTGACGTCGGCATCGTGGGGCCGCGCACGCTCACGCGAGAGTTGACCCTGCGCCAGAACTGCCGTCGGTTCCCAACCCTAGCGAACGCCGCGGGCGACTTTCTCTTCCTCAGTCGGCTGCTGCCGGGCGTGCGCAAGTTCGACGGACGCACGCTGCCGGCGTCCAGCTACGCAACGACCCACGACGCCGAGGTGCTGTCCGGGTGTTTCATGATGGTTCGTCGCGAGGCCTTCGACCAAGTGGGACCGCTGGACGAGGCCTTCTTCTTCTATGGCGAGGACACCGACTGGTGCCGGCGGTTCCACGACGCCGGCTGGCGGATCGTCTTCTTCGCCGAGGCCGAGGCAATCCACTTCGGGGGCGGGAGCAGCAAGGCCTACCCAGTGAAGTACTACCTGACCATGGAGAAGGCCGACCTGATCTACTGGCGCAAGCACGCATCACGCCCTGCGCAGGTGGGGTATGTGGCGATCAAGTGCATCTACCACACCGTCTGCGTCGTGGGCTGGCTGGGACTGGCGGCGCTGCGTCGTGACGAGCAGTCGAGACTCAAGTTACGAGGCCACGCAACCAATCTCGTCTGGTTGACCACCGGCCGATCGCTGGCCAGCTAGCGGCCCAGGCCCCTTCATACGTCGTTACCGTCACCCTGAGTCAGCCACCACGCGCCTGGATCGTACAGCAGGGGGTCGGGATAGTCGGGACTCAGTAGCAGCGGCACTTTCGTTCGAGCGATCAGCAGGCCAGCGCTGCGCAGCTGTCGGTCGAACCACGTACCGTTGATGCTCCAGGAT
>JAAYVP010000401.1 GCA_012517115.1 Brooklawnia sp. | reverse complement strand
GGCGTAACGTGTCGCCTCACGCCAGGACCGTGACCAGCTTCCTTCGTCTCGGGCCGGTGTCGGTGCTGTCGCCACGGCGGCAATCGTGCAGGTTGGCCGTCACTGGACAAGATGAAGGAAGCTGGTCATCTGGGTTGGGTCAGGTTCACAGATCCGGGGCAGCGGATCGCCGTGTGCCAGGAGGACCTGTGGTTGGGGCGATCCTCGCACGGCTCCACGGTCAGAGTGCGCACTAGTCTGGCCCAACTCGGGACGGAGACCCTTCGCGAGAAAGCGAATAGAAACATCAGCTCCAAGCGCCAATCCCGCTCCGCCGTATCGGCCGACGCCTCATCATCAAGTGCCGGCAACGTCAGGTTTGAACCCGGTTCTCAACGATGACGCGACCTGGGTTGAGGGGAGCAGTCACGACTTGGGTCATCGTGGACTCTTCATCTGTTGTGGCAGACGGACGAAAACCGCACCGTCAGCCAAGTATCCGTCTGCCTGGCGAGCGGCACCCTGCCCCAGCGTCCCGCTGTGGTTTGATGGTGCCTGTCTACGGCGGCTAGCTGTAATGCGTAGGTCCAAAGGAGCCACCCGTGCGCTAGTGCCCAAGCGGCCGATTCATCCAGCCTTGAGGACGCTCCGCGAGCGGCGATCCGACGTAGACCGACCAAGATGCCCGCCCCAACTGGTTCGAGGAATACGCAAGTGTCATTCAACCCCAGCGCCACCACCGTGGACGACAAGGCAACGCCTGCAAGGACCACCGTCGACCAGCAGGTGTCCGCTCAAGGCCCTGCCAAGACGACGGTGGACGCCGCACCTGGCCCGGCCCAAACAACCGTCGACGCCGCGGAAACCGAAGCGCAACCCTACCGGCGCCACAATCTGCCGCCGGGGTTGGCGTCCCGATATCGGCTCATGGACCACCTGGGCGGGGGCGGCGAAGCGCACGTCTACCGGGCGGTCGAGCGCGACACCGGCAACGAGGTGGCCATCAAGGTCTTCGATCGCCAGCCACGGTACGCCTATCCGTTGGGCAGTCCGGAGCACCGGCGCGCCTTCCAGCACGAACACACCGTCGACATCATCGAGCGCGTCGCGGAGGCAGGCGTCCACTTCGAGATCCAGGAGTACTGTCGCTTGGGCACCCTGGAGAGACTCATGGAGGACGGTCCGCTCGACGCGGACGCCCTCAAGCAAGTTGTCTCCGAGGTAGCCGCTGCGATCGAATCCATGCATCCCACCGTGCACGGCGACGTCAAGCCGTCCAACATCCTGATCCGGACGATGAAGCCGCTCGACTTGGTACTCACCGACTTCGGGCTGACCACTGACCTCGGGCAGCGTAGCCGAGTCACCAACACCGGGCAGGGGACGCTCGCCTTTCGTGCGCCCGAGGGACGCACGTCGTTGCGTCCCAGCTGCGACTGGTGGGCGTTTGGCATGACGATCGCCCAGGTCGCGGCTGGACGTCACCCGTTCCAGCACGCCGACGGCACTTGGGTGAGCGACGCGTTGATCGAGGAGCACCTGGCAACCAAACCGGTGCCGACCGAGCAGATCACCGACCCGCGCGTCCGCACGTTGGTTCGCGGCTTGCTGGTTCGCGACTACGAGAAGCGTTGGGACTACCGGCAGGTTCGGGAGTGGTTGGCCGGTGGCAACCCCCAGGTAGCCGACGACACCCCGATCGCGCATCCAGCCGCCAACCTGGGTGCCTTCGAATTCGAGGGACGGCTGCATCGCAGCACCGCAAGCCTCGGCGCAGCCATGCAGGAAAGCGCGGAGGCCAGACGAGTGGCTCAGGGCCAACGACGGAACGACCTCGTGAACTGGTGTGAGGGTACGCCGGAACGCGGCGAGGTGAAGCGTATCGCGGACGCGGCGTCTTCGCTCGGACCCGAACGTTGCGGGAACGCCGCACTCTTGGCGACCAGGGCGACGGGGTCATCGGCGAGTTGCAGTTCGGTGGCACGATAACCGATCGCCTCTAGCGCCGTCTACGGTTCGGGACAGGTCAGCGAGCAGCATCCGCGCAACTGCGGGTGGCTCGGCGAGCGCCGACACGACCCGCTGGTTCAGCTCCGGGTCAGGGTTGATCTGCCGGGCGAGAATCTGTTCGGCTTCGGCCTTCAACTGGACGTCGGTTGACGGCTCGGTTCCAGCCTGCAAGGACTGTCGAGCCGAAGGTGCCGCCAGCCGCTTGACCAGCTCAGGATCGACGCTGAAACCCGCGATCGCCTCGTCCAGCAAGCGTTTCGCCTCGGCCTGACGCCGACGAACCAACTCCACGGCGATAGCGCGGCGCCCCTGCTCGATCTGGGACCCCAGCAGTTCGCACTCCGCCAGCACATCACCGGACGTGCCACCAGCACCGGCCACGAGTGGGGGAGTGGCGAGCCCCAAGAACCGCAGTTCGCGCGCGACTTGAGCAAGCACCTCGGCCAACCCGGCGCGCCGGGCGCGCGCCTCGGCCAGCAGACGGGCCTCTCGGGCCTCGGCAGACTCGATGTAGTAGTCGCCGTATCCCGAACTCATGGGATGTTCCTCCTACTTACGCCAAACCAGTTCGATCCAGCTCTGCCCGGATCGCGGTGTCTGCCGGACGAGGCTGCTGGTGTGGATACAGGCAAGCTCGCTGACAGGCTGTTACTCCGGCCGGTGCCCTAACTCCTTGTGCGTGCATTTACCTTTGCAGGTTTGACAGTACTGAATGCGGCATTCGTAGCGCTTGTAGGTGCCGTCAGCCTTCTGCACGGTCTCATACGGCCACATCGAAACCCCGCAGTGCGGGCACTTCAGACCCATCTGTTCCCCCTTGCCAATCCGACAGTGTGGTTAAGAG
>JAAYVP010000400.1 GCA_012517115.1 Brooklawnia sp. | reverse complement strand
TCTGCTCGCCGATACCAAGCGTGGCGTCGAGGACGAGTGCGCCCGGCTGATCGAACAGGCTGGCCCACCGGTTCCGGACCCAGGGGCGAGGGGTGCCAGGACCGTCGCGACCGGCGCCAGGACTGTCGCGCGGCGTCTGCTGGCGCTGGCAGATGGGTTGATTGTGCGGGTGCTCGTTGGTGACCTGTCCGGGGCGGAGGCGCGCGAACTGCTCGAATCAGAGCTGGCGCCGCACCTGACCGTGCCGCGATGACGGCGAGACCATGACCCCAACCCGCACCTCACCCTGCGTCGGCGGGGACGCCTGACCGGGCCGGGGGAGAGGTGGCACATCGCCGGCGCCGGGAGTGGGTGCACAAATCGTGGCAGACGGACACTTTATGCACCCATTGTGGTGCGGTGGGCGTTCCGGACGATCAGGCCCGCCGGGCCCGCGGCGAGCGCGGACAGTCCACCGACGGGATCCGCTGACGCGCCGACGGGGCCCTCGATTCCGGAAACCAGGGCATGGGTGCGAGGCCGGACGCCTCCCGGGACTGCGCAGCGCGTCTAGCGGTTTGGGGTTGTGCGGAGGATCATCGATTGTGTCTGGCAGCTCGAACGCGCACCGGTTGGAAGGGGAACCATCATGACCCTCCGCACGATCCTCGCCGTCGCGATGGCTGTGGTGATCGCGGCAGCGCTCGCCGGCTGCAACCCGCAGGGCCGGAGCGGAGGGACGGACGTCGAGGGCACGCTCGAATGGGGCGGTGTGGAGCGCACGTACATCCTGCATGTGCCGGATCGGCTGGGAGGTGACCCGGCTCTGGTTGTCATGCTGCACGGCGGCTTCGGGTCCGCGGCGCAGGCGCAGCGTGCCTACGGATGGGACGAGTTCGCAGATCGGGAGGGATTCCTGGTTGTGTACCCGGAGGGGATTGGCCGGTCCTGGAACGGCGGCGATTGCTGTGGGCCGGCGGTCGAGCGCGGCATCGACGACGTCGGATTTCTGGGTGCCCTGGTCGCTGCGGTCAGGCAGGAGTATGGGGTGGTGGCCGTTTACGGAACGGGGATGTCCAACGGTGCGATCATGACCTACCGGGTGGCTTGCGAGACCAGTCTGTACGACGCGATCGCGCCCGTCGCCGGGACGCTCGAAGTGCCGTGCAGCGACCCTGCGACGACGTCGGTGCTGCACATTCACGGCCTGGAGGATCGGGCGGTGCCCTTCATGGGTGGCCCCGGGGTCAGCCGGAACGGCGTGTCGCGCGTCGACGGACCGGCAGTGCCCGCCGTCCTTGCGCTGTGGCGGGAGGTGGGCCAGTGCGGTGCCGCGACCACGGTCGATCGGGGTGATTCCCTCGTCGTCGACGAGCGGGCGGACTGTGCGGGAGGTGTAACCGTCGAGCTCATCACCATTGCCGACGCGGGGCATCAGTGGCCCGGCTCCGCGGTCGTCCGTGAGGGGGCAGATCCGCCCTCCGACCGTTTGGACGCGACTGCGGTGATCTGGGAGTTCTTCCGAGCCGCGGCGTGACCGGGTGATTCTGTGGGAGGACTCAGGCGTCGTTCCTGGTCATGAGGTAGGCGGACCACCCGCGGGGCCAGCCTTTGAGGTCGTGTTCCCCGGCGATCTTGTCGATGTGGAAGTGGTGGCCGAACCGGGCGGTGACCTCGCCTGGGGCCAGCGCGAGGCCGCCGAAAGGGACGATTGCGGTGACTGCGCGTTCCCAGGAGGAGAGCTGCCATTCGAAGCACCAAAGGAGGAACAGGTCTGGCGGGTCGGGAACGCCGCCGACACCGCGGAGCTCAGCTGAGCCGCCCGCCACTTCAAGCTGTTCGCGCTAGCAGTGGCCTCGCTCGGAAGACAATTCGTTGGGGAATGACTCTTGCTCGTGAGAACCCATCGGGGGGAACACGGCGAGCGCACGAGCGCCTGAGCTGCTGGAGATGGGGGACCTGCGGCCCAACCACACAAGCCATGGTCGCACTCGGTTAGTGTGCAAATCTCGTGCTTCGCGACACGTGAACATCCTTGTCAACAGTCCATACAGGTCGTCTGGTACGCCAGTCGTGAGCCAACTCGGGTCGCGCTCTGGCTCGGCCACGCGAACATCCAGACCACGCAGATCTACCTCCACGCCGACCTCGAACTCAAACGACGAACCCTGGAACGAGTCCCCGCGACCGACGAACGGCCACCAGCTCGCTACCAAGCCTCAGACGCTCTCATCGCGTTCCTCAAGAACCGTTGAACCCCGCACGGTTATGTTGACCAGCTCAGCAGCCAATCCCCTCCGGAACAGGGCATCGGCCAGCCGGTCAACATAACCCCAAGGTCGACATACCATCGCCAGATCACTACTGGAGACCGGCGGATTCAGACCCCACCTACACCGTGCTTTGTGAAGAGCCGGGTTGTGCGAGCACCACGTTTTTCTGGTACTCGAAGTGAGTGGCCACCAACTCTGAAACATCGATGTTGATGATCTTGGGCGTATCTGGCTTGAATCCGTCGAGCCCAGCTGCCCGCTGCCCTGCTTGCGCTGCTGCGTATACGTACTTCAGCACCATGTCTCTTGACGAGTGGTAGCAATAAGCCGCTTCATCCACTGCCTCCGCGAGCGATGTCCAGTCGCTCTTGGCTCCGATGGCCGCGCCCAGAAGGTGAGCGGCCTCGATCCGAGGTGCACCTGGGTTTGTGGTCAGTGTTTGCGCTGCGACTACCATTGCTCGCGCACCCAGACTATGCCCGATCAGCACGTAAGAACTTGCCGTCGTACGGGCAAGTAAGTCTCCCAAAATTGCACCAGTCTTGTCCGCTCGACTTTTCGCAACGTGCCATGGGTTTTTCGCGAGATCGCTGATGAGGAATGCTGGCCACGCGATGCCACCGAGTGCTTTCGCAGCAGCTTTGTTCGCAACGGCCCCACCGGCTTTGACGGCTCCGACAGCGCCAGCTTTGCCGATAGCGTTCGCGCCGAACACACCAAAATCCTTGAGTTCCTTCGCGCCCCACATCACTCGGTAGACAGGTGAGTTCGGATACCGCTGATCGACGATCTGCTTCCAACCTCCCCATTTGTCTGAGGAATTGTCTGATAGGAACCCGTTCGCCACAAGCACTGGTACACCACCCTTACCTGGTCGAAGAAGCTCGATCCTGAAGGAGCTGTCTTCTCGCAGGTACGCATTTGTCACGGAAGCGCCGAGCGCACCCCCAACGGCTGCCCCGACTGCGGTAACTACCGCTGTGCCACCGGCCATGCCGAGTCCACCCGTTGCGATCGAGCCACCGCCCAATAATGCGAGTCCATGAGACGTCGCTGCCGCGCCTGATAGGCCACCAAAGATTCCTAGCGACCCGATTGCGCCGCCGATCGCGGGTGCCGCCAATAGGGTCAATGGAACGGCAGTCCCGGCGACTACTGCAGTCGTGGCAACGATCTTTGTGCGCCTGTCGAGGTTGGGCTTCTCGTAGTTTAGGTAATCTTCGTACTCATATAGCTCACCGAACGATCCCTGAGACTTTTCGAAGCCTGGGAGGTCATGACGGTGCTCGGCACAAAACTGAGGTACACGAACCGCTCCGCGATCGCGAACTGCCATGTTGTCGCACTCTGGGGCGAAGCATGGCAAGGTAGGCGCTCCGCATCCTTGACAAACATATACCGGTAGCTGCCCGAATGGGCGGTTTGACTTCCAATGCTCTTCCTGCGTGTAGCACGCTGAGCACCAGCCGTGTTTCAGTTCGACTGACGAAAGGTCATCAGCAACATCTGCAATCCATTGGGCCGTCTTTGCGAACGCATCGGCCTGTTTCAGAAGCGATTTCTTTGAGACCTCTGCCTGTGCGAGCGCCTTCTCTTGTGCCTCGGGATCCGGCACAGAAAGGGCTGCGGTGAGCGGCGTCGTGTATGCCAAGAACCAGGTTTTGGCATACGCCCACAGATTGCGGCGAAGAGCAGGGTTGGTTTCCAGTACGCTCGACACCGCGACGGCAGGTTCCGCGTCCGATATATCTCCGCGTAGCGCGAACTCCACGCCCTGATCAGAAACAACCTGCGCATGAACTGTCGCGCCTTCAACAACATATGCGCCAATGGAACGAGTCATATGCTCATCTTCCCACATGGTGCACACGCGGCGATCCGTGCATTTGGGGCCCTTTGTACCTTAGCGTGGGGTGAGCGTGGCTCCGGGGGTGGGCGTGTCGGTGGGGTGAGAGGGTCGAGGCCGTCGGCGAATCGGGGTTAACACACCACCTGATCCCCGAGGACCTCGACGATCCTACTTACTGCTGCCTTGCCACCGGGGGCTACTGCCAGCGTTGCGACATCCTGGTGGGTCTGCCGGGGCTCCACGTGATCGGCGTCGAACGCAACGACGTGGCGACGGCTTGACGCCTCCTCGCCTAGTACGTACGATGTACACACGAGAGGAGGCGTGTCATGACCAGTAAGAGTTCCGTTCGCCCAGCCAAGAGCCAAAGGATCGATCTGAGAGCCACGGAGCGTCAAGAGGCACTCTTGCGCCGTGCAGCCGAGGCGACGGACCGAACGCTGACGGATTTCGTGCTGGGGAGCGCGGTTGAGCAGGCCGAGCGGGTGCTCGCAGATCGGCGCTGGTTCACTGCGTCGGAGGAACAGTTCGCCGAGTTTGTGCGTCTGTTGGATTCGCCGTTGCCCACCACCAGTAAGTTCGATCGGTTGTTTACCCGTCGGTCGCGGTTCTCGAACGATGCCGGCTGAGTACACAGCGCCGCGGAAGCTGGAGCGCAGCGACGTCCGGGTGGGTTTCACTAGCGGGGCAGCCGAACTTGATGAATGGCTCGTGAAGTACGCCTGGCAGAACCAGCAAGCCAACAACTCCACCACTTATGTCATCACCGACGGTGAGCGCGTCGTCGGTTACTATGCAATCGCGATGTCTGCTTACGCAAAGGGTGACGCGCCCGCAGAGATGCAGCGAGGACGCCCATCGCAAATCCCCTGCATCCTGCTGGCGCGGTTGGCTGTGGATCAGTCATGTCAAGGAGAAGGACTGGGTTGGGAACTGCTGCGGGACGCCCTGCTGCGTGCCGTGAACGTGAGCGCCAGCATCGGCGCCGCAGCAGTGCTCGTCCATTGTCGTGACGACGCTGCGCGAGGCTTCTATTTGCGCAATGGTGACTTCCTGCAGTCGCCCGTCGAGGAGATGCATCTCATGGTGCCTGTGAAGGCGCTCAGGGCCTACGTCGATTGAGTGGACCGCCTTGCAGGTCGCTGAGCCATTCTGCAACGGTCATCATCCGGACGACGCTGCGTCCCTGGACTGCCTCACGGGGGTCCCACAGCCAGACAACTTCGTCCACAGCATCGCCATCGGCGAGGGTTCTCGCCAAGTCGCTTGCCCGTGGTAGGCCGCCATCGAGGAGAGCACAGGTCGCCTGGTTTGCCAGGATCAAAGATCGCCTTGGCCCATCTTGGATGCTCAATTGGGCAAGAAGTCTCTCCGCCTCCGAACGGTCTGTAGGGATCGAGCAGAACGCGTAGGCAACTGCGAAATGCTGGTCTCGTGTGCCGATGTCGCTGGCCCCTCCCGACTGCCAGTTCAGGAAGGCCTGGGCCACGGCGTCCAGACCCTCGGCCTCGGTGACGTCCAGGCCGGACGCCGTCGCGTGGGCGATGCACAGTGCCATCTGGGTGTCGTCGGACCACTCGCCGGGTGCGTAGGGGCCGAGCCCTCCGCCGACCATGCGCGCCTCACCGGGCCGGATGCGCGCGGCGAACTCATAGGGGACGCCCAGGGCGTCGCCGATGGCCTGACCGAGCAGGACGCCGCCGGCTCGGTCCGTCTGAACGGATGTAGTTTCATGCATCTCCAAAGAGTTCAAGTGACGCTTTAGAACTGGCGAGATCTCTCGTGGGCGCGGGCGTCCGGCGAAGGTCTATCGTGCGGGGTCAGGCCTGCTTGCCCTGAGACCTACGGACGCCGTGGGGTCACGGTCGAGGTCGCCTGACAGCGAGGATGATCATCGCCCGACCAGACCGAGCTCGCGGAAGGCGTTGGCCAGACCGTCCTCCTCGACGTCGTCGGTGACGTGGGTGGCGATGTCCTTGAGGTCGGCGCTCGCGTTGCCCATGGCAACCCCCACCGCGCAGGCCTCGAACATCGAGATGTCGACGGTCGCGTCGCCGAAGGCGATCGTGTCGGCGCGGTCGGCGCCCAGGTGCTCCAGGAGGGTATCGACCGCGTGGGCCTTGGTGATGCCGGTCGGGCCGATGTCACCGAACAGGGCCTCGGCGCCGCGACCGCCCCAGGTGCCGTGCTGGAGGCCGCGGAACTGCTCCTTGGCCGCCAGGTGGTCGTCGTAGGAGGTGAGGATGTAGCTGATCTTGTTGACGTCGTCGCGGAAGAGGTCCTCGCCGAGCACCAGCCCGTGGAGACCTGAGTTGGTCCCCTCGGGCACCGGCTTGCCCTTGCGCGCGGAGTAGAGCGCCAGCACTGGCGCGGACGCCTCCTCGAACCGTTCGCTCCCGAACAGGCCGGCGTTGGATTCCAGGTAGAACTCCAGGCCATGCGCGTGGAGCCAGTCGACGATGGCGCGGCACTCCTGCCCGGTGAGGGTCTGGTGGAGCACGACGTCGCCGGCGTCCTCCACGTAGCTGCCGTTGCCGCCGATCATGCCGTCGATGCCGATGTCCCACAGGTTCTCGGGCATCTCGGCCTTGCTGCGTCCGGTGCACAGGTAGACGCGGTGGCCCTCCGCCCGGGCGGCGCGGATCGCGGCCACTGCTGACTGGGGGAGGTGGTTGTGGTAATCGACCAGCGTTCCATCGACGTCGAGGAACAGGGTGCGGGCCACGGGATTCCTTTCGGGGTTGTTCGGTAGGTGTCGAATGAAACGCTAGCGGGGCGGCCAAGCCGTGGACGCCGTGCGCACCATGCGCGCCGACGTCCTGGTCATGGGCACGTGCTCGGCGTCCGCGGCGCGCGGACTCACCTCGTCACCACCACGGAGGCTCCCGCAGGACTGCCGGGCCTCCTCCGCGACGAGGGCGTCGACGTGGTCCTCGTGTGATGGGCCGGAGGATCCAGCGCCGAGGTTCCTCACGTCGGCCGCAGGCTTGTGCGGGTCATTCTCGTGTCGGCCAGCGCCAGCGCCGTCAGCGGCAGGTAGATGAGCAGCGCGGCCACGGTGGCCACGACGAGCGGCGCCAGGGTCCCCAGGGGTGTGCTGACAGCCGCGGCGGCGATCGCCGTTCCCACGGAGGTGCCCACGTTTAACATTGAGACGGGCAGGGACGTGGCCAAGGCCGGGGCGTCCCCACCGAAGCGGACCGCGAGAGACACGAGCACGGGGTTCGACGAGAGACCCACGAGCCCGAGCAGGGCGAAGAGGGCCAGTGTGGGCACGACGTGGGTGGAGAAGAGCAGCAGCCCGACGATGGCGATCGCGGAAACCGTCACGGTCGTGTACAGGGTGCGGTAGGGGTGGTGGTCGCCGTGGTGTCCCCCGACCAGGTTGCCGACGAACGCGCCGGCACCGAACGCCATGAGCGCAAGGGGGACGACCTGCTCGGGCAGGCCGGTCCGCTGCGTCAGCACCAGTGCGATGTAGCTGTACACGGTGATCACACCCGCCGTGACCAGAGTGCAGGTCGCCAACGCGAGCCAGAGGCGTCGACGTCGCAACGCGGCGAACTGTGCGCGGATCGAGGTCGCGACATGCCCACCGGGCACTGCCGGCACGAGCCGGACGAGCATGCCGGCGACCCCGGCGCCGAGGGCCGCGATGACCCAGAACGGAATCCGCCACCCGACGGCCTGCCCCGCGAAGGCGCCCAAGGGGACGCCTACGACGATCGCCGCCATGCTGCCGCCCAACACCAGACCGAGGGCCCGTGAGGCGTAGCGGCCGGCCGCCGAGGCTGCGGTCAGGGATGCGACCGCCCAGAACGCGCCGGTGGCGAGAGCGGTCACGAAGCGTGCGGCGAGCAGGACGGCGTAGGTCGGGGCCATCGCTGCCAGCACGTGGCCGCCCGCGAACGCGACCATGGACAGGACCAGGATGTGGCGTCGCGGCACCCGCGCGGAGAGCAGCGCCATGCTCGGGGCACCGATGACGATCCCTGTTGCGAACGCGGTGATCGCCAGACCCATCTCGGCCACGGGCACGTCGAAGTCGGCGGCCATGAGTGGGGAGCAGGCCCGCCATGACGAACTCGCTCGTCCCCGCGAGGAACGTCCCGGCCATGAGGGCGTACACGACCAGGGGCAGGCGGGAGGAAGCAGTGGTCTGGGGTCGGTCGGTGTGCGGCGTCATGCAGTCTCCTGTCAGAGAGTGTGGACGCCCTGTGGCGCACCCTGGGTGCGCCACAGGGCGTCAGGTCAGAAGTGTCTGGCGTGTCAGGCCAGGTCGGCGCCGTTGGTCTCGATGACCTTCCGGTACCAGCCGAAGCTCTTCTTCTTGATCCGGGCCAAGTCCAACTCGTCGTCGTTGGTGCGGTTGACATAGATGAACCCGTAGCGCTTGAGGAAGCCCTCGTGGGTCGAGATCAGGTCCATGACGGACCACGGGTTGTACCCGAACACCGGGACGCCCGAGTCGATGGCGGCCTCCATCTGGCTGATGTGGTCGCGCAGGTAGTCGATCCGGTACTGGTCGTCGACCTCGCCGTCGATCAGCTCGTCGCGCTCGCCCAGCCCGTTCTCGGTGACGATCAGGGGCAGGCGGTAGCGGGAGTGGATCTCCTGGAGCGTGGTTCTGAACCCGACGGGGTCGATCCACCAGCCGGAGAACTGTGTCTTGCCCAGGCTCGGGTTGTCGACCCGGGCGCCTGGGCCGTGGATGTTGCCCTGCTCGTCGACGAGCACCTCGCCTGCGACGTAGCCGACGGTGTCGGTGTTGTAGTAGTTGAACGCGATGAAGTCCGGCTTGCCGTTCTTCATGACTTGGCGATCCTCATCGGTGATGTCGATCGTGTACCCGGAGTGCTTGATGTAGTCGAGGGCCAGTGCGTTGTACTCACCGAACACAGCCGCATCCAGGTAGAGCCAGTTGCGAACGGCGTCCGCGTACTGCGCGGCGAGGACGTCCTTGGGGTCCGACGACGCCGGGTTGTGGATGGCGATGTTCGGCGCCGGCCCGATCCTGCACTCAGGTCGCACCTCGTGGCACACGGCCATGGCCTTGCTCTGGGCGACGAACATGTGGTGGTTGGCCTGGTACAAGGGGTAGTCGTCGAGGGCTCCGCCGACGACGTGCTCGGGGACCAGCGTCATCATGTTCTGCTCGTTGATGGTCTGCCAGTACGTGACCCGGTCACCGAACAACTCGAAGCAGGTGCGGCTGTACTCGACGAAGGCGTCCACGGTCTCCCGGCTGGCCCAGCCACCCTTCTCCTGGAGCGCGGCCGGGAGGTCGAAGTGGTAGACCGTCACGATGGGCTCGATGTTCTTCGCCCGCAGCGCGTCGATCAGGTTGTTGTAGAAGTCGACGCCGGCCTGGTTCACCTCGCCGACCCCGTTCGGGATGATGCGCGTCCAGGCGATCGAGAACCGGTAGGCCTTGAGACCCAGTTCGGCGAAGAGCTCCACGTCGTCGGCGTAGCGCTCGTAGTGGCCCGAGCACACGGTGAAGTCCGGTGTTCCGGCGGGGATGGTCTTGACGTCCTGGACGCTCGGACCCTTGCCGTCCGTGGCGCTGGCGCCTTCGATCTGGTAGGCGCTCGACGAGGCGCCCCAGAAGAAGTCCTTCGGGAATCCCATGGTGATCGTTCTCCTCAGCAGGTTGGTTGACGGGTCAGTGCTCTGTGTCGGTCGGCTTGCCGGCGGCGTCGGCGACGTGCTCCCGGCGCAGCGCCTCGAGTTCGGCTTGCTCCCGCTCGTGCTCTGCGGCCTCGACCTCGTGCTCCTCGTGGGCGGCCAGCTCGTCGGCGTAGGCCATCTGGTCGGCGGCCCGGGCGAACACGTAGTAGATCGCGATGGCCAGGACCAGCAGCACTGCCTGGAACACGGCGTGACGCCAGCCGCCGATGATCAGACCGGAGAGGATCGGCGGCGTGGTCCACGGCGCGATCACCCCGGTGAACAGCGGCAGGAGGCCGGTGGACATCCCGAAGTAGAGCAACGTCGAGTTGATCATCGGGGTGAGGAAGAAGGGCACGGCGAGCAGCGGGTTCATGACGATCGGGGTACCGAACGTGATCGGCTCGTTGATGTTGAACACGGCCGGGGCGCCGCCGAGGCGTCCCAGCGTCTTGAACTGTGTCGACTTCGCCCAGAAGAGCATGTAGACGACCAGGCCGATCGTGA
The DNA here is from genome assembly GCA_012517115.1 of Brooklawnia sp. Taxonomy (GTDB): domain Bacteria; phylum Actinomycetota; class Actinomycetes; order Propionibacteriales; family Propionibacteriaceae; genus Brooklawnia. The sequence goes on along the minus strand of JAAYVP010000400.1, from coordinate 4,531 downwards.
CGCCCGCACCGGTCATGTTCACGTAGTTGTCGAGGAACTGCTGGGTGAAGATGCGCCCACCGTTCTCGAGGGTGACGATGCCCTGGGCGTCCACGATGGCCTGGTTGGCGGCGGTGTTGGACAGCGCGATCGGGCTCATCACGCCGGAGACGATGGAACTGCCGTGCACGCCGAAGAACCACAGGAAGGGGATGAGGAACGCCACGACCAGAATGCCGGGAAGCGTGTCCGAGAGCCCTTGCAGCGGCGTCTGGATCACGTTGTAGATCGTCTCGATCATGGTTGTCTCGAAGGCGTAGAAGATGCCGAAGACCACGCCGGCGATCGTCATGATGGCGGCGCCCGGGATCAGGGCGGTGAAGGCCGTGGCCACGTTCGGCGGAACGCCGTCGGGCATCTTGATCGTGATGTTGCGGCGCAGGAACCAGCAATAGGTGATCGACACGAAGTAGGCGACCAAGATGCCGCCGACCATACCCTGGGCGCCCGTCCAGACGAGCGGGACCACATCGGCGACCACCTCGCCGGCCTCGGTCGCGGCCTGCATCGGGGAGAGCAGGATCATGCTGCACATGGCCCAGATCGCTGCGGGAATCGCGTCGTAACCCTCTGGCTCGGTCGAGCCAGTCGCGGAGGTGGAGGAGTTCCTTGGCCACCTTCCGGTCCATCACAGCAGTACCGCCTCGGTCAGGATGTCGGCGTCGATGGTGGGCTTGAGCCCGCCGTAGGTGACCAGGTCGACCGGGCGACCGAGGATCTCCTCGAAGATCTCACGGAGCCCCACGAGTTCCTTGATGCCTGCCCCTGCCGGCGCGTCCACCAGGAGGTCGATGTCGGAATCAGGCCGGGCTTCACCTCGGGCTACCGACCCGAAGACGGCCAGCCGGTCGAATCCTTTGGAGCGGGCCACGTCCACCAGGATCGGGGCGGCGGCCGCGAGCAGTGTCTCCGGGTGGGCCTCGGTGACGGTGCGGGTCGTCTTCAGTTGTTGGCTGACGGCTGGCTGGCTGACGCCGAGGGCGTCCGCGATCTCACGCTGGCTCGAGCCGATCGCCACCAGGGCGCGCAGCGCGAGCGCGCGACGGAGCCGGGCGATGTCTTCCTCGCGGCGCGCCTGCTGGTACTCGACAACCAGATCCATAAGGCAATCTTATCGCATCGCCGAACACTTAGCCTGCACGACGCGGCCGGAGCGCACGGGATCAGTCGATCATTCACGAGTTCACGAACCGTGGCGACATCGAGTACACGACTATGGGGCCCCGGAAGTACGTCTCGCGGACGCCCTGATGCGCTTCATCGAAGAGCACCGCCATCGGGGCTATCACCGGTAGGGCTACATAGTATTGAAGGAAGCGGGAGCAACTTCACCTTCCGCCACACCCAGGCTGGAGGACGCGCTCGCGCACATCCTCTGCCACGCCTGGTGCGCATCGGATTACGACGCGTGGTGGGGAGTTCGCGTTCCCAACTACTCGATGACACTTGTCACCGGTGGTTCGTGACAGCCGGGGCTGGCCCGCGACGGGGTCTCACGAGAGGCTGAATGTATGGACACAGCCATTGTCACGCATCAGCTTGCCAAGACCTTTGGCCCGAGATCGAAGGAGCCCGTCCACGCTGTCGTCGGCCTCGACGTGAGCGTCGCGAGGGGCGATATCGTCGCATTTCTCGGACCGAACGGGGCGGGCAAGACGACAGCGATCGACATGATTCTGGGGCTGACCTCGCCAACATCGGGGAGCGTGGAGGTTTGCGGGATGAACCCGCGGGAGGCGGTCAAGAACGAGAAGGTGTCCGCCGTGCTGCAGACAGGCGGACTTCTTCGGGACATCACCGTGCGCGAGACGGCCGAGGTCATCGCCGCCCAGTTTCGCGCCCCGGCCGAGGTTGACTCGGTTCTCGAACGTGCCGGGATCGCGGAGATCGCGTCGCGGCGCGTCTCGAAGTGCTCCGGCGGCGAGCAGCAACGGCTGAAGTTCGCGCTCGCACTGATCGCGGATCTGGAACTGTTGATCCTCGATGAGCCGACCTCTGGAATGGACGCGATTGCGCGCCACGCCTTCTGGCGTGCGATGCGTGACGAGACGCACCGCACGGTGCTCTTCGCCACCCACTATCTGGAGGAGGCGCAGGCATTCGCGGACCGGATCATCCTGATGAGCCGGGGGCGGATCATCGCTGATGGCCCGACCGACGAGATTCGCGCGCTCACCACGATCCGTACGATCACCTGCCGTGCGGATGAAGGCTGCCGTGCGTCACGACGAAGGCCGCTACGCCCTCTTGGACCCCGAAGACTGACCTCGCACGTCAAGCCCGTCACCACCCCTGCCTCTTGTCGTCCCGGGCTTGCCTGGGGGTCTCCGGCCCCCGGGTCGCTGGCTGGGCGGGGCGACAACTGGGGTTCGCGTCCGTGGCACCGTCGGCGCGGAGGCGGTGTGCTTCAATACCGGGCATGCCCACGAGCGATTTCTCGACCGGGGAACTGCGGGCTGGGGCCCGCGAGGCGAGGAGAGTCGCCGACCAGGTTCAGGTGGCCAGACAGGGGTCCGGGGCCCGCTTTGCCCGGCAACGCGTTCGGGATCCTCTCTTGACGCACCCAGTACCCGTCCGAGGGTAAGGCCACCTCGCCACTCGAGGCCTTGCTCGTCTCGTCGACGAAATCTCGACTGACTGCGGCCGGTTTCGCGGGACTGGCCGATGCCCATCCGCTGCCGAACGAGTTGGGCGTCATGAGCGTAGGTGGGGCCGGTATCAGCCCCGAGCTCTTACGTCTGGGCCGGAGTGGGTGCACAAAGTGCTGGTCTGCCCGCTCGAGCGCACCCATTCCGGTTGCTAGCGGCGGTTCGCCAGCCGCCGTCTCTCGTCCGGCGCGCGCGCATGGTCGGACGCCGGGCGAGCGCGGCGCGTAGCCCCGCGTGTCCGGTTCGCATCCCGCATGCTCCCCGGGACGCAGTGGCTTGCCTGAAGGCTCAGCCGTCGTTCGCCGTCCAGAACTCGCCGAGGTCTTTTGCCAGGGGTTCGGCCACTTGCATGGGCAGCGAGTGGGTGGTCTTCGGCCAGACCCTGGTGGTCACGTCGCCGATCAGTGCGGTCTTGGTCAGCGACGCCGCGCCCCGGGTGATGGTGCTGGCATCGGCGAGTGCCACGTAGACCGGCATGGTCAGGCCTCGTAGCTGGTCATCAGATAGCGGACGAGGGGTCGGCAGCTGCGACGAGTACGCGGTACCGCCGAGGGTGATCATCGCCGCGACGGGGTCGTTGGGATCGATCTGTCCCGGGTCTTCACCGGCGATCCTGGCGATGGCGGCGTTGCGCCAGGACCGCGGCAGGAACGGCAGGGACGCGGGTACCGACCACGCCAAGGTGCCAAGCGGTGGCCAGCCCAGCACGAACGCGGGTTCGAGCAGAGTGAGGGTAGCCACCCGCTGGGGGCGGTTGACCGCCAACGCTGCTGCGCTGGCCGCCCCGAACGAATGCCCGACGACGTGGGCGTGTTCGAGCTGCAGGCCTGCCAATGCTTCGTCGATCCAGACGGCCTGGTCGGACGCCCCGGTGACCGGGACGGACTGCGACGACATCCCGGCGTCCCCGATTGCGTCCAGCGCGTAGATCGTGCGGTGGGTCAGCAGGCTTGGCAGGTTCTCCGACCACATCGGCACGCCGCTGCCACGGCCCGGCAGCAAGACCACCGGCGCCCCTGTTGCGTCCGGGTTCTCCCACTGATAGGCCCGCACGCTGCCGAACGTCGTCTGGAGGTCCAACGTGCGGGTGGGGACGGGCATCAACGCCAGCGCCCGCTGGTAGGCGTCCGCATAGGCGGCGCGGTCTGCGGCGCTGCGGAAGTGGCCGACCTTCGGCGTGGCGGTGAACCAGCCGACGACCTGCGCGGCGGCCAGGGCGCAGACGACCACGGCGGCGCTGCGGCGTACCCAGCGACGCCGTCGACTGGCCTGGTGGACGGTCGCCATCATGACTCCTCAGCGTTGAGCAATACGCTCGTATCGTAGCACCATCTCAATACGACTGTATTGCTATCATCCGGGTATGGCCGCCTCTGATTCGGACGCCCGCCGCCACGCAATCGTGTTGGCCGTGTGGATGCTGATCGCCCGCAACGGCATCGAGGCCGTCACATTCAGGCGGGTGGCCGAGCAGGCCGGGGTCTCCGTCGGGCGCATCCAGCACCACTTCGGAACCAGGGAGGCGCTGGTGCGCGCCGCGTGTGCGGCGATGATCGACTTCGCCCACGCCGAGTACCAGGAACTGCCCGACGACCCGGCCGCTCGACTCCGCCACATCATGCTGCATGCGATACCCGATTCTCCCCGGAAGCGTTTCGGCGCCAGCGTCTGGCATGCCTACCTGGCCAAGTCGGTGGACGACCCCGAGATCGCCCGTCTGCTCGCCGATACCAAGCGTGGCGTCGAGGACGAGTGCGCCCGGCTGATCGAACAGGCTGGCCCACCGGTTCCGGACCCAGGGGCGAGGGGTGCCAGGACCGTCGCGACCGGCGCCAGGACTGTCG